>NZ_JBIWGA010000002.1:260505-336263 GCF_044763345.1 Streptomyces sp. NPDC096132
CGCGCAACCTACGCGACACATCCCGCACCCGAGGCGCAGCCCCGCACGACCCACGCCACACGCCCCGCACCGGAGGCACAGCCCCGCGCAACCCACGCGCCGCACCCCGCACCCGAGGCGCAGCCCCGCACGACCCACGCCACACGCCCCGCACCGGAGGCACAGCCCCGCGCAACCCACGCTCCGCACCCCGCACCCGAGGCGCAGCCCCGCACGACCCACGCCACACGCCCCGCACCTGAGGCACAGCCCCGCGCTGCCCGGCCGACACACCCCGCACCTCCCGGCGCCCCGGAAGCCGAGGCCCGTGCGCCCCGGCCGCCCCGTCCCGCGCCGGAGCCCGGCAGCCGGACCCCGAGCGTGGCCCCCCAGCGGCACTCCGGCCCGGAACACCACGGCCCGCTCCCCCACAGCACGCACCACCGCGACACGGATCCCGGCCCCCTGGACGTCGTCGGCACGGACCGTCACGGCGTGGACCACCGCACGGCTTCTCTCGCCCCGGACCACCGCGCCTTCAACCCCTTCGGTCCGGACCGGCGCAGCCAGGACCAGCACGTGCCCGATCTCTGCGTCCTGGACCACCACGGACCGAGCCACCACGCCCTGGACCACACCCCCTACGGGCACACCTCGCTCGGCCACACCTCGCTCGGCCACCCCCAGCTGAACCACCGCGCAGCGGATCATCGCGCCCTCGACCACCACGGCGCGGACCAGCTCGGTGCGGAGCACCGCACCCCGGCCCACCAGGTCCCGGGCCAGTCCGCCGCCACCGTCGGCGAGCCCCCCGTGCCGCGCCCGTTCCCCGGCCTCGGGGCCGGGCAGGGCGGCGCTGGGCTCCCTCCGCTCGAGAGAAGCCGAGAGCGAGGGAGGGCATGAGCGGCGCGCCCGGCCGGAGGCCGGTGCGCTCCCTCGACACCCTCGTCCGTCTGCGGCGCGACCTGGGCACGGCCCCGGAGCCCCCGCGCCGCCTCGCCGTGCCGGACGGCATGACCGCCCCGCTGGGCTGCGACGCCGTGGCCGTCCCCGTCGGCATCGGCCCGCTGCTCATGCCCCGGCTGCCCCGGATGGGCTGTGTCTACGCCGACGAGGGCCACTGGTGGTGGCTCGTCCCGTCCGACTCCGACTACGCCCTGGAATGGCCCGCCCCGGCGCGCTACACACCGGGTGCGATCGTCCCGGACTCCGTGCCCGTCCCCGATCTCATCCACCGGCCGGACGGCACGCTTCCGTACACCCCGCCGATCCCCCTCTACCTGGCCCTGTGCCGGCTCACCGGCACGACGCCCACCTGGTCGCGACCGATCAGCGCATAGCCCCGGGCCCCACGGAGACCGACGCCCCCGGCAGCACCGACCGCCACCCTCGGCCGAACCCCTTCCCCTCCCCCGGCGTACGCCCGCGCGCATCCCTCTTCCGCGTCCCGCGCCCTGTCCTCACCCACCGCCTCCCGCAATAGTGGCCGTTCGTCCACGATCCCGGGAGGCGGAAAAGGTGGGGAAGGCGCACAAACCGAAGGGTCCCGACGAACGCGACGTGTCCGAGTCGGAGCGGCTGCTCTTCGGTGGCCCCCTCCGCTACGACATGGGCTGGAACCAGCACCGGGACGCCTTCCTGGAGCTGAGCTTCCGCGCGATGGTGACCCGGCTGCCCTCCCTGCTGACCGTGAGCCTGCGGCTGGCCCGGCAGGCCGATCCACGCGCGGCCCGGATCGTGCTGACCGCGGAGATCGGCCGCGGCGCGGCCCAGGCGGTGAGTCTGCTCGCGGTGAACTCGGTGCTGGGCCGGCTGATCGCCGGCGGCCCGATCGAGGACCGGCTGCGCGGTGCCCTCCCCGCCCTGGTCGTCATGGCCGCCGTACTCCTCGTCGCGGCACTGCTGCGGGCCGCGTCGACGTACGCCACCGGGCGTCTGGAGCCCAAGGTGGAGCGGGTGGCGACCGAGCTGTACCTGGAGCGGGCGGCGGCGGTGGAGCTGGCCGCGATCGAGGACCACGCCTTCCACAAACTGCTGGACACCGCGCAGTACGGCGCCGCGTCCGCCCGCCGGATGATCATGTACGGCACGCGCGTGGTGAACGCGATGATCTCGCTGGCGGCGGCCGCGGGCGTGCTGACGGTGCTGCACCCGCTGCTGCTGCCGCTCCTGGTCACGATGACCCTGCCCAGCGCCTGGAGCGCCCTGACGAACGCCCGGCGCCGCTACGAGTCGTTCCACACCTGGGTGCAGCACGCGCGCGCGGGGCATCTCATCGCCAGTCTCCTCACCGAACCGGCGGCCGCGCCCGAGATCCGGGTGCACGGGGTCGGGCCGTTCCTGCTGAAGCACTTCCGCGCGATGTCGGAGACCGCGGAGGCGGAACAGGCCAGGCTGGCCCGGCTCGCCGCCCGCACCGGCCTGATCGCGGCCACCTGGACGGGACTGGCGACGGTGGCCACGTACGCCACGCTCGGCGGGCTGCTGCTCAGCGGGACGATGGCGCTGGCGGTCGCGGGCACCGCGGTGATCGCGATCCGCAGCGGCTCGGCGAGCCTGAACACCCTCGTCCTGGAGGTCAACCAGCTCCACGAGGAGGCCCTGTTCGTGGGCGATCTGCAGCGCCTGTACGTCGAGGCGGCCGAACGGGCGATCCCGGTGGGCGGCGCGGCCCTGCCGGACGACCCGCGGGAGGTCCGCTTCGAGAACGTCACGTTCGGCTACCCGGGCGAGTCGACGCGGCCCGCCCTGGACGACGTCTCGCTGTCCCTCCCCCTCGGCCGGATCGTCGCGCTGGTCGGTGAGAACGGCTCCGGCAAGACGACCCTGGTGAAGCTGCTGGCCGGGCTGTACCGGCCGGACCGGGGGCGGATCCTGTGGGACGACGTGGACGCGGCGGACGCGGACCGGCACGAGCTGGCCGAGCGCATCGCGATGGTGGCGCAGGACTTCAAGCGCTGGCCGTTCACGGCACGGGTGAACGTGGCCGTGGGCCGTTCGTCGACGCCGCTGACGGAGGAACGGCTGGCCGGCTCGATCGCCGAGGCGGGCGCCGAGGAGGTGGTCGCGGACCTGCCGCGCGGTCTGGACACCCTGCTGGCACGGCACTTCAGCGGCGGGCACGAGCTGTCCGGCGGCCAGTGGCAGCGCCTCGGCATCGCGCGGGCCGCGTACCGGCGCGGCCGGATCCTGATCGTGGACGAGCCGACGGCGGCTCTGGACGCGCGGGCCGAGCTGGAGGTGTTCGAGAAGATCCGCGCGCTGGCGGGCAGCGGCCAGACCGTCGTCCTGATCACCCACCGGCTGGCGTCGGTGCGGCACGCGGACCTGGTGCACGTGCTGGACCAGGGCCGGCTGGTGGAGTCCGGGGCGCCGGAGGAGCTGCTGTCCCGCGGGGGTGTCTACGCGGAGCTGTACGCGCTGCAGGCGGAGCAGTTCACGGCTCCGGTGCCGGCGCAGGGCCCGAAGCCGGTCCCGGATAAGGTGCCCACGTCGAAGGTCGGCTGAGGGCTCAGTCGGCCGCGTCGCCGCCCCGCACGATCACCAGGAACGTGTCGGTCGCGAGGTCCATGACGACCTCGGCGGCCAGCCCCTCCATGCGCCGCGCGTGCGCGAACTCCTCCGCGGGCCACGATCCGCGCGGCCCACCTGCGGGAAAGCGCTCGAGCACGGTACGCCCGTTCACCATCTCGCACCTCCAGACAGCGTTGTGCTTGTAGGAGTTAACGCCTTCGGGAGGCCGAAAGCCTCGCCCAGTTGCGCTACTGAGACGTAGCTGACACGGGTTCGGTGCGGACCGTGAGGATCCGGTCACTTTCCGGACATCGCACGCACCGCGCGTGTCAGAGGTCGTACTCGTCGTGACAGTGGACTCATGTGTCGTACCGCTGAATGCGTCTGCCGTGGCTGCGGTCGAGGAGGGCGGGCAGCCGTCGGCCCAGCTCCCGTACCACCTCCGGTACGTCGATGGTCAGCAGCTCGCGGTCGCGCATCAGGATCCGTCCGTCGACGATCGTGGTGCGTACGTCGGCGGCGCGGGCGCTGTGCACCAGGGTCGCGGCGAGGTCGTGGACGGGCTGGGTGTGCGGGCCGGTGAGGTCGACGAGGACGAGATCGGCGCGTCGGCCGGGGGCGATGCTCCCCACGCGGTCCTCCAGTGAGACCGCTCGTGCGCTCTGGAGCGTGGCGTGGTGGAGGGCCTGACGGGAGGTCAGCCAGCGGGGGTCGCCGGTGGTCGACTTCTGGAGGAGCGAGGTGAGGGCCATGGACTCCCACACGTCGAGGGAGTTGTTGGAGGCGGCGCCGTCGGTGGCGAGTCCGACGGGGACGCCGATCTCGCGCAGGGCGCGGACGGGGGTGGTGGTGGGCCAGGCGAACCTGAGATAGCCGCGGGGCGCGCTCGCCACGGCCGTACGGCCCCGCGCGCGGGCGAGGACCGGCAGGTCGCGCTCCAGGATGCCGGTGCCGTGGGCGATGAGGACGTCGGTGTCGAGGATGCCGGTGCGTTCCAGGACCTCGATGGGGGTGACGCCGTGCCGGGCGAGGCTGGTGTCGGCCTGGTCGCGGTTCTCGGAGGCGTGCAGATGGACGGGGAGGCGGTGTTCGAGGGCGAGGGCGGCGGTGGCGGCGAGGTCGTCGTCGGTCACGGTGTAGGGGGCGTGCGGGGCGAGGGCGGTGGTGATGCGGCCGTCGGCGCCGCCCCGGTGCCGTAGCGCGAACTCCAGGGAGTCCTCCCGCCCCTGGGGCCCCTGGGAGGAGAAGTACACCTGTCCGAGGTGGGCGCGGATCCCGCACTCGGCGACCACGGCGGCGACGGCGTCCATCGCGAAGTAGTGGTCGGCGAAGCAGGTGACACCGCCGCGGATCATCTCCGCGCAGGCGAGCCGCGCGCCCAGTTCGACGTCCGTCGCGGTGAGGTTGGACTCGACGGGCCAGACGACGTCGTTGAACCACTCCTCGGTGGGCAGGTCCTCGGCGAGGCCGCGCAGGGCGACCATCGGGGCGTGCGTATGGCAGTTGACGAGCCCCGGCATCGCGACCTGCCCGCGTGCGTCGAGACGCTCGGCGGCGGGGAGGTCCTCGGCCTCGGCGGCGTCGGCGACCCGGTCGACGATTCCGTCCCGGACGACGATCGCGGCGTCCTCCCGGAAGCCGACGCGTTCCTCCTCGTCGTGCGTGAGGACGGTGCAGCCGGTGATGACGAGATCGGCGGCGCGGGCGGGCTCCGGGGCGGGCGTCGGAGAAGGCGTCATTGCGTCAACGTACGACGGTGTCGTGCCGCCGTGTGAGCCCTGGCCCGCTTTGTGTCGCGAAGCTGTCGCCCGGCGTGGCGGGCGGGCACCCTGGCGCCACGACACCTCCTGGAGGGAGCCCGGCATGCTCCTCGGCACCTGGAACCTCGAGAACCTGTACCGGCCCGGAGGACCGTTCGGTCCGAAGGACAAGGCCGCGTACGAGACGAAGCTCGCCGCGCTCGCCGCCGTGGTCACCGCGCTCGATCCGGGTGTGCTCGGGGTGCAGGAGGTCGGGGAGCCCGAGGCGCTGGCGGACCTGCTGGAGACGGTGGGCGGGACCTGGCATGTCGCGCTGTCCGCGCTCCCCGACGGCCGGGGCATCCGGGTCGGTGTGATCAGCCGTACGCCGCTGGAGGTGCTGGCGGACACCCGCGCGTTCGCGCCGAAGGTGCGGCCGGTGCAGTCGGACGACTCGGGCGCGACCGTGGACGGGGCGGGCCGGGGGTTCCTCGCGGTGGAGACGGTGACGGAGGCCGGGCCGCTGCGGGTGGCGGTGGCGCATCTGAAGTCGAAGCTGCTGTCGTATCCGGGGGATCGTTTCTTCCCGCGTGACGAGGGCGAACGGGCCCGCTACGGCGCCTACGCGCTCTACCGGCGGGCCGCCGAGGCGACGGCGCTGCGGGCGCTCGCCGACGACCTGCTGGCCGGCGACGGCCGGGCACATGACGTGACGGTGCTGGGCGACCTGAACGACGAGGTGCAGGCGGCGACCACGCAGATCCTGCTGGGCCCGCCCGGCTCGGAGATCGGCACGCGGGGTTTCGAGACACCCGACAACGGCGACGCCGCCCGCCTCTGGGACGTGGCCCCGCTGATCCCCGCCGACCGGCGGTACTCGCGGATCAACTCCGGGCGCCGCGAGCTGATCGACCACATCCTGACGAGCCACCGCCTGGTCCACCGGGTGACGGAGGCGGGGACGGGGACCGAGGGGGAGCTGCGGCTGCCGTCGGTGGGAGCGGATCCGGCGACGCGCCGGAACGAACCGGGCTCGGACCACGCACCGGTGTGGGTGCGGATCGGCTGAGCCGAAGGACGGGACGGTCAGACCGCGAGCGGCAGCGTCGGCACCGGAGTCGTCAGGCCCAGTCGGTCTCTCCGTACGGCGAGTTCACCGAGGAGTTCGGCCAGCTGAGCCCGATGCCCGGGGCTGAGCCGACCGCTGTCGTCGAGGTGGACCGCGCACGCGGTGGTCGTGTCGACGAGCCGTTCGAGGACGGCGGCGACCTCGTCCGTGCCCTCGGTGTGCCGGGCGAGGGCGGGCAGTTCGTGGGCGGCGAGGGCGATGGCCGTACGGGCCTCGGCGAGGGTGCGGTAGGCCTCGCGGCGCAGGGTCCAGCGGGCGGCGCGGTCGTCGGAGCCGTCGAGGACGTGGGTGAGGTAGGCGTGCGCGGCGCCACCGGCCGCGGCGAGCCGGGCGCGCACCTGGCCGCCGCGCTCCCCCGGCATCGGCAGATGCCCGACGATCAGCACGATCGCGCAGGCCAGCAGGGTTTCCGCGATCCGGCTGACGGAGGCCTGGGGCTCGCCGCCGACCATCACGAGGGACAGCACGAGGACGGTGACGACGGCGGTCTGCGCGGCGAAGTGCCGGGTGGAGACGGGGACGAGCGCCCCGCAGACGGCGACCAGCGCGATGAGCCCCTCCGGGCGGGGCAGCACGGCGGCGAACCCGGCGAACAGGAGCGCCCCGAGCACGGTCCCGGCGGCCCGGCACAGCACCCGGGACACCAGGGGCCCGAGGTCGGGCTTGACCAGGAAGACGGCGGTGGCGGGCAGCCAGTACCAGTGGGTGTGCTGTCCGTACCAGTGGGAGTGGTGCAGGGCCTGGGCGATGCCGGCGCTGGCCCCGAAGCAGAGGGCGACCCGCAGCCCGTACTCGCGCCCTCCGGCCCCGAACGCGGTCCGCAGCAGGTCGCGTGCGCCGCGCCGACGGGTGTGCAGATCGCCTCCGCCGCCCTGGTCGAAGGCCTCGGCGGCGTGCAGCAGCGCGTCGTCGAGGGCGCGCAGCGCGGGCGCGGACCGGGTGGGCGCGGGCAGCGGCCCGGTGGGGGTGTTCTCCCGTACGGCGGCGGCGAGTCGCCGGGGGCCTTCGGCGGCCCGTGCGGAGACGGGTTCCCCGGCCCAGGCGAGGGCGGTCGCGGCCTCGGCGAGGGGCAGGGCGGCGGCGTACTGGGCGTGCAGCCGCCGTTCGGCGGAGGAGCTGGCGTAGCGGCGCAGGCGGGGGCCGGTGAGGGCGTCCTGGGCGTGGTCGAGTGCGGCGGTGAGGGCGGCGCGGCGGGCGGTGGCGTGCTCGGTGCCGGTGGCGTCGAGGAGGCCTGCGACGGCGTCGTACACGCCGGCGACCGCGTCGCGCTCGCCGTCGAAGCGGAAGTCGCCGGTCATGGCGCCGGGTGTGGGCAGTGCGAGCCGCAGCGCGAGGAGCCATCCGGCGCCCGCGACGAAGGCGAGGGCCCGCGTCCATCCGGCCTCCGGCACGGGCATCCCCGCGCCGATGGCCGCGGCGACCAGCAGGTGCGTCCCGGCCCCGGAGGCGACGGGCCCGATGGCGCTGATCCCGCCGGCGAGCAGGCCCAGCCCGGTGAGTACGGCCGTCAGCGCGACGGCGCCCACGTGGTCCCCGACGTACGTCCCGACGAGCATCCCGCCCGCTCCCGCGAGCGCGGGCCCGCCGAGCCGCTTGACGGCGGCCCGCCTGCTGCCGGGCCGGTCGTTGATCCCGGCGAGCATCGCGGCGATGGCGGCGACGACCCCGAGGGAGACCCGCCCGGCGAGCACCGCCACCAGCAACAGCGGCCCGGCGGCCAGCGCACCGCGCGTGACGGCACTCCAGGGGACGGGCCCGCGCTGGGCACGCAGGGCATGGGCGAGCCAGGGCGGAAGAACTGTGCGAACGGCAACGGCGGAACGCGGGGACACGGGGCTCCTGTCGTGTTCGAGGGCGGTGGGCCTTCGGGCGACGGTGGCCGGGGCGGTCAGTGGTGAGCTGTGGTGTCCACGGTACGGGGCGGTCCTGGAGGGAGTGGGACGGTTGCGTTTCGGCGAGGTGACGGCTGGGCCGGATCCCGCTTTCTTTATGAACGCAACGCCGGAACGGGAGCGGGGCCGGAGGCGTAGCCTGCCCCCGGCCCCTGTCGATGCCGCCCAAGTGGCACGCCGGCACGCTTGAGGACCCAGGTCAGTCGTGATGTCGTCGCGTCCTGCCTTTGGACCACCGTGCATCGAGCTGCACGGGCCGGACTTGAACCGGCATTTCGACGTCCGGGGGCCTGGGCCCGGTCGATCCGGCGATCGGCGGCGAATGCTGAGTCTGGAGCAAGAGTCTGAGATTCAACGATCACCGATTATTGGCGATCATCACGACAAGCTTCAGCTTCAGCTTGCGCTCCTCGCGCACCCCGGCCGCAGTGGGCCGGGGGGTCTGAAATGGTTACTCGAAGAGGTAACCGAATACCGCGTCACCGACCCGCTGGTCGACGACCTCGACGCCATTCGCCTCTTCCCGCGCGAATTTCACGGCCTGCTGCAGCTTCTCCACGCGGGCGAGGAGTTCGTTGACCCGGCGGGCCGGAAGGGCTCCGGAGAACTTCACGGTCGTCCAGTAACCGACCGGCACGTCCTCGTAGTACACCTCGACCTGCGCCGGGTGCTTGTCGGTCGCCTCCGCCTTCACATGGTTGCGGGGCACCTTCTTGGTGCGCAGGGTCCGCACCGGCTCGGTCTTCCACGCGTCGGCGGACGGGTCCTGCACCCAGGCCTCGGAGGCGTCGAGCACGGGCAGCTTCCGTACGAAGGTGTTGAGGTCGACGAGCTGCTTCTCGAGGAAGAGCAGGTAGGACACGGGCACGTCGGCCACGAGGACCCGCCCGTCCACCTTCACGTCCGCCCGCGCGGTGCAGTTGGCCCAGTCCTTCGTGGCGGTCACGTCGAACAGGCGCGTCAGCGTGGCCGCGGTCTCCCGCAGCACGTCCTCGGCCTGAACCTGCACGCGCGTCGACTCGGGCGGCAGCTGCTCGCCCTCCTCGTCCTTGGGCTGGTAGGTCCGCGAGATTCCGGCCAGCAGCGCGGGCTTCTGCAGCCCGTGGTGGGCCGCGGTCAGGTCCTGGTGCGCCTTGGACTTGATGCCCTTCTCGACTGCGATGATCTGATTGAGTTTCGCCACGAGATGGACCGTAGCAACGGCAACTCACCCTTTTCCAACGATTATTCGAGCGCCTGATTCACGGAGGCTTCCCGCACGCTTTCCTCGAAGAGAACCTCGGCCTGTTCGAGTGCGGTCACGACCTCACCGGATTCGGCGTTCCCGAGAAGGGAGACGAGTTCGTCGACACTTCGCAGTCCCGCCCTTTCCAGCAGCCGTTTCTCGTTCGTCACCCACTCTCCGCGTGCCGCCAGCACCGCGTGCCCCGTCTGGGCCGCCGCCACGGCGAGCGCCCCCGCGGCCTCGGTACGCCGTCCGGCCGCCGCGTGGGCGGCCCTGGCGTAGGCGAGGGTGGCGCGGGCGGTTCCGTACCAGCGTGCGGGGGCGGTACGGCGGAGCTCTCCGGGGTATGCGGCGGGCTGCCGCAGCTCACCGCGCAGCACCCGGTCCACGGCCAGCTCGGCGACGACGAGGTAGCTCGGGATCCCCGCGAGATGGAACATCAGCGGCTCCACCCGGAACCGCCCTTCCTCCGCCTCCGCCCACTCGTGCTCGACGACGTCGAGGTCCCGGTAGTGCACGTCGACCCGCCGCCCGTCGATCGTGAGCCAGGCGCCCCCGTTGAAGACCCCGCCGCCCCACCCGCCGAGCTCCGACACCTCGCCCTCCCAGCCGACGGCGCGCAGGTCGTCGGGGTCGAAGGAACCCCGGTAGTAGACGGCCAGGTCCCAGTCGCTGTCGGGCCGGTGCGTGCCCTCGGCCCGCGAACCGCCGAGCGCCACGGCCCGGACTCCGGGGAGGGCGGCGAGGCGGTCGGCGGTGGCGTCGAGGAACTCGCTGTCGCTGCGGACGGGCACGGGCATCGGCTCGGTTCTCCCGGCGGTCGAGGCGACGGTGGCGGGAGGCAAGGGTGGCCGGGCACTGCGTCCGCTGTCGACCGGTTATCGGGGGAGGACGGTCGGGCCGGGGCCGTTGTCAGTGGCGCGCGTTATCAATGAAGTCGTCACTCGACGTGACGACGGGGGAGGTCGTGATGACGACGCATGGACGGGATCGACGGGACCAGGCGGGCGGGAGCGAGAGGGCGGAAGGGGGCGGGACGGTGGAACGGGGCGAGACGGTGGAAGGGGGCGCCGCCCGTGCCCGTACGCATCTCTCGGGGGCCGGGTTGCGTGCGCGGGGATGGACGGCCGCGATGGTGCGACGGCTGCTCGGCGAGCCCGATCTGCTGCGCCCCAACCCCTACGTCCGGGCCGCCCCGCAGATCCGCCTCTACCGCGTCGAGCGGGTCGAGGCCGCCGAGCGCGGCGCCGAGTTCCGGGCCGTCTCGGCCGCTCTCGGGCGCCGTTCCACCGCGGCGCGGAGGGCCGTACGGCGCCGGCGGCGGAAGCTGCTGGCCCGGATCGCGGCGCGGTCTCTCCTGAGTGGAGACCCCGGGCACGGGGCGGCGGAGGAGCCGGACACATGAGGCCGGCCTCAGCTCGCGCCCCACACCCTCCGCTTGGGCACCGGCTTGGCGAAGCTGCCCGCCCTGCTCGTCCTCAGTCCCAGCCCCACCAGTGCCTCCGCGAGTTTCACCGCCGCTGCCACTCCGTCGACGACCGGAAGGCCCAGCTTGTCGCCCATGACGCGCTGCAGGCCCGTCATACCGGCGCAGCCCAGGACGAGGACCTCGGCTCCGGCGTCCCGGGCCCGTTCGGCGGCGGCGAGGAAGGCCTTCTGCGTGCGGTCGGTGTCGCCGAGGTCCAGGACGCGCAGGCCGGTGCCGACGACGGCGGCGCAGTTGCGGCCCACGCCGGCCAGTTCCAGGCTGTCCTCGATCTGGCCGCAGGACCGCTCGAGGGTGGTGACGACGCCGTAGCGGCGGCCCAGGAGGCAGGCGAGGTGGGCGGCGGCCTCGGTGATGTCGACGACGGGGACGTCCACGAGTTCCCGTACGCCCTCGCGGCCGTGCTCACCGAAACCGGCCATGACGACGGCGTCGTAGGGCGGACCGTCGTAGGTGCGCAGGCGATCGATGACCGCGGCGGCCGAGAGATAGCTGTCGAGCCAGCCCTCCGCGGACTCGGGCCCCCAGGCGGGGGTCAGTCCGGTCACGGTGGTGCCCGGGCCTGCCGCGGCCCGGGCACCTCGCACGATCTCCTCGGTCATCTCCTGCGTGGTGTTGCAGTTGGTGACGACGATCCGCACGTTCCGCACGCTGGTCAGACCTCCACGGGCTTCTCGGGAGCTGCGGCCTCGGCTCCGGCCGCCCGCTCGCCACGGCAGAGCAGGACGTACAGGCCGGCCGAGAGGGCCGTACCGATGAACCACGAGTACGGGGCGACGTCGCTGAAGGTCTTCACCAGCGCGAGCACGGCCGCGACCGCGGCGGAGGGGAGGAACGCCCACAGGGCCTTCGGGTTGACGCCCTTGCGGTAGTAGTAGCGGGAGCCGGGGGTGGCGTCGAACAGTTCGTTCACATCGACGCGGCCGCGCTTGATCAGGTAGTAGTCGACCATGATCACGCCGAACAGCGGGCCGAGGAAGGCGCCGAGGCCGCCGAGGAAGTAGTTGACGACGGTGGGGTTGGAGAAGAGGTTCCAGGGGGTGACGACCAGGGCGGCGACGGTGCTGATCATGCCGCCGACCTTGAAGGTGATCTTCTGCGGCCAGACATTGGCGAGGTCGTACGCCGGGGAGACGAAGTTGGCGACGATGTTGACGCCCATGGTGGCGATGGCGAAGGTCAGCGCGGCCAGGACCAGCACCCAGGTGTTGCCGACCTTGGCGACCAGTTCCGCGGGGTCGGTGATGGCCTCGCCGAACACCTCCAGCGAACCGGCCGTGACGATGACGGACACGACCACGAAGGCCGTGGAGTTGATGGGCAGACCCCAGAAGTTGCCGCGGCGGACGGTCCTGTAGTCGGGTGCGAAGCGGGAGAAGTCGCAGAAGTTGAGCATCAGCGTGCCGTAGGTGGCGAGGATCAGTCCGATCGCGCCGAACCACTGCCGCCACTGCTCGCCCACGGAGACCGGGTGCGGGGTGGTGGTGAGGGAGATGGTCCAGTCGGCCTTGGCCAGGACCCAGACCGCGAGCGCGATCATGACCAGCCAGATCGCGGGGCCGCAGAAGTCCTGGAACTTGCGCACCGACTCCATGCCCTGGCTGATGATCAGCGCCTGGACCAGCCACAACGACACGAACGACACCCAGCCGAGCGCGTCCAGGCCCAGGAAGGAGCTGTGCGTCCAGGACTCCAGGCCCGGCCAGGCCGCCAGCAGCATGACGTTGACGGCGACGGAGGCCAGATAGGTCTGGATGCCATACCACATGATGGCGATCACGGCCCGGATGAGGGCGGGGATGTTGGCGCCCCAGACGCCGAAGCTGATGCGGCTGACGACCGGGAAGGGCACGCCGTGGCGCTGGCCGACCCTGCCCATCCAGTTCATGCCGATGTAGATGAGCACGAAGCCGACGAGCAGGGAGGTGAAGACCTGCCACACATTCATGCCGAGGACCAGCAGGCCGGCGGCGAACGTGTAGTTGCCCAGGTTGTGGACGTCGGACATCCACATGGCGAAGAGGTCGAAGACCTTCCAGTTGCGCTTACCGGCGGGGGCGAGGTCTTCGTTGGTGAGCCGGGGGTCGGGGACGAACGCTGGTGCGCCGGTGGCTTCGGCGCTGTCGGCGAGGGACACGGGGCCTCCATGAGCGACGGGGCGGGAAGGGCCGGGGGGTGGCGGAGGGCGGTTTTCCGAGTCGTTTGGTCAACACCGTTTGGTATACCAAACTGCGGTCATGGTCCTCCCGTCAAGCGTTCCGACCGATGTCCGTCCCGTTACGGCTCCGTAAAAGCACCTCCGGGTCGGCGAAGATGGCACCCATGAGCTCCACGGCGAAGATCGAACCCCTCGGAGCGGTGCGCGAACGCGTCCTGGCCACACTGCGGCAGGACATCATCGCGGGCCGCCTGCGCCCCGGCGACCGGCTCGTCGAGCGTGAACTGGCCGAGCGGTTCGGCGTCTCACGGGTACCGGTCCGCGAGGCGATCCGCTCCCTGGTCTCCGAGGGCTTCGTCCTCTTCGAGTCGGCGCGCCGCACCGTCGTCCGCCGGCTGACTCCCGGTGACGTCAAGGAACTCTTCGAGCTGCGCGAGGCGTTGGAGGTGTACGCGGCGGGACTGGCCGCCTCACGGGCCACCCCGCAGGCGCTCGCGGAGCTGCGCGGGCTGCTCGACCAGACGGCCGCGGCGACCGCCGCCGGGGACGCCGAGACGATCACCGACGTCAACACCCGTTTCCACGACGGCATCCTGGCCATGGCGGGCAACAGCCTGCTGATCTCGGTCATGGAACCCGTCGACGGCCGGCTGCGCTGGCTCACCCGGCAGAACGAGGAGTGGCCCCAGCTCCTCACCGAACACCGCGAGCTGTACGACGCCATCGCCTCCGGCGACCCCGACCGGGCCCGCGCCCACGCACTGCGGCACGTCCAGGCGAACTACCGCTCCACCGTCCGCCATCTCTTCGGAGACACCGCCGAGCCGCGGAACCCCCCAGCATCCGAACAATCGTATGAATAGACTCTCCCGACGCTGTACACAACGGGAGGAGAGAACGAGCATGGTCAGCAGACGCGGGCTGTTGAGCGGAGCCGCACTCGTGGGGGCGAGCGCGATGACCGGGGTGATCGGCGGTGCGGGGAGTGCCGCCGCGGACGCCCCGCTGGACACCCCGTTCACCCCGGTCGCCGTACCACACCTCGTCGAGGCCGAGCGGATGGTCCAGTACCAGCGGATGCTGGCGGCCGGGTATCTGCCCGCCGGACTCGCCGGGCACTGGCCGCTGGACGGCTCGGGCGCCGACCGCTCCGGCCGTGAGCAGCCCCTCACCCTCGGCACCGGCACCTCCTGGAGCGCCCTGCGGGCCGGCGGCGAACTGAGCTTCGGCGGCACCTCGGCCTCGTACGCCGCGACGACCTCCGTACTGGACACCACGGCCCCGTTCACGGTGTCGGCCTGGGTGCGCCTGGCGGACGATCCCGCCAGTCCCGCCGATCTGACGAACATGTACACGGCCGTCAGCCAGGACGGCGGCAACTGCAGCCGCTTCCTCCTCCAGTACGACGACACCCTCGGCACCTGGGCGTTCAAGGTGCGCAGCGAGGACCAGAGCGTCAAGATCTCGGCGGCGGCCACCACCCCCGTCACCGCTCTCGGCGTCTGGACCCATCTGACCGGCGTCTGGGACGGCGCCCGCATCCACCTGTATGTGAACGGTGCGCTGCAGAGCAGCGCCGACGCGGCCCTCTCCTGGGCCGCCACCCAGGGCTTCAACATCGGCCGGGCCCGCTGGGACGGCGCGTACGTGAACCGCTTCAAGGGCGCGATCGACGACGTCCGTGCCTACGGCCGTGCCCTGACCGCCGCCGAGATCGCGCTGATCAGCGGGCAGACCGCCCGGGACAACAACCGCTACCTGGTCGGCTCCGCGTCGACCGTCACCTGGGGCACCCCCGACGACCTCACGAGCTGGATCTCCCACGCGCGCTGCTCGTCGTTCCTCACCTGGGTGCTGAAGCACACCTACGGCTGGGCCACCGACGACTACTTCCGCCAGTACTTCCAGGACCGCATCCCCGAGGCCGCCGACTACCGCAAGGCGTTCACCGACGGCACCGCCGGCCCCCGCTTCCAGCGCGTCCGCAAGGTCGCCGACCTGCGGCCGGGCGACCTGATCGCCGTGGACTACCTGGGCACCGTCGAGGACAACACCGGCCACATCGTCATGGTCCGCGAGGTCAAGGGCGTCTTCAGCGGGAGCGCCGACTTCACCGGGGAGACCCAGTACGCCGTCGAGGTCGTCGACTGCACCTCCGACGCGCACGGCGTGTACGGGAAGCCCAACTACCCCCAGTATCCCGACACCCGCATGGTCAGCGACGTCGAGGGGGCGAACTTCGAGGGCGTCGGCATCGGCCACATGATGTTCTACACCTCCGACGCCACCGGCGAGTTCTCCCGGTACCGGTGGAGCGTCAACTCCGCGAAGACGACGAACACCTGGCCGGTGTCCGACCGGCCGGTCTCGGCGGCCCGCATCGTGTGACGCGCCTGCGGTGACCGGCCCTGTCGCACGGGGCCGGTCCCATGGTGTGACCCGCCCCGTGCGAAGGGGCCGGGGTCAGCGCCGGGCGTACGCGTCGGTGGCCGCCACCAGCGCCTCCGCCACGCCCGGCGCGCTCGCGTTGTGCCCGGCCTGGTCCACGACCACCAACTCACTGCCCGGCCAGGCATGGTGGAGCCGCCAGACGATGCCGAGGAGGTTGCCGAAGTCGAGGCTGCCTTGAACGAGCGTGCCGGGTATGCCCTTGAGGAGACGCGCGTCCCGCAGGACCACGCCCTCCTCCCCCGCCTCGCCCAGGAAGTGCCCGTTGCCCCAGTAGTGCGTGACGGTACGGGCGAACCCCATGCGGAACGCCGGATCCTCGAACCGCTCCACCGACCTCGGCGGCGCCGGGATGATCGCCGTCTCCCAGTCGGTCCACGCCCGCGCCGCCCGCTCCCGCACCTCCGGGTCGGGCGACTCCAGCAGGCGGTTGTACGCGGCAGGGAGATTCCCCTCCCGCGCCGTGGCCTCCGGCAGAGCGGCCAGGAACTGCTCGAAGGCCTCCGGGAAGATCTGCCCGAGCCCCCTGGTCAGCAGCTCCACCTCCGCGTCGGAGCCGGTCGCGACTCCGGTCAGCACCAACTCGCTCACCACACCGGGATGCGTCTGCGCGTACCGCAGCGCCAGCACCGACCCCCACGACACGCCCCACACCAGCCATCGCCCGATCCCCAGCCGCTCACGCAGCAGCTCCAGGTCGGCCAGGAGATGAGCCGTCGTGTTGACGCTCATGTCGGTGTCGTACGCGCTCGCGCTCGGCGTGGAACGCCCGCATCCGCGCTGGTCGAGCAGCACGATCCGATACGCCTCCGGATCGAACAGCCGCCGCGCCCAGGCGCTCGCCCCCGAACCCGGCCCCCCGTGCAGCACCAGCGCGGGCTTGCCCCGCGCATTCCCACAGGTCTCCCAGTAGACGCGGTTGCCGTCCCCGACATCGAGCATGCCGTGGTCGTACGGTTCGATCTCCGGATACGCACTCATCCGGGCACCCTAGGGCCGTGTGCCGACGGCGTCGCGCCAATTAACGCCACCACCGCCGGGGGAAAGGATCTTCATGAGCGGGAGCCTCGAGTTCTGGGTCCGGGCGTCCGACGGCAGCGAGGCCGCGGTCGTGATCGACCCCAGCGGCACCGGAGTCGTGTGCCGGGCCGAAGAACGCGCGCACCTACCGGCGGGCCCTGCGGGAAGACGCCGTGGTGATCGAGCTGACGGGCGAAGCCCTCGAAACCGCGCTCACTGGGCCGCGTCTGCCCTGACCGGCGCCGCTCGAGACCCGCCCTCAGTCCGGCAGCAGTCCCGCGGTCTCCCCCGCCCCCCGCAGCACATGCCTCAGCATCTCGGAGGTGAGCCGACCGGTGAAGGTGTTGCGCTGACTGACATGGAAGCAGCCGAACAGCTCCAGCCCTACCTGCTCTTCCCGCCGGTCCTCCCCGTCCTCTCCGTCTTCCCCTTCCGTCCTTTCCGCCCTTTCCAGCGACACCCGTGTCCCGTGGGCGAAGACCGGCCGCGGCCGGGGTACCGTCCAGCCCGCCTCGGCGAACGCCGGCAGTGCGGCGTGCCAGCCGAAGGCTCCGAGGACGACGACCGTGCGCAGTGTCGGCCGCAGCAACCGCAGCTCCTGGACCAGCCAGGACCGGCAGGTGTCCCGCTCCTCGGGGGTGGGCTTGTTGGCGGGCGGTGCGCAGTGCACCGGCGCGGTCACCCGGACCCCGTACAGCTCCAGTCCGTCGTCGGCGGAAACGGAGGTGGGCTGTGAGGCGAGCCCCACGTCGTACAGCGCCTGGTACAGCACGTCCCCCGAGCGGTCGCCGGTGAACATCCGGCCGGTGCGGTTGCCGCCGTGCGCCGCCGGGGCGAGTCCGACGATCAGCAGCCGGGCGTCCGGCGGGCCGAAGCCGGGGACCGGACGGCCCCAGTACGTCCAGTCGGCGAAAGCCGCCCGCTTGGTACGGGCCACCTCCTCACGCCAGGCCACCAGCCGGGGGCACGCCCGACAGCCGGCGACCCGCCGGTCGAGACCGACGAGACCGACGAGACCCGCGGAGCCCGAAGGCCCGGAGCGGTGTGGGGCGTCCATGCCTCCACCGTACGGCCGGCCGTTCGCCCCGACGAACGCGCCCACCATCAGCCCGGTCAGCGCCACCGCCGCCACGGACTGGAGCAGCGGGACCAACAAGGCGACCGCACGGCCAGTTCGAGCAGCCGATCCCCGGAGAGGGGACCCCGTCCGCTTCCCGCCTATGCCTCCACCCGTATCGCCCTCACCCAGATCCCGTCCTCCGTCAGATACCGGTCGACTCTCAGGCCCGCCTCCGCCAGCGCCTCTTCGAACTGCTCCTTGGTCAGTGGTCTGGCGCGGAAGGTCTGGGTCCACACCGCGTCCGGGAACTCGTACTCCGCGCGCACCGAGTTGACTCCGTCGCCGACCGGTTCCGACGACACCATCCGCAGGGTGAAGCCGCTCGGGTCGACGCGTTCGCGGGGCAGGTTGGTGTGGTAGTCCGCCCCCTCGCGCTGGATCAGCACGTACCCGCCGTCGTCGACGTGCCGTGCGCAGGTGCGCAGCAGGCCCCGTCGGACCTCGAGGTCCCCGCTGTGGACGAGGTACGACGCGAGCATCACCACGTCGAAGGTCTCGCCCAGGTCGAGGGTCTCGATCGAGGCGCGGATCGTGCGCGCCCCGCGGACGCGCTCCAGCATCTCGGCGGACTCGTCCACCGCCGTGACGGTGAACCCGCGCTCCAGGAGGGCGTGGGTCACCCGCCCCACCCCGCTGCCCAATTCGAGGATGTGCGCTCCGGCGGGCACCGCCGCCGAGATGACATCCGGCTCGTCCCCCACGGGCAGACGGGAATAGAACTCCACCGCGCAGCCGTCCGGGGTGATCGCTCCGGGTCCCGTGCCTTCGTGTCCCTCTCGCATGTCCAGCCTCATGCCCGCCCAACGGCCAGGCTTCGGACAGTCGTTCCCACCCCGCCCGCGGTTCACCCGTTCGAGCTACAAGGGCAGCCGGCCGTGTCCGCGGGCCGCCGGCCCCGAGACACCTGGGAACTCTGGGAGGGCCGGCTCGTCGGCGTGCGGCAGCACGGCACCGACCCCCTTCCACGGACTCGGGACTCCCCTGGAGAACGTCCAGGCCGAAGAGTACGTTTCAAGGGAGGAGTGGTGATCCCGATGCGTACGGGCAGTGAGCCGTCGACCGCGCGCAGTGCGCTGCGGATGCGTCTGTGGCTGAGCCTGTGGGGGCTGGCCTGGGCGATCTTCGGGACGGCCGCGTTCGCCCTCGTGGGCCGTCCCGGGTGGGCGGCCGCCTGCGGGGTTCTCTGGCTGGTGGTCACCGTGGATCTGTCGTTGATCCTCAAGCACATCCGGCAGGGCCCGCACTACCAGCCGGGCCGTGACATCCCGCCGTACCCGCCGCCCGACCACCACGTCCCGCCGTACCGACCGCCGTACCGGCCGCCGGAACACCGCCACCCGTGAGGCCCCTCGGTCCGGGAGCCGACACCCGTGAGGCCCGGCAGTCCGGGGGCCGGGCCTCGCTCAGGTCTCGAAGCGGGCCGCCTTGAGGTACTGCGGGTTGGGGTCCAGCGCGGCCGCCAGTCGGAAGTGGCGTTTGGCCTGGTCGCCGCGTCCCTGCCGCTCGTAGGTGCGGGCGAGCGCGAAGTGCGCGAACGCGTTGTCCGGCTCCCGCTCCAGGACGATGGCGAACTCCAGCTCGGCGGGCCTGAGTTGCGCGGCGGCGAAGAAGGCGCGGGCGCGCAGCAGGCGGGCGGCGGTGTTCTCCGGGTGTGCGGCGATGACCCGGTCGAGCAGCTTCACCGCGCCCCGCGGGTCCCGCGCGGCGAGCAGCTGCTCCGCGGCACGGAAGTCGATGACATGCGTCTCCGGAGTACGTCCGGTCGAACCGCTGGTATCGGGCACGGAAAAATCCTTCCCTTGCTGGGAGGGTTCAACGCGCGGAGCGAGGACCCCTATTCCGAGGACTGTGCCCTGCGCAGCAGCTCGGCCCACACGTCCTTCACGCGTCGTTCCAGCTGAGGCAGCGGTACGTCGTTGTCGATCACGATGTCGGCGATATCGCGGCGCTTCTCGCGGGTCGCCTGGGCGGCCATCCGCGCGCGGGCGTCCTCCTCGGTCATACCGCGCAGCCGGACGAGCCGGTCGAGCTGGGTCTCGGGGGCCGCATCGACGACGACCACGACGTCGTAGAACGGGGCGAGGCCGTTCTCGGTGAGGAGCGGGACGTCGTGGACGACTACGGCGTCCTCGGGGGCGGCGGTCTCCAGCTCGCGGGAGCGGGCGCCGACGAGGGGATGCACGATCGAGTTGAGGACGGCGAGCCTGTCCGGGTCGGCGAAGACGATCGAGCCGAGTCTCGGGCGGTCGAGGCTGCCGTCGGCAGCGAGTACGTCCGTCCCGAAGGCGTCGACGACCGCCGCGAGTCCCGGTGTTCCCGGCGCGACGACCTCGCGTGCGATGCGGTCCGCGTCGATCAGCACGGCGCCGCACTCCACGAGCAGCCGCGACACCTCGCTCTTGCCGGCGCCGATCCCGCCGGTCAGGCCCACCTTCAGCATGAGCGGAAGCTTAGGGCCTGCCACCGACGACGCACCCGGCAGGCCCGACGCGGGTTGTGCGCCTCAGTTGTCGCCCTCGCGCTCCGCCAGGAAGCGCTCGAACTCCAGACCGATCTCGTCGGCCGACGGGATGTCCGCCGGCTCCGCCAGCATGTTGCCCCGGGTCTCGGCGCCCGCGGCGGCGTCGTACTGGTGCTCCAGGCCCTGGACGAGGGAGGTGAGCTCCTCGTCGCCCTGCTGGATCTGGCGCTCGATCTCCGTCTGCGTACGGTGTGCGTCCGTGCGCAGGGCGTGCGCGATGCCCGGCAGGACCAGACCGGTCGCCGCGGTGATCGCCTCCAGCACGGTCAGGGCCGCGTCCGGGTACGCGGAGCGGGCGATGTAGTGCGGAACGTGCGCGGCGACGCCCAGGACGTCATGGCCGGCCTCCATGAGGCGGTACTCGACGAGCGCCTCGGCACTGCCGGGGACCTGCGCCTCGTCGAAGGGGCTGCGGTGGCCCGGGATCAGGTCGGTGCGGTTGCCGTGCGGGGTGAGGCCCACCGGGCGGGTGTGCGGGACGCCCATCGGGATGCCGTGGAAGTTGACGGACAGGCGCACGCCCAGCCGCTCCACGATCTGCCGGACGGCCGCGGCGAAGCGCTCCCACTCCACGTCCGGCTCGGGGCCGGAGAGCAGCAGGAAGGGGGCTCCTGTGGTGTCCTGGACGAGCCGCACCTCAATGGCCGGTTCCTCGTACTCCGTCCAACGGTCGCGCTTGAAGGTCAGCAGCGGCCGGCGGGCGCGGTAGTCCACCAGTCGGTCGTGGTCGAAGCGGGCGACGAGCTGGTGGGGCAGCGAGTCGAGGAGCCGGTCGACGATCTGGTCGCCGGTCTCGCCCGCGTCGATGTATCCGTCGAAGTGGTAGAGCATGACAAGTCCGGCCGACTCCTGGGCCAGCGCCATGTCGACGACGGCCAGCCCCTTCGGCTCCCATGCGTACAAACCCTGCGGATCAAGCACTTGGACCGCTCCTCCTCGTGTTCGTACATCACAACGCGCGTAGGGGCGTGGGCATTCCCGGCCCACGCCCCCTGATCAGGTGACTTTTACGCGCGTCTCGTGGCGGGCCGGGTCAGGAGGCCAGCACGCGCGCGTGGAGGGCTGTCACGGCCCTGCGGGCGGAGGTGAAGGCGCCGTGCTGCCAGGCGTCGGTGTAGCTGAGCCAGTCGCCGGCGAAGTGGACGCGTCCGGTGGGCTCGTTGAGGGGCTGGTAGCGGGGCGCGTCGGGGCCGCCCGGGGTGCTGTGCCAGGCCGCCTCCAGGTGTGGTGTCTGGCGCCAGTGGTGGGAGAAGGAGGAGGCCAGTTCGGTGCGGTACTTGGCGCCGTAGATCTTCACTCCGGCGGCCACCGCCCGTTCCTCGCGCCCCTTGGGGGTGAGTTTCGCGTAGGAGTCGGCGTTACTGCCGTAGTTGTAGTAGCCGATGAGGATGCCGCGTTCGCCGTGGAAGCCGTACGACGGATGCCAGATGTGGGTGACGTCCTGGTCGGTCTCGGTGATGCCGCCGTAGATGCGGTGGTCCAGCTCCCACCAGCGCGACCTGTACTCCAGGCCGATCTTGGCCGCGGACGACGGGGTGATCGCCTCCAGTGCGCCCTGCACGCCGGAGCCGAGGGTGTGGGGCACCTTGGCGAGGATGTTGGGCGGGAGGGCGGCCACGCAGTAGTCGGCCTCGACGGCTCTCGTACGGCCGCCCTGGGTGTACGTGACGGTGACGCCGCTCCCCGTGTCGGTGATCTTCGAGACCACCGCCCCCGTACGGATCCGGCGGGCGCCGATCGCGCGCGTGAGCGCCCTCGGTATCTGGTCCATGCCGCCTACCGGCTGGAACATCAGCATGGCCTGGTCGAAGCCGAACTCGAAGGAGAAGTAGCGTCCGACGCCGCTGGCGAAGACCGCGGAGGCGGTGGGAACGTCCCCGAGCGGCACACCCGGCGTCCCGGCCGCGGCGGGGACGGTGGTGTACCCGCGCCGCTCGCCACCTTCGTACGTCAGTGTGTCGCCGAGTTCGCCCCAGTCCTTGAGGAAGTCGACGAGCCGTTCCCGGTCCTCGGCCGTCAACTCCGCGTCGAGGGCGCCCTTGTCGGTGGCCTTGGCGAGCAACTCCGAGACATGGCCGTAGACATCGGCCTTGGCGGTGCGGTACCGCTCCGGCTTCGTCATGCCGGCGGACTCGTTGTACAGATAGGCGTCCGCGTTGACGTTGGTGAACACCTCGATGGGCACGCCGAGTTCGCGGCAGTAGTCGAGGGTGACCATCCACTGCGGGATGCGGGCGGGCCCGGCGTTCATGTACTGCCCGTCGGCGAAGCGGGCGGTCTGTGCGTTGCCGTACAGGTCCGTGGTGGTGTCGCCGCCGCGCACGGTGAAGTTGCGGCCGCCGGTGCGCTCCCGGGCCTCCAGGACCGTACAGTCGTAGCCGGCTTTGCCGAGTTCGTAGGCGGCGGTGAGGCCGGCGATACCGCCTCCGACGATGACGACCTTGGCCGCGGCACGGCCGGTGAGGTGGAAGTCGCTCGCGCTGAGCGCGCGGAAGGGCGTCTCGCGCGCGGCCGCCTGCGCGGTGGGCGCGAGCCCGAGGGCTCCCATGGTGGCGAACATGGTCCCGGCGCCCCCGGTGAGACCGACGTTCCGTAAGAACGCCCGCCGACTCGTTCCCGACCTGGGCTGAGGCTGTGGCATGACCGCTATCCCCTCTCGATCTTGAACGAAGACCGGGGAAGCGTCCCAATCCCGGGTTACGGCGCGACGGCTACTCGTGTATCCCACACGTTTCGAGAGGCGCGAGGGCAGCGCACCTCAGGGGCGCGGGGCTGTATCACTATGCGGCTCCGCCGCGTGGGCGCGACCGGCCCCCACCGGCCCGGCAGCCGAAAACGCTGAGGGGCCGTACCTCGAAAGGTACGGCCCCTCAGTCAGGAGCTACAGCTCAGTGAGCGGCGTTCAGCTCTGGCCGCCCGCGAGCTTCTCGCGCAGAGCGGCAAGCGCCTCGTCCGACGCGAGCGCACCGGAGGTGTCCGCGCCCTCGGAGGAGTACGAGCCACCGGTCGCGGCCGGAGCCGCAGCCTCGCCACCCTCGGCCGCGGCAGCGGCGTCGGCCTCGCGGGACTTGATGACCTGCTGCTGGTGCTGCTCGAAGCGGGTCTGCGCCTCGGCGTACTGGCGCTCCCACTCCTCGCGCTGCTTCTCGTAGCCCTCGAGCCAGTCGTTGGTCTCGGGGTCGAAGCCCTCGGGGTAGATGTAGTTGCCCTGGTCGTCGTAGGACGCGGCCATGCCGTACAGGGTCGGGTCGAACTCGACCGAGGCCGGGTCGGCACCGAAGGACTCGTTGGCCTGCTTCAGCGAGAGGCTGATGCGACGGCGCTCGAGGTCGATGTCGATGACCTTGACGAAGATCTCGTCGTTGACCTGGACGACCTGCTCCGGGATCTCCACGTGGCGCTCGGCCAGCTCGGAGATGTGGACCAGACCCTCGATGCCCTCGTCCACGCGGACGAACGCACCGAACGGAACCAGCTTCGTGACCTTGCCGGGCACGACCTGGCCGATCTGGTGGGTGCGGGCGAACTGCTGCCACGGGTCTTCCTGGGTCGCCTTCAGCGACAGGGAGACGCGCTCGC
Organism: Streptomyces sp. NPDC096132; assembly: GCF_044763345.1. Lineage (NCBI taxonomy): Bacteria > Bacillati > Actinomycetota > Actinomycetes > Kitasatosporales > Streptomycetaceae > Streptomyces > Streptomyces sp. NPDC096132. The sequence goes on from NZ_JBIWGA010000002.1 coordinate 284,315, forward strand.
GGTCCATGTCGACGTCGAGGACCTCGACCGTGACCTCCTGGCCGACCTCGACGACCTCGGAGGGGTGGTCGATGTGCTTCCAGGACAGCTCGGAGACGTGGACCAGACCGTCGACGCCACCCAGGTCCACGAAGGCACCGAAGTTGACGATCGAGGAGACCACACCGGAACGGACCTGACCCTTCTGGAGGGTCGTGAGGAACGTCTGGCGGACCTCGGACTGGGTCTGCTCCAGCCAGGCACGGCGGGACAGGACCACGTTGTTGCGGTTCTTGTCCAGCTCGATGATCTTCGCCTCGAGCTCCTTGCCCACGTAGGGCTGGAGGTCGCGGACGCGGCGCATCTCGACCAGGGAGGCCGGGAGGAAGCCACGGAGGCCGATGTCGAGGATGAGACCACCCTTGACGACCTCGATGACGGTACCGGTGACGATGCCGTCCTCTTCCTTGATCTTCTCGATGGTGCCCCAGGCACGCTCGTACTGGGCGCGCTTCTTCGAGAGGATCAGGCGGCCTTCCTTGTCCTCCTTCTGGAGGACGAGGGCCTCGATCTCGTCGCCGACGGCGACGACCTCGTTGGGGTCGACGTCGTGCTTGATCGAGAGCTCGCGGCTCGGGATGACACCTTCGGTCTTGTAACCGATGTCGAGCAGGACCTCGTCCCGGTCGACCTTCACGATGACGCCGTCGACGATGTCGCCGTCGTTGAAGTACTTGATCGTCTCGTCGATCGCGGCGAGGAAGGCTTCCTCGTTACCGATGTCGTTGACCGCAACCTGCGGGGTGGTGGCGGTGGTCTCGGTGCTGCTCGTCATGTGGGAAAGGGCTCCGGTTACGGACAGAAAGTCGTAGGTACTGCTACGCCGGGAGCCCGTATCGCTCTGATGAAGCCGGACAGCCTAGGAAGCGCCCCACCGGTGAACCGGTGATGCGCCTCGACAACCGAGGGGACATACAACAGATGCGAGCGCAGCCTGCTCCGTCTGAGGTGCGCAGGCCCGCAGCGCAACTTGTAGCATACGGGGGCAGCCGGGCAGGGTCAATGCGCGAAGGCGCACACCCGGGGCAGAACCCCGCATATCCGGCACACAACCTTTCTCCTGAGGTCACGCAGGCCGCAGGAAGCCCCTCCGGTGACACCTCGGTGGCACCGTCGGGCGGGTTGCACGGAAGAGTACGACGAGGGAGCCGATCATCCAAGAGCCCGCATCGTCCGCGCAGGTCCCGGAGCCCGCCTTCGAGCCCGAGGCCACCCGGCGCGACGCCGACGTCACGGAGAGCTCCCGGGCCAACCGGGGCTGGTGGGACCGCAACGCGGACGAGTACCAGATCGAGCACGGGTCGTTCCTCGGCGACGACCGTTTCGTATGGGGTCCCGAGGGTCTCGACGAGGTGGAGGCCGAGCTGCTCGGCCCGCCCGAGGACCTCAAGGGCAAGGACGTCCTGGAGATCGGCGCCGGCGCGGCCCAGTGTTCGCGCTGGCTGGCCGCCCAGGGCGCGCGTCCGGTCGCCCTGGACCTCTCCCACCGCCAGCTCCAGCACGCGCTGCGCATCGGCGGGGGGTTTCCTCTGGTGTGCGCCGACGCGGGCGCGCTGCCCTTCGCGGACGGTTCCTTCGACCTGGCCTGCTCGGCGTACGGGGCGCTGCCCTTCGTCGCCGATCCGGTGCTGGTGCTGAAGGAGATGCACCGGGTGCTGCGGCCCGGCGGCCGGTTCGTCTTCTCGGTGACCCATCCGATCCGCTGGGCGTTCCCCGACGAGCCGGGGCCGGAGGGGCTGTCCGTGTCTGCCTCGTACTTCGACCGGACGCCGTACGTCGAGGTGGACGAGGAGGGCCGCGCGGTGTACGTCGAGCACCACCGCACGCTCGGCGACCGGGTCCGCGACATCGTGACGGCCGGTTTCCGCCTGCTCGACGTGGCCGAGCCGGAGTGGCCGGCCTGGAACACCTCCGAGTGGGGCGGCTGGTCCCCGATGCGCGGGAACCTGATCCCGGGCACGGCGATCTTCGTCTGCGAGCGGGACTGAGCCGTAGGTCGCGGTGACGCACGCGCGCGTGGGGCGCGCGTGCGGAGGCGTACGACACTGGGGGCGTGATCCTCCGCCACGACGCCCTGGACGCGCTGCCCGTGCGCGCCGCCCTGCCCGCCCTGAACGACGCTCTGGACGGGCACGGCACCGCCGTCCTGGCCGCGCCGCCCGGCACCGGCAAGACGACGCTGGTGCCGCTCGCGCTCGCCGGTCTGCTGGGCGGGGAGCCCGCGCGGCGGGTGGTCGTGGCCGAGCCTCGGCGGATCGCGGCGCGGGCGGCGGCCCGGCGGATGGCGTGGCTGCTGGGCGAGAGGGTCGGCGAGAGCGTCGGTTTCACCGTGCGCGGCGAGCGGGCCGTCGGCCGGCACACGCGCGTGGAGGTCGTCACGACCGGTGTGCTGCTGCAACGGCTCCAGCGCGACCAGGAGCTGACCGGCGTCGACGTCGTGATGCTCGACGAGTGCCACGAGCGGCATCTCGACGCGGACACGTCGGCCGCCTTCCTGTGGGACGTACGGGAGACGCTGCGGCCCGAGCTGCGGCTGGTGGCCGCCTCCGCGACGACCGACACGCAGGGGTGGGCGAGGCTGCTGGGCGGGGCGCCGGTGGTGGCGGCCCACGGGTCCTCGTACGACGTGGAGGTGCTCTGGGCTCCCCCGGCCCGCCCGGTACGGCCGCCGCACGGCATGCGGGTCGATCCGGCGCTGCTCGCGCACGTGGCGTCCGTGGTGCGGAGGGCGCTGACCGAGCGGTCCGGGGACGTGCTGTGCTTCCTGCCGGGCGTCGGGGAGATCGCGCGGGTCGCGGCGCAGCTGGGGGGTCTGGACGGGGTGGACGTGCTCCAGGTGCACGGGCGGGCGCCGGCCGCCGTGCAGGACGCGGTGCTCGCACCGGGTGAGCGGCGCCGGGTGGTGCTGGCCACCTCCGTCGCGGAGTCCTCGCTGACCGTCCCCGGGGTGCGGGTGGTCGTCGACTCGGGGCTGGCGCGGGAACCGAGGGTGGACCACGCGCGCGGGCTGAGCGCGCTGACGACCGTACGGGCCTCACAGGCGGCGGCGCGGCAGCGGGCCGGGCGGGCGGGGCGTGAGGCGCCGGGTGCGGTGTACCGGTGCTGGGCGGAGGCGGAGGACGCCCGTCTGCCGCGTTTCCCGGCGCCGGAGATCAAGGTGGCCGACCTCACCGCGTTCGCCCTTCAGGCGGCCTGCTGGGGCGACCCGGAGGCGTCCTCGCTGGCGTTGCTGGATCCGCCGCCGGGCGGGGCGATGGCGGCGGCACGGGGTCTGCTGACCGCTGTGCAGGCGGTCGACTCCGTCGGTCGGGCCACGGGTAAGGGGGTTCGGCTGGCCCGGTTGGGGCTGCACCCCCGGCTGGGGCGGGCGTTGCTGGACGGAGCCTCGCTGGTGGGGGCGGAGCACGCTGCGGAGGTCGTCGCCCTGTTGAGCGAGGAGGCTCCGCGGGAGTACGGGGATGATCTGGGCGCCGCCTTGCGGAGTGTCCGGCGTGGGGGTGACGCCTATGCCGGAAGGTGGCGTGCGGAGGTTCGGCGACTTCGGGCCGTCCTCGCTGACATGTCCCACCCACCCGCCCCTGACTCTCTTTCGACACATTCGACAAAGGTGAACGCCAAGGGCGTCGGCGCAGCCGGCGCCACCGACGACAGCCTCGCCGGACTCGTCGCCGCCCTCGCCTTTCCCGAGCGGCTCGCCCGAGCCGACGGCGGCTCGTACCTCATGGTCTCCGGCACCCGCGCCGAACTCCGCGAAGGCTCGCCCCTGCGATCGGCGCCCTGGCTCGCCGTCGCCGTCGCCGACCGGCCTCTTGGGAAGGGGCACGCGCGGGTGCAGCTCGCCGCGGTGGTCGACGAGGAGGTCGCCCGGGTCGCCGCCGGTGCTCTGCTGGACGAGCGGGACGAGGTGCACTGGGCGGGCGGGGACGTCGTCGCGCGGCGGGTCGAGCGGCTGGGGGCCGTGGAGCTCGCGGTGCGGCCCCTCAGGGACGCCGACGGCGGCCTCGTACGCGACGCGCTGCTCGAAGGGCTGCGGCAGGAGGGGTTCCGGTTGCTGCGGTGGTCGCCGGAGGCGGACGTGCTGCGGCGGCGGCTGGCGTTTCTGCGGCTGCAGCTGGGTGAGCCGTGGCCCGATGTGTCGGACGCGGCGCTCCACGCGCGCGTGGGCGAGTGGCTGGAGCCCGAGCTGGGCCGGGCCCGGCGGCGGGCCGATCTCGCGCGGATAGACGCCGGGGAGGCGCTGCGGCGGCTGCTGCCCTGGGCGTCCGGGGAGGCGGCCCGGCTGGACGAGCTGGCGCCGGAGCGGATCACCGTGCCGAGTGGGTCCGGAATCCGGATCGACTACACGGATCCCGAGCGGCCGGTTCTCGCGGTGAAACTGCAGGAGATGTTCGGGCTGCAGGAGTCGCCGCGGGTCGCGGGGGTGCCGCTGCTGGTGCACCTGCTGTCGCCCGCCGGGCGCCCGGCCGCCGTCACCGCCGATCTCGCGTCCTTCTGGAAGGACGGCTACCGGGGGGTGCGGGCGGAGCTGCGGGGCCGGTACCCGAAGCATCCGTGGCCGGAGGATCCGGCGTCCGCCGAGCCGACGCGGCACACCAACGCGCGGCTCAGGCGGTGACCGGTTCCCGCTCGGGCGTTCTGGCCGGGGGCGGGCCGGCCGGGCGTCGGCCGCGGGCCTCCAGGTAGAGCGACAGGGCGAGCAGCAGGACGCCGAGGGTGAGGAGGCCCCAGGGCAGGTAGGACGTCATCAGCAGGACCAGGGTGCGGTTGTGCGCGACCAGGTCCACGGTGTGCTCGATGTAGTCCTCGCGCATCTTCACGTGGCCGGCGAACGCCGTGACCTTGGCGCGGCCGCCCAGGAGGGAGCCGCCGCGCAGTTCCTCCTTGTGGATCTCCTCGCCGTAGACGGGCGCGCCGGTCAGCGGCTCCACCCAGAACTTGCGGACCGTGGTGTACCAGCGGGTGGTGCCGGTCTTGGCGACGGTCTCGGGGGTGATGCCGGCGACGGGCATCGTCTTCGGCATGGCGACCTTGGTCCAGGGGATGGTCTGCTCGAAGTAGTAGACCTTCACTCCGCGGAAGTTCTGCGTGCCCTTGTAGTGGATGGGGGCGGTGGTGCGGGTCTGGGCGTCGAAGTACTCGTAGTCCCGTTTCTCCGTGAGGAAGGGCCACTTGAACTCGATGCCCTCGCGGCGGACCGGGTCGCCGTCGACCGACTCGCCGGTGGCGTGGACGGGTTCCTGGGTGTGGGCGTCGAAGATGTAGCGCTCGGGGACCTTGGAGACCATCTTGCCGTCGGGGCCCTGGATGTAGGACAGGCCGTCCCAGACGACGACGTCCCGGCCCGCCGTCTTCTCGATCTTCTCGGAGGCCGCCACGTCGCCCTTGAGGGTCTGCACGATGGTGACCTTGGGGACCGTGCGGGCGGTCATGGTGCCGTAGTCGAGGAGGGTGGCGTTCTTCGCCTCCAGGACCATCGTCTGGTACTCGTTCGCCGGGATCTTGGCCAGGCGCGGGAAGGCGTACCAGCGCAGCAGCGGGGACAGCGCCGCGCAGAAAACGGCGAGGGCGAGCAGGACCAGGCTTGCCTTGCGGTGCATCTCGGCCTCCCTCCGGGGCGGTTACGGGTGTGCGGGCACCGTCGTCAGTAGGGGTTTCGGAGACGTCTTGCCGGTGGGTGTGCCCAGCGCGGAGACGGTGAGGACGAGGGCGAGCGCGACGGCGAGGCCGGTCGCGGCGGCGATCAGGGCGCGCATGTCGGGCCTCCCTAAGCTGACGGGACGTCAGGTGGCGGCACCGTAGCAATGGGTGGGTGAGATGAGAACACGTCGGACACGACTGCGGCGCCCCTCCCTCAGGAAGGGCGCCGCAAGGGTCGTACGGAAGACGCTCGGCTACGAGCCGGAGGTGGACGACTCGCTGGGCGAGGCGCTGGCGTCGGCGCTCGGGGACGCGCTCGCGCTCGACGAGTCGCTGGGCGTCGGTTCGGGCGTCGTGGTCTCGGGCTCGGTGACGGTCAGTTCGATCGTCAGGGTGGCGCCGCCCGTGGTGGTGATGCGCAGCAGGAACGTGCCGGTGGTGTCGTCCGCGTACAGCTTCGGCAGCTGCAGGGCGCCGTTGGCGTCGGTCCGGAGGTCCGTCAGGGTGCGGACGGGGTTGCCGGAGGCGTCCTTGAAGTAGGGGCCCTTGTCGTTGGCGGTCGGGTCGTCGGCCGACTTGATCAGGGTGGCGGTGGCGGCGACCTTGTCGGCGACGGCGCCCTTGTAGGTGGCCTTCACCTGGACCTGGTCGGCGAACTCGCCGCCCGCGACGGAGGTCAGCGCGGTGTCCCCGGTGCGGGCGAGGGCGTCGGCGGCACGCGCGGTGACGGTGGCCTTGTAGTCGAAGGCGGTGATCGTGCGGCCCACGATCGTGGCGCGGACGGTGAACGTGCCGGTCTTCTCGCCCGCCTGCAGCGCGGGTGCCACGGCGACGCCCTTGCTGTTGGTGGCGACCGTGGCGACGCTCTCGCCGCCCGTGAAGGTGGCGTCGGTGTCGCCGACGATGGTGAAGCGGACCCTGACCTTGGCGACGGCCTTGCCGGCCTCCGTCTCCGCACGGGTGCTGACCTTCGTGGAGAACGCGTCGCCCGCCATCGCGGTGAGCTTCGCCGTGCCCGCGTCCTCCAGGTGGTCGACCGTGTCGGTCGGCGTGGGGGTCGGGGTGCTCGGCGTCGACGGGGTGCTGGGGGTGCTCGGGGTCGACGGCGTGCTGGGCGTCGACGGGGTCGACGGCGTGGAGTCCGTGTCGTCGTCGCTGCGGTTGGTCGGCACGGTGCCGGTGCCGTCGGGGATCTCGTGGGTGCCCTTGCGGTAGTACTCCAGCCACGACATGACGGTGTTGTAGTAGTCCGTCGAGTTGTTGTAGCTGAGGATGGCGCTGCGCATGCCGGACGTGGTGGACATGTCCCAGCTGTTGCGGCACAGGTAGTGGCCGGCGGCGAGCGCGGCGTCGTAGATGTTGTTGGGGTCCTTCTTGCCGTCGCCGTTGCCGTCGCGGCCGGCCCACGCCCAGGTGGAGGGGATGAACTGCATGGGGCCGACGGCACGGTCGTAGGTGCTGTCGCCGTCGTAGGCGCCGTTGTCGGTGTCGCTGATGTTCGCGAAGCCGTTGCCGTTGAGGACCGGGCCGAGGATCGGCGTGATGGTGGTGCCGTCGGCGGTGACGTTTCCGCCGCGGGCCTGGCCCGACTCGACCTTGCCGATGGCGGCGAGGAGCTGCCAGGGCAGGTTGCAGCCGGGCTTGGACGCGGCCAGCTCGGCCTCGGCCTTCTTGTAGGCGTCCAGGACGGTCGCCGGGATGCCCGCCTCGGAGCTTCCGGTGCCGGCCGGGGTGGTGGTGGCGCTGCTGCTCGGCGCGGGGTTCGGGCTGTTGAGCGGCGGCAGGTCCGTGTAGTACGGGGAGTTGCCGGTGGCGCTGCCGTCGGTGCTCGCGTCCGCGGCGGCCGGGGTGTCGGCGGCGGCCTGTCCGCTTCCGCTCACGCCGCCGGCCGTGACGTCCGGTGCCTGGGATGCGGCCAGGGCCGCGACCGCCAGTGCGGCCACGGTCGTGTTGACCGCTCCCTTGCGCAGCCTCTTGCCGAAATGCGCCGACGACATGAAGTGAACCCCTCCCGTGGACGCCCGGGCGCCCGTGTCCTTGTCCGCCACCACACGCCTGTGGCCGCTGTGAGATGCCTGTGGCTGTTGTGACGATCGACCCGCCCCGAGGGTTGCACTCGGAGGGACCGCACCTGTCTGTTCTTTTGTTCGACTGCATCCGACGGCACGACAACCCCAGCGACCCTACGACAACTTCTTTTACACCGGCACCCGTTCGAACCCCGATTTCATCGGTTGGCCGGGTTCCGTTCGTCCGGGAACCACTCCCGCATACTGGACGTCTTCGGTCACCGTGCCCGCCCAGACGCCCGACATCCGCCGCAAGGAGCCGCGTTGCCGTTCACTTTGAGCCACGCGGCGGCGGTCCTGCCCGCGCTGCGCACCGACGGAACCGGCCGGGGACGACTGGTTCCGGCCGTCCTCGTGGCGGGTTCGTTCGCCCCCGACATGACGTACTACGCGGCGAGCGTGCTGTCCGGGGCCATGGAGTTCGGCGACGTCACGCACTCCTTCCCCGGTGTCGTCACCGTCGACGTGCTCATCGCCTGGACGCTGGTGGGGCTCTGGCTGCTGCTGCGCGAACCGCTGGTGGCGCTGCTGCCGTCGTCCCGACAGGCACGGACGGCGGCGCTGACCCGCTGCGGAACGCCCCGCGCGCGCGTGCGGCCGGCCACCGTGGCGTGGTGGTACGTCTCCGCGGTACTCGGCGCGCTGACGCACGTCGTCTGGGACGCCTTCACGCACCTCGACCGCTGGGGCATGCGGCTGTTCCCGGTCCTGGGCGAGGAGATCGCGGGCTCACCGCTGTACTGGTATCTGCAGTACGGCGGTTCCGCCGTGGCAGCCGTCGTGATCGCCGTGTTCGTCGGGTACGCGCTGCGCCGGGCGCCCGCGGGCGAGCCGGCCGGGGTGCCGTCGCTGTCCGCGCGGGACCGGTGGTGGGCCGCGGCGGTGACCGGCGGCTGCGCGCTCGCGGGAGCCGCGCAGCGCGTGGCGCGGTGGTGGGAGTACCGGGGGGCGCGCGACTCCAGACCGTGGGAGGTGATCCCCACGGTCTGCTTCGGCGCGGGCGCGGGTCTGGCAGTGGGACTGCTGCTGTACGCCGTCGGCGTGCGCGTGTGGCGTCCGGCCGCCCGGGATGCCGCCGCCGGACAGCCGGCGGAGGTCAGCGTCGGGCGGAGCCGTCAGGGCGTGCGGTGACGGGTTCCGCCGTCGCGACGAAGACGGTGATACGGCGGTCCAGCCGGGATCTGCGCAGCCGGCTCAGGGCGCCGAGGGCGAGGCACAGATAGCCGCGGGCCTGCTCGGCCCACAGCCGCAGGCCGCCGCTCCCCCGGGGGACGAGCCGGGCGAGCCCGGCCAGGAGCCGGGTCACGGGCCGGAGCAGGCGCGGGTGGACGAGACGTGCGGCGGCCGCGCGCAGGGCGGTGGCCCGGGTGGCGGGGATGCGGGGCGTGGACGCGGCGGGCGCGAAGGCGGGGAGCGGTCGCGTCGGAGGAGCCGTGTCGAGGCCGATCTGAATGTCTGCGGTCGCCGTGGCGTGAACGCGTGCGGTGCCCGTCCGGCGGTGGTGCATGCGTATACCCATGGCGGCATCCTGGCGGGCGGAGGCGGGCAGGGGCGTGTTCTCGGGGGCCAGGTGGGTGAGGGCCCTTCGGGGGGATCACCGGGGGTGACGGTGGGGCGAGGACTTCTCCGGCACGGGAGAGGGGCCCTGTCGCCGCCGACAGGACCCCTCGCAGCTCACCCGGAGAACAACCCCCGCTCCTCCGCCGGAGGCTAGTGCGCCGCCGACTCCCAGTCCGCGCCCGCGCCCACCGAGACGTCCAGGGGGGCCCTGAGGTGGACGGCGCCGGTCATCTCACGGCGGATCAGTTCCTCCACGGCCGCGCGCTCGCCGGGGGCGATCTCCAGGACGATTTCGTCGTGGACCTGGAGCAGCATGCGGGAGGCGAGGCCCGCCGCGCGCAGTGCGCCGTCCACCTTGAGCATGGCGATCTTGACGATGTCGGCCGCGGTGCCCTGGATCGGCGCGTTGAGGGCCATGCGCTCGGCCGCCTCGCGGCGCTGGCGGTTGTCGCTGTTGAGGTCGGGGAGGTAGCGGCGGCGGCCGAAGAGCGTCGCCGTGTAGCCCGTCGCCCGGGCCTCGTCGACGGCCCGGCGCAGATAGTCCCGGACGCCGCCGAAGCGCTCGAAGTACGCGTCCATCAGGGCGCGCGCCTCGCCCGCCTCGATGTTCAGCTGCTGGGACAGGCCGAACGCCGACAGGCCGTACGCCAGGCCGTAGGACATGGCCTTGATCTTGCGGCGCATCTCGGCGTCCACCGCGGTGGGTTCGACGCCGAACACCTGGGAGGCGGCCGTGGTGTGCAGGTCCTCGCCGGAGGTGAACGCCTGGATCAGGCCCTCGTCCTCGGAGAGGTGGGCCATCACGCGCAGTTCGATCTGGCTGTAGTCGGCGGTCATCAGGGACTCGAAGCCCTCGCCGACGACGAAGCCGCGGCGGATCGCCCGGCCCTCGTCGGTGCGGACCGGGATGTTCTGCAGGTTCGGGTCCGTGGACGACAGGCGGCCGGTCGCGGCGACCGTCTGGTTGAACGTGGTGTGGATGCGGCCGTCGGCGGCGATCGTCTTGATCAGGCCCTCGACGGTGACGCGGAGCTTCGCCTGCTCGCGGTGACGCAGCATGATCACCGGCAGTTCGTTGTCCGTCTGCGTGGCGAGCCAGGCCAGGGCGTCGGCGTCGGTGGTGTACCCGGTCTTGGTCTTCTTGGTCTTGGGCAGGCCCAGCTCGCCGAAGAGGACCTCCTGCAGCTGCTTGGGCGAGCCCAGGTTGAACTCGTGCCCCGCGGCCGCGTGCGCCTCCTTCACCGCCTGCTGGACGGCGCCCGCGAACATCTGCTCCATGGCCTCCAGGTGGGCGCGGTCGGCGGCGATGCCGTGCCGCTCCATGCGGGCGAGGAGGGCGGAGGTGGGCAGCTCCATGTCCTGGAGGAGGTCCGCCGCGCCGACCTCCTCGAGCTTGCCGCGGAAGGCCTCGCCGAGGTCGAGGATCGCGCGGGCCTGCACCATGAGGGCCTCGGCCTCGGCGCCGTCGTCCGCGCCGAAGGCCAACTGGCCGTCGGCCGCGGCGGCGGGGGCGAGCTCACGGCCCAGGTACTCCAGGGACAGCGCGTCCAGGTCGAAGGAGCGGCGGCCCGGCTTGACCAGGTAGGCGGCGAGGGCGGTGTCCATCCGGACGCCGGCGACGGGCCAGCCGTGCTCGGCGAACACCCGCATGGCGCCCTTGGCGTTGTGCAGGACCTTGGGGCGGTCCTCGGCGGCCAGCCAGGCCACCCACGCCGTCTCGTCCGCCTCGTCGAGCTGGGACGGGTCGAACCAGGCGGCCGGTCCCGCGGCGGTGGCCAGCGCGACCTCGGCGACCGAACCGGCGCCCAGGGCCCAGGTGTCGACCGTGGCGACACCGAGCGCCTCGGCGCCGTGCTCGGAGAGCCAGCCGGCCAGCTCGCCGGTGCTCAGCACGGTGCCGTCCAGCTCCACGCCAGCGGTGATCACCGGGGTCGTCTCGGCCTCGGCGCCGCCCGGGTCGACGGCGAGGAGCCGCTCGCGCAGGGAGGGGTTCCTGATCTCCAGGGTGTCCAGGACCATCGCGACGGCCGTGCGGTCGTACGGGGGGCGCTCCAGGTCGGCGACCGCCTTGGGCAGCTCGACCGTGCGGACCATCTCGGTGAGGCGGCGGTTGAGCTTGACGGCCTCCAGGTGGTCGCGGAGGTTCTGCCCGGCCTTGCCCTTGACCTCCTCGACGCGCTCGACCAGCTCCGCGAACGAACCGAACTGGTTGATCCACTTCGCGGCCGTCTTCTCGCCGACACCCGGGATGCCCGGGAGGTTGTCGGACGGGTCACCGCGCAGCGCCGCGAAGTCGGGGTACTGGGCGGGTGTCAACCCGTACTTCTCGAAGACCTTCTCCGGGGTGAACCGGGTCAGCTCCGAGACGCCCTTGGTCGGGTACAGCACGGTCGTGTGCTCGCTGACGAGCTGGAAGGAGTCCCGGTCGCCGGTGACGATGAGCACCTCGAAGCCCTCGGCCTCGGCCTGGGTGGCGAGCGTGGCGATGACGTCGTCGGCCTCGAAGCCGTCGACGGCGAACCGTGAGACGTGCATCGCGTCGAGCAGCTCGCCGATCAGCTCGACCTGGCCCTTGAACTCGTCGGGGGTCTTCGAGCGGTTCGCCTTGTACTCGGTGAACTCCTCGGAGCGCCAGGTCTTGCGGGAGACGTCGAAGGCGACCGCGAAATGCGTGGGCGCCTCGTCACGCAACGTGTTGGCCAGCATCGACGCGAAGCCGTAGATCGCGTTCGTCGGCTGGCCCGTCGCGGTGGTGAAGTTCTCCGCGGGCAGCGCGAAGAACGCTCGGTAGGCCAGCGAGTGCCCGTCCATGAGCATCAGGCGCGGGCGGCTGCCGCCGGAGGAGGTGTCGGTCTTCTTCGATGCTGTCTCTGCCACGCCCCCGATCCTGCCACGCCCCACTGACACCCGGCCCCGGGCTCCGTCGCCCGACCGTTGCCAAGGACTCACCGGGTTGCCCCTTCCGCAACGATTGCCTATTGCGCAACCATTGGGTCCGGGCCCCGCACACCCCGGCCGCCTTCGCTGTCGGCGCCGCGTGCGAGGATCCCGGAGACACAGCCCCGTGGTGCACAGGTGCCGGCGAAGGAGAGCGCAGCGATGGCAACGAAGCCGCCCAAGGCCGATCCGGTCCAGGACGCACCGCAGGTCGCCCAGCCGAAGCACGCGGCGGCGGGCCTGCCGGCCATCGGACACTCCCTGCGCATCGCCCAGCAGCAGATGGGCGTCAAGCGCACCGCGCTGACCCTGCTGCGGGTCAACCAGAAGAACGGCTTCGACTGCCCGGGCTGCGCCTGGCCGGAACCGGACCACCGGCACGCGGCCGAGTTCTGCGAGAACGGCGCGAAGGCGGTCGCCGAGGAGGCGACCCTGCGCCGGATCACTCCGGAGTTCTTCGCCGCCCACCCCGTCACCGACCTCGCCGGCCGCAGCGGCTACTGGCTCGGCCAGCAGGGGCGGCTCACCCACCCCATGTACCTCCCCGAGGGCGGCACGCACTACGAGCCGGTCACCTGGGAGCGCGCCTTCGACATCATCGCCGAGGAGACGGCCGCGCTCGCCTCCCCCGACGAGGCCGTCTTCTACACCTCGGGCCGCACCAGCAACGAGGCCGCCTTCCTCTACCAGCTCTTCGCGCGCGAGCTCGGCACCAACAACCTGCCCGACTGCTCCAACATGTGCCACGAGTCCTCCGGCTCGGCCCTGTCGGAGACCATAGGCATCGGCAAGGGCAGCGTCCTGCTCGACGACCTCTACAAGGCCGACCTGATCATCGTCGCCGGCCAGAACCCGGGCACGAACCACCCGCGGATGCTCTCCGCGCTGGAGAAGGCCAAGGCGGGCGGCGCGAGGATCATCAGCGTCAACCCGCTGCCCGAGGCGGGCCTGGAGCGCTTCAAGAACCCGCAGAACCCCAAGGGCCTCACCGTCGGCGCCGCGCTCACCGACCTGTTCCTGCAGATCCGCATCGGCGGCGACCAGGCCCTCTTCCGGCTCCTCAACAAGCTCGTCCTCGAGACGGACGGCGCCCTCGACGAGGCGTTCATCGCCGAGCACACCCACGGCTTCGAGGAGTTCGCCGCAGCCGCCCGCGCCGCCGACTGGGACGAGACGCTCACCGCGACCGGCCTCACGCGCGCGGAGATCGAGGAGACCCTGCGCATGGTGCTCGCCTCCGAGCGCACCATCGTCTGCTGGGCCATGGGCCTCACCCAGCACAAGCACTCGGTGCCGACCATCCGCGAGGTGGTCAACCTCCTCCTCCTGCGCGGCAACATCGGTCGCCCGGGCGCGGGCGTGTGCCCGGTGCGCGGCCACTCGAACGTGCAGGGCGACCGCACCATGGGCATCTTCGAGCGCCCCGCCCCGGCCTTCCTGGACGCCCTGGAGAAGGAGTTCGGGTTCGTGCCCCCGCGCGAGCACGGCTTCGACGTCGTACGGGCCATCCGCGCCCTGCGCGACGGCGAGGCGAAGCTGTTCTTCGCCATGGGCGGCAACTTCGTCGCCGCCTCCCCCGACACCGACGTCACCGAGGCGGCCATGCGGCGCGCCCGGCTGACGGTGCACGTGTCGACCAAGCTCAACCGCTCGCACGTCGTCACGGGCGCGCGTGCCCTGATCCTGCCGACGCTGGGCCGCACCGAGCGCGACGTCCAGGGCAGCGGCGAGCAGTTCGTGACCGTCGAGGACTCCATGGGCATGGTGCACGCCTCGCGCGGGCGCCTGGCACCCGCGAGCGACCATCTGCTGTCGGAGCCGGCCATCGTCTGCCGGCTCGCCCGCCGGGTCCTCGGCGAGGACAGCAAGGTGCCGTGGGAGGAGTTCGAGAAGGACTACGCCACGATCCGCGACCGCATCGCCCGCGTCATCCCGGGCTTCGAGGACTTCAACACGCGCGTGGCCCGCCCCGGCGGCTTCACGCTCCCGCACGCCCCGCGCGACGAGCGCCGCTTCCCGACGGCCACCGGAAAGGCCAACTTCACCGCCGCGCCGGTCGAGTACCCGAAGCTGCCCGAGGGCCGGCTGCTGCTGCAGACGCTGCGCTCGCACGACCAGTACAACACCACGATCTACGGCCTCGACGACCGCTACCGGGGCATAAAGAACGGTCGCCGGGTCGTCCTCGTCAACGCCGAGGACGCGCGCGTGGCCGGGCTCGCGGACGGGTCGTACGTGGACCTGGTGAGCGAGTGGGAGGACGGCGTGGAGCGGCGGGCGCCCGGATTCCGGGTCGTGGTCTACCCGACCACGCGGGGCTGTGCGGCCGCGTACTACCCGGAGACCAATGTGCTGGTCCCGCTGGATGCCACCGCCGACACCAGCAACACCCCTGCCAGCAAGTCCGTCGTGGTCCGTCTGGAACAATCGTCGACCGACTGAGCGTTTGCTCAGTGACTGGACCCGGATCGACGAACGGAGCCCGGCCCCATGGGCGAACAGCAGCACGTGAAGTTCCCACCGGAGGTCATCGAGGAGTACGCCGCGCTCGGCATCGACATCGTGGCCCTGTTCTCTGCCGGGCACCTCGGCGCCCGTATGGGCGTGCAGATCGTCGAGGCCTCGGCCGACCGGGTCGTCGGCACCATGCCGGTGGAGGGCAACACCCAGCCCTACGGGCTGCTGCACGGCGGCGCCTCCGCGGTGCTGGCCGAGACCCTCGGCTCGGTCGGCTCGATGCTGCACGGCGGCAGCGGCAAGATCGCCGTCGGCGTCGACCTCAACTGCACCCATCACCGGGGCGTCCGCTCCGGCCTGGTCACGGGCGTGGCCACACCCCTGCACCAGGGGCGGTCCACGGCGACGTACGAGATCGTGATCAGCGACGAGGAGGGGCACCGCGTGTGCACCGCCCGGCTGACCTGTCTGCTGCGGGACGCCCCCACGGCGCGCTGAGGGCGGGCCGACGGCCCCGGCGCCCCAAGAGAGCGCGTACGGGTGCCCGTTGCCCCCTGACGCCCCGGCGTCCTAGCGTCGGACCATGACAAGGGGAAGGGCGCCCGGGGCGCGGGCGGTGGCGCGGCTGCTCGGACTGGCGCTGCTCGCAGGGGCGTCGGCGACCGCCTGCGGCGACCCCTCCGGGCACGACACCGCCCGGAGCCCCTCCCCCTCCGCCTCCGCCTCCGCCACCCCGCCCGAAGAGCTGTGCACCCGGATCGTCGCCCACTGGTCGCGGGAGGTCCTGGACAGCGGCACCTACGGCGACTACCAGTCGATGGGGCTGTCCAACGGCCAGTACGAGATCCTGCGGAACGTGGTGGACGCCGCACGGGCCGAGAAGAAACGCCAAGGGGCCGACGCGGCCGACGCGTTGATCGACCGCGAGGCACACGCGGGCTGCGTGGACTGGTACCGCTCCGGCGGCCCGGGCGAAGGCCCCTGGCAGTGAGCGGCATCGGCCCGGTCGAGCCCGGCGAGGGCACGCACGCGTGGGACGCCCACACCCCCGGCGAAGGCACCCGCACGGGGGACGCCAACGCCCGCGCGGGCACGCGCGCGTGGGACGCCCCCGACGAGGACTCCCCCACCGGCACCCACGACGCACCCCCCGCCGCCCCGCACCACCCCCTCGCCCGGCTCGCCCGGCTCGCCCCCCTCTACGCCGCCCACCGCAGGGCCGCGCTCGCCGCCCTCACCGCCGCCGGCCTCCTGGTGGGCGGCGGGCTGCTGTACGCGACCCGCCCCCAGGAGCGTGAACAGGCCACCCCGAGACCGCCGTTCCCCGCCCAGGTCGTCGACGTCACCTATCTCGGCGGGCGCACCGTCCCGCCCGGCACCCGGCCCCACACCCTCGCCTTCGAGGTCCTGCTGACCGTGGAATCCGGACCTCCGGTCACCGTGACCCGCATGTCCCAGCCGTACGCCGGTGTTTCCCTGACCTCGGCACCACACGCTCCGTTCCGCACAAAGGCAGGGGCCGCCCGCAAGATCGTGATCACCATGCATGTGACGGAATGCGGGAAAGTGCCGGAGAACGCCGGGCTACCTTTCATCGACGTAACGCTGCGTAATGCGCGCGCAATACAGGTGCAGAGTTTCATCCTGGGCACCCGCTATGCGCAGGACCTCTCCCGAGCCCTACAGGTAGCCTGTAGCAACGATTCCGCGTAATCACCAAAACGCCTGAGACGCCTGAACCCACCAGGGTTCATCCTGCACGTTCTCACCATGCGGACAGGGCGAATCGGCCTGAAATTCGCTGTTCCACCCACCAAGTACCGCTCTGCATTACCTCGTGTCATAACAAGAGCGTCACAGCCTGGTTCAGACCCTCCTCCCGGTTACCTCCACCCGCCTAGAGTCACGCCCAGTCACCGCGCGGCTGGAATACCCCTTCGGCTCAGCGCAGTACTCGGCCTCTTCCAGGGGGGAGGGCCGCCCAGGGAAAGGACTGGAACGTGCGTCAACGTTCGCTCATCGCCATCACCGCCGCGCTGTCCGCCGGAGCGCTCACCCTCACCGCTTGCGGTTCGCGCGACAGTGACGACAAGGGCTCCGACAGCGGAGGCGGCACCACCGTCACCATCGGCGTCGACGCCCCGCTCACCGGCGACCTGTCCGCGCTGGGTCTCGGCATCAAGAACTCCGTCGACCTCGCCGCCAAGACGGCCAACAAGGAGAAGACCGTCGACGGCGTCACCTTCAAGGTCGTCGCCAAGGACGACCAGGCGCAGCCCTCCGCGGGCCAGCAGAACGCCACCGCCCTCGTCGCCGACAAGAGCGTCCTCGGCGTGGTCGGCCCGCTGAACTCGTCCGTCGCCGAGTCGATGCAGAAGGTCTTCGACGACGCCAAGCTGGTCGAGGTCTCCCCGGCCAACACCAACCCGGCGCTCACCCAGGGCACCGACTGGCAGACGAGCAAGAAGCGCCCGTACACGTCGTACTTCCGCACCGCGACCACGGACGCCATCCAGGGCCCGTTCGCCGCGCAGTACGTCTTCAACGACGCCAAGAAGAAGAAGGTCTTCGTCATCGACGACAAGAAGACCTACGGCGCCGGCCTCGCGGGCACCTTCACCGAGGAGTTCAAGAAGCTCGGCGGCACCGTCGTCGGCACCCAGCACATCAACCCCGACTCCAAGGACTTCTCCGCGGTCGCCACCGAGGTGAAGAACTCCGGCGCCGAGGCCGTCTACTACGGCGGTGAGTACCCGCAGGCCGGCCCGCTCAGCAAGCAGATCAAGGCCGCCGGCGCCAAGATCCCGCTCATCGGCGGCGACGGCATCTACGCCGACGACTTCATCAAGCTGGCCGGCGCCACCGCCACCGGCGACCTCGCCACCTCCGTCGGCGCCCCGGTCGAGGAACTCGACTCCGCCAAGGAGTTCGTGGCCAACTACAAGGCCGGCGGCTACAAGGAGGCCTACGGCGCCTACGGCGGCTACGCCTACGACTCCGCCTGGGCCATCATCGAGGCCGTCAAGAAGGTCGTCGAGGACAACGACGGCAAGCTGCCCGACGACGCCCGCGCGCAGATCACCGCCGCCACCCAGAACGTCTCCTTCGACGGTGTGACCGGCAAGGTCTCCTTCGACGAGTTCGGTGACGCCACCAACAAGCAGCTCACCGTCTACGCCGTCGAGAACGGTGCCTGGAAGGCCGTCAAGTCCGGTACCTACTCCGGCTGACCTCACCCGCACCACTCCTGAGCCGCGCGGGGCGCTGTTCCACTGGCGCCCCGCGCGGACTCGCATCCGGCCCCACCCGTCGAAACATCCGAACCGTCTCGGAGGACATGCGGTGAACGAACTGCCGCAGCAGCTGGTCAACGGCCTGCTACTGGGATCCATGTACGGCCTGGTCGCCATCGGCTACACAATGGTCTATGGCATTGTCCAGCTCATCAACTTCGCCCACGGCGAGATCTTCATGACCGGAGCGTTCGGCGCTCTCACGGTCTACGCATACATACTGCCCGACGGCACCTCCATGGCCATCGCCCTGCCGCTGATGCTCGTCGGCGCGGTCATGGTCTCCGTCACCGTCGCCGTGGGAGCGGAACGGTTCGCCTACCGTCCCCTCCGCAACGCACCACGCCTGGCCCCGCTCATCACCGCCATCGGCCTCTCCCTGGCACTCCAGCAGGCCGTCTGGGCCTGGTACCCCGAGGCCAAGTCCGCCCGCGTCTTCCCCCAGATCGACGGCGGCCCCTTCGAGATCGGCAACGTCACCATCCAGACCGGTGACGTCTTCCTGCTCATCGCCGCCCCGCTCAGCATGGCCTTCCTCGGCTACTTCGTCATGAAGACCCGCACCGGACGCGGCATGCAGGCCACCGCCCAGGACCCCGACACCGCCAAGCTCATGGGCGTCAACACCGACCGCATCATCGTGATCGCGTTCGCCCTCGGTGCCACCTTCGCCGCCGTCGGAGCCGTCGCCTACGGCCTCAAGTACGGCCAGATCTCCTTCACCATGGGCTTCCTCCTCGGCCTCAAGGCCTTCACCGCGGCCGTCCTCGGAGGCATCGGCAACATCTACGGCGCCATGATCGGCGGCGTCGTCCTCGGCATCGCCGAGACCCTGGCCACCGCCTACATCGCCGACATCCCCGGCATGGACAAGTTCGGCAGCAACTCCTGGGCCGACGTCTGGGCCTTCATTCTCCTCATCCTCGTGCTGCTGTTCCGGCCCCAGGGCCTGCTCGGCGAGCGCGTGGCGGACAGGGCGTGACACCGATGACGACACAGACCACCACACCCGAAGCATTCGGCAAGACCGCCCCCGCCCAGGCCGGCCTCATCGGCATCCCCGAGACCGCCGCCCGCGCCCTGGCCCTCGGCGGCTCGATCCTCACCATCATCTCCACCTTCCTCGCCTGGACCTGGACCTCCGCCTTCCCCGGCGACCTCACCGTCTACGGCTACCCGGGCGGACTGCAGGTCCTCGTCCTCATCGGCGGCCTCCTCACCACCCTGTTCACCGTGGCCTCCTACGCCGTCCGAGGCCTCGGCTGGGTCACCCCCGCCGGCGGCGACGCGGCCATCAAGTTCGCCGCCCTCGGCACCTTCGCCACCAGCTGGTACACCGTCATCGCGATCAGCGCCGACCTCGGCGGAGTCGTCAACCTCGAACCCGGCGGCTACATCGTCGCCCTCGCGAGCCTCACCGCCTTCCTCGGCGCCCTCGCCCTGCCGTTCGAGCACCCCGAGCCCGACCCGATCGACCCCGACGACACGTCGTGGGAGCACACCAAGCACAAGCTCGGCCACCAGTGGCAGACCGTCAAGGCCGCCTTCGTCTCCAGCACCCCGCGCCCCGTCCCGGCCCTGCCGTCCTACGTCGAGATCCTGGTCATCGTCCTCGTCCTCGCCCTCGCCCTCACCGTCTTCACCTACGGCATCGGCACCGAGTACGACGAACTGTTCGTCGGATTCCTCATCACCGCCGGCTTCGGCTTCGCCGCCCTCAACAAGTCCGGCCTCATCGCCCAGGCCAGCCAGATCACCGCCCGGCACCAGAACATCACCATCTGCGGCGCCTTCGTCGCGGCGGCACTGTTCCCCTTCACCCAGACCGACGACCAGTACGCGACCCTCGGCGTCTACATCCTCATCTTCGCCACCGTCGCCCTCGGCCTGAACATCGTCGTCGGCCTCGCCGGCCTCCTCGACCTCGGCTACGTCGCCTTCCTCGGCGTCGGCGCCTACGCCGCGGCCATGGTCTCCGGCTCCCCCAGCTCCCCCTTCGACGTGCACTTCCCGTTCTGGGCCGCCGCCCTCGTCGGCGCCGCCGCGTCCCTCGTCTTCGGCGTCCTCATCGGCGCCCCCACCCTGCGACTGCGCGGCGACTACCTCGCCATCGTCACCCTCGGCTTCGGTGAGATCTTCCGGATCACCGCCAACAACCTCGACGGCACCTCCGGACCCGACATCACCAACGGCTCCAACGGCATCTCCTCCATCCCGAACCTGAACATCCTCGGGTTCGACTTCGGAGTCGTCCACAACATCCTCGGCGTCGACATCGGCCGCTTCGCCAACTACTTCTTCCTGATGCTGATCATCACCGCCATCGTCGTGACCGTGTTCCGACGCAGCGGCGACTCCCGCATCGGCCGCGCCTGGGTCGCCATCCGCGAGGACGAGACCGCCGCCCTCGCCATGGGCATCAACGGCTTCCGCGTCAAGCTCATCGCCTTCGCCGTCGGCGCCTCCCTCGCCGGCCTCGCCGGCACCGTCCAGGCCCACGTCACCTACACCGTGACCCCCGAGCAGTACCTCTTCGCCGGCCCCATCCCGCCCAACTCCGCCTTCCTCCTCGCCGCGGTCGTCCTCGGCGGCATGGGCACCATCGGCGGACCCCTCATCGGCGCCTCGCTGCTCTTCCTCATCCCCAACAAGCTCCAGTTCCTGGGCGACTACCAGCTCTTCGCCTTCGGCCTCGCACTCATCCTGCTGATGCGCTTCCGCCCGGAGGGCATGATCCCCAACCGCCGCCGCCAGCTCGAGTTCCACGAGGAAGCGGAAGCGCCCACCGTCCTCACCAAGGCAGGGGCCTGACCACCATGACCACCGACACCACCACCCAGGTCGCCCCCACCGGCGAAAAGGTCCTCGACGCACGCGGCGTCACCATGCGCTTCGGCGGCCTCACCGCCGTCCGCAACGTCGACCTCCACGTCAACGCCGGAGAAATCGTCGGCCTCATCGGCCCCAACGGCGCCGGCAAGACGACCTTCTTCAACTGCCTCACCGGCCTGTACATCCCCACCGAGGGCGAGGTCCGCTACAAGGACACCGTCCTGCCGCCCAAGTCCTTCAAGGTCACCGCCGCAGGCATCGCCCGCACCTTCCAGAACATCCGCCTGTTCGCCAACATGACGGTCCTGGAAAACGTCCTGGTCGGCCGACACACGCGGACGAAGGAAGGTTTCTGGTCCGCCATCCTGCGCGGCCCCGGCTTCCACAAGGCCGAGGCGGCCTCCCGCGAACGCGCCATGGAACTCCTGGAGTTCGTGGGCCTGGAGAAGAAGGCCGAACACCTCGCCCGCAACCTCCCCTACGGCGAGCAGCGCAAGCTCGAGATCGCACGAGCACTGGCCAGCGAGCCCGGCCTGCTCCTCCTGGACGAACCCACCGCCGGCATGAACCCCCAGGAGACGCGAGCCACCGAGGAACTCGTCTTCGCCATCCGCGACAAGGGCATCGCCGTCCTCGTCATCGAGCACGACATGCGCTTCATCTTCAACCTCTGCGACCGCGTGGCCGTACTGGTCCAGGGCGAGAAGCTCGTCGAGGGCGACAGCGCCACCGTCCAGGGCGACGAGCGCGTCGTCGCCGCCTACCTCGGCGAACCCTTCGAGAACGCCCCCGGCGACGCGGAAGTCGCCGAAGTCGAGGCCGCCGAGGCCAACGCCGAGGCCCCCACGGACGCCGCGCCCGGCAAGGAGAACGACCGATGACCGCACTGCTCGAAGTCGAGGACCTCCGGGTCGCCTACGGCAAGATCGAAGCCGTCAAGGGCATCTCCTTCAAGGTCGAGGCCGGCGAGGTCGTCACCCTCATCGGCACCAACGGCGCCGGCAAGACCACGACCCTGCGCACCCTGTCGGGCCTCCTCAAGCCCGTCGGCGGCCAGATCAAGTTCGACGGCAAGTCGCTGAAGAAGGTCCCCGCCCACAACATCGTCTCGCTGGGACTCGCCCACTCCCCCGAGGGGCGGCACATCTTCCCCCGCATGACGATCGAGGACAACCTCCGCCTCGGCGCCTTCCTCCGCAGCGACAAAGCCGGCATCGAGAAGGACATCCAGCGCGCCTACGACCTCTTCCCCATCCTCGGAGAGCGCCGCAAGCAGGCCGCGGGCACCCTCTCCGGCGGTGAGCAGCAGATGCTGGCCATGGGCCGCGCGCTCATGTCCCAGCCCAAGCTGCTCATGCTGGACGAGCCCTCCATGGGTCTCTCCCCCATCATGATGCAGAAGATCATGGCCACCATCGCCGAGCTGAAGTCCCAGGGCATGACCATCCTGCTCATCGAGCAGAACGCCCAGGCGGCCCTCTCCCTCGCCGACCACGGCCACGTCATGGAGGTCGGCAACATCGTCCTCTCCGGCACCGGCCAGGACCTCCTGCACGACGAGTCCGTCCGCAAGGCGTACCTCGGCGAGGACTGATCCCTCCCGGTCCTCTCATACGACGAGGCCCGCGCCCCTTCTCCGGGCGCGGGCCTCGTCGTCTGTACGGGGGTCGACTACCCCTTGTTGGCCTTCTTCTCCTCGGCGTCCTGGATGACGGCCTCGGCGACCTGCTGCATGGACATCCGCCGGTCCATGGAGGTCTTCTGGATCCAGCGGAAGGCAGCCGGCTCGGTCAGTCCGTACTCCGTCTGGAGGATGGACTTGGCCCGGTCGACGAGCTTCCTGGTCTCCAGCCGGAGCGTGAGGTCGGCGACCTCCTTCTCCAACTCCTTCAGCTCGGTGAACCGGCTGACGGCCATCTCGATCGCCGGTACGACATCGCTCTTGCTGAACGGCTTCACGAGATAAGCCATGGCCCCGGCATCACGGGCCCGCTCGACCAGATCCCGCTGCGAGAAGGCGGTGAGCATCAGCACCGGGGCGATCCGCTCCTCGGCGATCTTCTCGGCGGCGGAGATCCCGTCCAGCTTGGGCATCTTCACGTCGAGGATGACGAGGTCCGGCTGGTGCTCACGGGCGAGCTCGATCGCCTGCTCGCCGTCACCGGCCTCACCGACGACGCTGTACCCCTCCTCCTCCAGCATCTCTTTCAGATCGAGCCGGATCAGGGCCTCGTCCTCGGCGATGACGACACGGGTCGTCAACGGAGGCACGTGCGACTTGTCGTCATCGGGCGCGTCCACGGGCTGGGGCGACTCGGGGGCGGTCACGGGGGCTCCTCGTTCAGGGCAGGGGTACTGCTGACAAGAGCCTACCTAGCTGCGGTAAGGTGGTGACACAGCGGGTGACCGCTGACCTTCGTTTCGAAGGGGCCCCGGTAGCCCAGCGGTAGAGGCCATGGATTCAAAACCCATACAGCGTCGGTTCGAATCCGACTCGGGGCACTTTTCCTTGGTTCCCAAGGTCAGTAAAGAAAAGCGGATGTTCCCATTCTCGTGAACATCCGCTTTTTGCTGCGTGTCGTAGCGATCACTCTCACAGAGTGCTCATATGTACGACGTCAGCACACGCAAGCAGGCACTCGCGCTCGTTGCACAAGGCCGCAGTTTGAACTCAGTAAGCCGGGAGACTGGCATTTCCCGGTCGTCGATCAGCCGGTGGCTATACCGGCTCGAACCGCTTGAGCGAACCCCTCCCTGCTTCCGATGCCGGGAGGCTCCAGGAGACCCTGAAGACGCCGTCGCGTACGCCTATCTCCTGGGTCTTTACCTCGGCGACGGCTACATCATCTCCAAGCCGAGGCAGCACTACTTGATGGTCACCTGCACCGCCTCGTGGCCCGGCCTGATCGACGCCGCCGAAGAAGCGATGCGCAAGGTTCTGCCCTTCCCCAGCATCACCCGCCTCCAACGCACAGGCTGCGTCGACGTTAAGTCGTTTACCAAGCACTGGACTTGTGTGTTCCCCCAACACGGACCTGGCAGGAAGCACGAGCGTCGGATCGTCCTCGAAGGCTGGCAGCAAGCCATCGTCGACGCTTACCCCTGGGAATTCATCCGCGGCCTCATCCACTCCGACGGTTGCCGCATCACCAACTGGACGACCCGGATGGTCGCCGGCGAACGCAAGCGCTACGAATACCCCCGCTACTTCTTCACCAACGTCTCCGACGACATCAGACAGCTCTACACCGACACCCTCGACAACCTGGGCGTCGAGTGGACGCGCTGCACCCGCAACGGGAATCCGTACAACATCTCCGTCGCCAAGAAAGCCTCCGTCGCCCTCCTCGACGCCCACGTAGGCCCCAAGCACTGACCCCGATGGCCTACTTGGGGCTGTCGTCCTCCCCCACGTGGTGGACGCGGACCATGTTGGTTCCGCCGGAGACGCCCGGGGGTGAGCCGGCTGTGATGACCACGATGTCGCCCTTCTGGCAGCGGCCGTACCGGAGCAGCAGCTCGTCGACCTGGTCGACCATCGCGTCCGTGGAGGCGGCGCCCGGGACGAGGAACGTCTCCGCGCCCCAGGTCAGGCTGAGCTGGGAGCGGGTCGCCTGTTCCGGGGTGAAGGCGAGGAGGGGGATCGGGGAGCGGTAGCGGGAGAGGCGGCGGGCGGTGTCGCCGCTCTGGGTGAAGGCGACGAGGAACTTCGCGCCGAGGAAGTCGCCGATCTCCGCGGCCGCGCGGGCGACCGCGCCGCCCTGGGTGCGGGGTTTGTTCTGTTCCGTCAGGGGTGGGAGGCCCTTGGCGAGGATGTCCTCCTCGGCCGCTTCCACGATCTTCGCCATGGTGCGGACCGTCTGGACGGGGTACTTGCCGACGCTGGTCTCGCCCGACAGCATGACCGCGTCGGTGCCGTCGATGATCGCGTTGGCCACGTCGGAGGCCTCCGCGCGGGTCGGGCGGGAGTGTTCGATCATGGAGTCCAGCATCTGGGTGGCGACGATCACCGGCTTGGCGTTGCGCTTCGCCAGCTTGATCGCTCGCTTCTGGACGATCGGGACCTGTTCGAGGGGCATCTCGACGCCCAGGTCGCCCCGGGCGACCATGATCCCGTCGAAGGCCGCGACGATGTCCTCGATGGCCTCCACCGCCTGGGGTTTTTCCACCTTCGCGATGACCGGGAGGCGGCGCCCTTCCTCGTCCATGATCCGGTGGACGTCGACGATGTCCCGTCCGCTTCTCACGAAGGACAGGGCGATGACGTCGAAGCCCGTGCGGAGCGCCCAGCGCAGGTCTTCCTCGTCCTTCTTCGAGAGGGCAGGCACCGAGACGGCGACGCCCGGGAGGTTCAGGCCCTTGTGGTCGGAGATGACGCCGCCTTCCACCACGCGGGTGTGGACGCGTGGGCCGTCGATCTCCGTGACCTCGAGGCAGACCTTGCCGTCGTCGACGAGGATGCGTTCCCCGGTACTCACGTCCTGCGCGAGGCCCGCGTAGGTCGTCCCGCAGCGTGTGCCGTCGCCTGCGACGCCTTCCTCCACGGTGATCGTGAAGGTGTCGCCGCGTTCAAGGAGTACCGGTCCTTCCGTGAAGTGGCCGAGGCGGATCTTCGGGCCTTGAAGGTCGGCGAGGATGCCGACGCTGCGGCCTGTCTCGTCGGAGGCCTTGCGGACGCGGTGGTAGCGCTCCTCGTGTTCGGCGTGGGTGCCGTGGCTGAGGTTGAAGCGGGCGAGGTCCATTCCGGCGTCGACCAGGTCTTTGAGCTGGTCGTAGGAGTCGGTGGCGGGGCCCAGGGTGCAGACGATTTTTGCTCGGCGCATGTTTCGAGCCTATGTCTTACCGGGCGGTAGCGAATTGGGAGGACGTGACTGCTCAACAACTGTTGGGTGAAGGGGAGTTGACAAGTGTTGAATTGTGCGGGGTGCCGCTCTGATGAGCGCATCGTTGTCTCGTCTTCATATCCCGTCCTCCGCATTCCCCGTAAGCGTGAATTCACAGGGTCGGCGGAACCATCGTGAATTGCGCGCTCACCTCCGCCCGTACTCGCATCCGCTGCGGTTCCAGGTCCAGCGGCTCGGGCGTCGGCTCGATCTCCTGCGCGGCCGCCGACATTCGGCGCGTCCGGCGGCCGAAGTCGGACCGTGGGCGGCCGAGCGCCGAGCCGGTTCCGGTGTCGGCGAGTTCGATCAGCGCGCCGACGGTCGTGCCCAGTGCCTCGGCGTACTCCTTCGCCCGCTGTACGGCGTCCCGTACCGCCTGCCGGCGGGCGCGGCGGTACACGGGTGATTCGGGGCGCAGGGTCCACGAGGGGCCGTCGACTCTGGTCAGGTCCAGGTCGGCGAGGCGGGTGGTGAGTTCGCCGAGTGCGGTGAAGTCGGTCAGTTCGGCGGTGAGGTGGACGCGGCCGTGGTAGGCGCGGACGCGTTCGCTGCGGCCGTGTGGTTCGAGTTCGGGGGTGAGGGACATCGCTCCTGTCGAGAGGTCCTCGACCGCGTCGCCGTAGGACTTGATCAGTTCGACGGCGGTGGTGTTGCGGCGGGTGAGGTCGTCGAGGGTGGTGCGGCGGTCCTTGCCGCGGGCGGTGACGGTGATGCCGATGCGGGCGAGGTCGGGGTCGGCTTCGAGTTCGGCCTCGCCGCGTACTGCGAGGAGGGGGGTGTCGGGTGTGCCGTACGGCGGATTCTGCGGTGCGGTCATACGCCCCACCTTGTCACGCCTTTCCCTTTTCCGGAGCCGGAGTTGACCGGGCTGGTCACCAGATCGAAACCTCCCGGACCTGTTGCCGTCCGTCATGGACGGGTCAGAATCTACGCGCGTTTGTCTACGCGCGTTGTTGACCATCCCCCGAGGAGCTCGAGACATGCCGTTGAACCGCCGGAAGTTTCTGAAGAAGTCCGCCGTGACCGGGGCGGGGGTGGCGATCGCGGGCGCGGCTGCGGCTCCGGCGGCGCAGGCGGCGGAGGCCACGGGGGCGAAGAAGCCCGTGAAGCAGCCGAAGCGGTACGCGCTGACGGTGATGGGGACGACGGACCTGCATGGTCATGTCTTCAACTGGGACTACTTCAAGAACGCGGAGTACACGGACAAGGCGGGCAACGCTCAGGGGCTGGCGCGGATCTCGACGCTGGTCAACCAGCTCCGTGCGGAGCGGGGGCGGGAGAACACGCTGCTGCTGGACGCGGGCGACACGATCCAGGGCACTCCGCTGACGTACTACTACGCGAAGGTGGACCCGATCACCGCGAAGGGTGGTCCGGTGCACCCGATGGCGCAGGCGATGAACGCGATCGGGTACGACGCGGCGGCGCTGGGCAACCACGAGTTCAACTACGGCATCGAGACGCTGCGGAAGTTCGAGTCGCAGTTGCGGTTCCCGCTGCTGGGTGCGAACGCGGTGGACGCGAAGACGCTGAAGCCGGCGTTCCCGCCCTACGTCATCAAGACGTTCTGTGTGAAGGGCGCGCCGCCGGTGAAGGTCGCGGTCCTGGGTCTGACGAACCCGGGTATCGCGATCTGGGACAAGGCCTATGTGCAGGGCAAGCTGGCGTTCCCGGGGCTGGAGGAGCAGGCGGCGAAGTGGGTGCCGAAGCTGAAGTCGCTGGGTGCGGATGTCGTCGTGGTCTCGGCGCACTCGGGTTCCTCCGGCACGTCGTCGTACGGTGACCAGTTGCCGTACGTCGAGAACGCGGCGGCGAACGTGGCCAGGCAGGTCGCGGACATCGACGCGATCCTGGTCGGTCACGCGCATGTGGAGATCCCGGAGCTGAAGGTCGTCAACGACAAGACGGGCAGGACCGTCGTGCTGTCGGAGCCGCTGGCGTATGCGGAGCGGTTGTCCGTGTTCGACATCTCGCTGGTGTTCGAGAAGGGCCGGTGGACGGTCGAGTCCGTCTCGTCCAAGGTGCTGAACTCCAACACCGTGGCCGACGACCCGAAGATCACCAAGCTGCTGACGGACGAGCACGCGAAGGTGGTGGAGTACGTCAACCAGGTGGTCGGTACGGCGACGGAGACGCTGACGACGGTCGAGGCGCGGTACAAGGACGCTCCGATCATCGACCTGATCACGAGGGTCCAGGAGGATGTCGTCAAGGCGGCGCTGGCGGGGACGTCGTACGCGTCGCTGCCGGTGATCTCGCAGGCGTCGCCGTTCTCCCGGACGTCGGAGATCCCGGCCGGCAATGTGACGATCCGGGATCTGTCGAGCCTGTACGTGTACGACAACACGCTGGTGGCGAAGCTGCTGACGGGTGCGCAGATCAAGGCGTACCTGGAGTACTCGGCGGAGTACTTCGTGCAGACGGCGCCGGATGCCGTGGTGGACGTCGAGAAGCTGACGAACGCGAACAGCCGGCCGGACTACAACTACGACTATGTGTCGGGGCTGTCGTACGAGATCGACATCGCGCAGGCGGCGGGTTCGCGGATCAGGAATCTGACGTACAACGGTGCGGCGCTGGACGACGCCCAGCAGTTCGTGTTCGCGGTGAACAACTACCGGGCGAACGGCGGCGGTGCGTTCCCGCACGTGGCTTCCGCCACCGAGGTGTGGTCGGAGTCGACGGAGATCCGGACGCGGATCGCGGAGTGGGTGACCGCGAAGGGTGTGCTGGACCCGAAGGACTTCGCGTCGGTGGACTGGAAGCTCACGCGGGCTGGTACGCCGGTGTTCTAGTCGTGGTGCCGGTCTGAGGTGGCGGCCTCAGATTCCGTCCCTGAGTGGTGTCAGTGTTCTCGGCTGGCGTGCGGGCGGGATCTGGGGCTGTCGTTGTTCCAGGCCGAAGGTGGTGAAGGCGGTGCGGGTGGGGAGGGGGTAGTTGTCCTTGCCGGTGAGGGTGTTGAGGATGGTGGCGCTGCGCCAGGCGGCGAGGCCGAGGTCGGGGGCGCCCACGCCGTGGGTGTGGCGTTCGGCGTTCTGTACGTAGACGTTGCAGCCGGCGTCGGTGACGGAGGGGTCGAGGACGAGGCGGAAGTGGGTGTCGATGCGGGGGCGTTCGCTGTTGTCGCGGCGCATGTAGGGGTCGAGGCCGGCGAGGATGCGGTCGAGGGGGCGTTCGTGGTGGCCGGTGGCGAGGACGACGGCGTCGGTGGTGAGGCGGGAGCGGGTGTTCTGCTGGGTGTGTTCGAGGTGTAGTTCGATTTTGGTGGTGGAGATGCGGCCTGCGGTGCGGACGTGGACGCCGGGGGTGAGGACGGTGTCGGGCCAGCCGCCGTGGAGGGTGCGGTGGTAGAGCTCGTCGTGGATGGCGGCGAGGGTGCCGGCGTCGATGCCCTTGTGGAGTTGCCATTGTGCGGCGGCGAGTCGGTCGCGGACGGGTTCGGCGAGGGCGTGGAAGTAGCGGGTGTAGTCGGGGGTGAAGTGTTCGAGGCCGAGCTTGGAGTACTCCATGGGGGCGAAGGCTTCGGTGCGGCCGATCCAGTGGAGTTGTTCGCGGCCTGCGGGGCGGTGGCGGAGGAGGTCGAGGAAGACCTCGGCTCCGGACTGTCCTGATCCGACGACGGTGACGTGGCCGGCCGCGAGGAGGGTGTCGCGGTGGGCGAGGTAGTCGTCGGCGTGCAGGACGGGGACGCCGGGGGCGTCGACGAGGGGGCGCAGGGGGTCGGGGATGTGGGGTTCGGTGCCGATGCCGAGGACGACGTTCTTGGTGTAGGTGCGCCCGAGGGCTTCGGCTTCTCCGTCGGTGTCGAGCTGGGTGAAGTCGACTTCGAAGACGTCGCGTTCGGGGTTCCAGCGGACGGCGTCGACCTGGTGGCGGAAGTGGAGTCCGGGGAGGTGGTCGGCGACCCAGCGGCAGTAGGTGTCGTATTCGGCGCGCTGGGTGTGGAAGCGCTCGGCGAAGTAGAAGGGGTAGAGGCGGTGGTGGGTTTTGAGGTAGTTGAGGAAGGTCCAGGGGCTGGTGGGGTCGGCGAGGGTGGTGAGGTCGGCGAGGAAGGGGACCTGGACGCGGGCGCCGTCGATGAGGAGGCCGGGGTGCCAGTCGAAGCGGGGGCGTTGTTCGTAGAAGACGGTGTCGAGTTCGGCGAGGGGGTGGGCGAGGGCGGCGAGGGAGAGGTTGCTGGGGCCGATGCCGATGCCGACGAGGTCGCGGGGGGTGTCGTGGTCGGGGTGTGGGGGTGTGTCGGCGGGTGGGGGCGTGTTCATGCGGGGGTCGTTCCTTCCACCAGGTTCAGGAGGGCGGCCAGGTCGTGGGGGTGGGTGTGGGGGTTGAGGAGGGTGGTCTTGAGCCAGAGCCGGCCGTCGAGGCGGGCGCGGCCGAGGACGGCGTGGCCGTCGGTGAGGAGGCGGCGGCGTATCGCGGCGACGGTGTCGTCGGTGGCGCCGGTGGGGCGGAAGAGGACGGTGCTGATGGTGGGTGGGGCGTGGAGTTCGAGGCCGGGTCGGGTGCGGACGAGGGCGGCGAACTCCTGGGCGTGGTCGCAGACCTGGTCGACGAGGGTGCCGAGGCCGTGGCGGCCGAGGGTTTTGAGGGTGACGGCGATCTTGAGGACGTCGGGTCGGCGGGTGGTGCGCAGGGAGCGGCCGAGGAGGTCGGGGAGGCCGGCTTCGGTGTCGTCGTCGGCGTTGAGGTAGTCGGCGTGTTGGTGGAGGGCGGTGAGGTCGGCGGGGTCGCGGACGGTGAGGAGGCCGGCGGCGACGGGTTGCCAGCCGAGTTTGTGCAGGTCGAGGGTGACGGTGTGGGCGGCGTCGAGGCCGGTCAGCTTGGGGCGTTGCCGGTCGCTGAACAGCAGTCCGCCTCCGTAGGCGGCGTCGATGTGCAGGCGGGCGCCGTGGGCGTGGCAGAGGGCGGCGATGTCGGGGAGGGGGTCGATGAGTCCGGCGTCGGTGGTGCCCGCGGTGGCGGCCACGAGGTGGGGGCCGGGGAGGGTGGTGAGGGCGTCGTCGAGGGTGGTGGGGTCGAGGAGGCCGGTGGGGGCGGGGAGGACGACGGGTTCGGGCAGGCCGAGGAGCCAGGCGGCGCGGGTCAGAGAGTGGTGGGCGCCTGCGCCGCAGAGGAGGCGGAGGGTGGGGCCGTGGGTCTCGCGGGCGAGGAGGAGGGCGAGTTGGTTGGCTTCGGTGCCGCCGGTGGTGACGAGGGCGTCGGTGTGGCCTGCGAGCCGGGCCAGTGCGGTGGTGACCAGTGTCTCCAGTTCGGAGGCGGCCGGGGCCTGGTCCCAGGAGTCCATCGAGGGGTTGAGGGCACTGACGGCGAGGTCGGCGGCGGTGGCGACGGCGAGGGGTGGGCAGTGCAGGTGGGCGGCGCATCGGGGGTGCGCGGGGTCGGCGGCGCCTTCGGCAAGGGCGCGGACGAGGGCGGGCAGGGCGTG
This sequence comes from Streptomyces sp. NPDC096132, assembly GCF_044763345.1. Lineage (NCBI taxonomy): Bacteria > Bacillati > Actinomycetota > Actinomycetes > Kitasatosporales > Streptomycetaceae > Streptomyces > Streptomyces sp. NPDC096132. Next base: position 315,447 of record NZ_JBIWGA010000002.1, read on the forward strand.
CGGGTCGCCGTGTTCGGGGAGTACGTCGCCGACGGCGGCCCTGAGGCGGGCGGCGACCGTTTCCGGTCCGCCGGCCGGGAGGGGGCCGCCGCGTGCCTGTGCGCCCGCGTCCAGCGCGTCGAGGACGGCGGTGAGCAACGGCCGTAGGGCGCCCGTGCCTTCGGGGCCTGAGGCGAGCGGCGGGGTGCTCATGGGACTCCTCCTGCGGGGCGCGGGAGTCCCAGTTTGTCGAGGACTGTGGGGACACGCCCTGGAGCAGGGGGAATTGGACCCGAAAGTGGGACCGGGGGCGGGTGCGGCGGCTGGGGCTGCCGCACCCGGGCAGGCTGATTTACGCCTCCCGTACCTTCAAGGCGCGCCGCAGGTCGTCGAGTTGGTCGGTCAGCTTGCGTCGCAGTGACGGGATCGGGTCGGCGTCGCGCAGGCAGGTCTCGCCGAGGTGGAGGGCTTCGGGGTCGATGGCGTGGGCGGGGAAGGCCCAGTGGCCGGCGGCGTCGGCGATGGCGGGGCCGCGGCGGGCGGCGACGGCGACGGCGTCCTCGTAGAAGCGGGGGACGTACGCGCGGACCAGGTCGGCCTGTTCGGGCTGCCAGAAGCCCTGGGCGGTGGCGGTGAAGAGGTAGTTGGAGAGGTCGTCGGAGGCGAACATCGCCGCCCAGGCCGTCGCCTTGGCCTCGGGGTCGGGCAGGGCGGCGCGGCAGCGGGCGGCGCCCTCCTGGCCGGTGGCGGAGGGGTCGCGTTCCAGTTCGGCGGCGATGGCGGCCTCGTCGGTGGCGCCGAGGACGGCGAGCCGGGCGAGGACGCGCCAGCGCAGGTCGGGGTCGAGTTCGGGTCCGCCGGGGACGATGCCGTCGGCGAGCCAGGCAGCGATGGTGTCGGGGTGGGCGGCGACGTTGATGAAGTGGCGTACTGCGATCAGGCGCAGGCCGGGGTGGTCGCCGTCCTCGGTGCGGCGGATGAGGTCGCGGCACAGGGAGGTGAGGGTGGCGAGGGCGGCGGGGCGTTCCCCGGCGGCGATGTAGCGGTTGGCCACGTGGGCGGAGGCGAAGGCGAGGACGCCCTGGACGAGGGCGAGGTCGGTCTCGTGCGGGAGGTGGGCGCGGGCGGCGTCCAGGTAGGCGGCGGGGGCGAGTTCGCCGTCGCGGACGGCGTCGCGCAGGGCGTTCCAGACGACGGCCCGGGTGAGCGGGTCGGGCAGGCCGCGGAGGCTGGAGACGACGCCCTGGAAGGATCGGGGGTCGAAGCGGACCTTGGCGTAGGTGAGGTCGCGGTCGTTGAGGAGGAGCAGGGTGGGGCGCTTACCGAGGGGCAGGGGTTCGTTCTGGGGGATGTCGAGGTGGAGGCGTTCGCGCAGGACGAGGTGGCCGCCGTCGTCGGCGGGGTCCTGGTCGTAGACGCCGACGGCGATGCGGTGGGGGCGGCTGCCGGTGCGTTCGACGGTGAGGTGGTGGTCGCCGTTGTCGCCGGTGACGACGGGGGTGAGGGTGTCGACGCCGGTGGTGCGCAGCCAGGCGTCGGCCCAGGCGTGGACGTCGCGTTCGGTGGTGGTGGCGAGGGAGTCGATGAAGTCGGCGAGGGCGGCGTTGCCGAACTTGTGCCGGGCGAAGTGGGTGTTGATGCCGGCGAGGAAGTCCTTCTCGCCGAGCCAGGTGACGAGCTGGCGCAGTGCGGAGGCGCCCTTGGCGTAGGAGATGCCGTCGAAGTTGAGGAGTGCGGAGGCGGTGTCGGGGACGGCTTCGGGGGCGACGGGGTGGGTGGAGGGGCGCTGGTCGGCGTCGTAGCCCCAGGCCTTGCGGACGACGCCGAAGTCGGTCCAGGTGTCGGTGCCCCTCCATCTGGGGGGTTCCCCCCCAGACCCCCCGGGGTGGACTTCGTTGAGGGTCTGGTAGCCCATGTACTCGGCGAAGGACTCGTTGAGCCAGATGTCGTCCCACCAGCGCAGGGTGACGAGGTCGCCGAACCACATGTGGGCCATCTCGTGGGCGATGACCATGGCGCGGGTCTGGCGTTCGGTGTCGGTGACGGCGGAGCGGTAGACGAACTCGTCGCGGAAGGTGACGAGTCCGGGGTTCTCCATGGCGCCGGCGTTGAACTCGGGGACGAACGCCTGGTCGTAGGAGTCGAAGGGGTAGGGCTCCTCGAACTTCTCGTGGTAGCGGTCGAAGCACGCGCGCGTGATGTCGAGGAGTTCGTCGGCGTCGGCGTCGAGGTGGGGGGCGAGGGAGCGGCGGCAGTGGATGCCGAAGGGCAGGCCGCGGTGTTCGGTGCGTACGGAGTGCCAGGGGCCGGCGGCGACGGCGACGAGGTAGGTGGAGATGAGGGGGGTGGGGGCGGCCTGCCAGCGGCCCTCGCCGAGGTGTTCGGTGATGCCGTTGGCGAGGACGGTCCAGGTTTCGGGGGCCTGGACGGTGAGTTCGAAGACGGCCTTGAGGTCGGGCTGGTCGAAGGCGGCGAAGACGCGCTGGACGTCGTCCATGAACAGCTGGGTGTAGAGGTACGTTTCGCCGTCGCTGGGGTCGGTGAACCGGTGCATGCCCTCGCCGGTGCGGGAGTAGCGCATCGTGGCGTCGACGCGCAGTTCGTGTTCTCCCGCGGCGAGGTTCTTCAGGGCGAGCCGGTTCTCGTCCAGGTTCTCGGCGTCGATCGGCTGTCCGTCGAGGGTGACGGAGCGCAGCTCTGCGGGCTTGATCTCGACGAAGGTGTCCCCATCGGCGCGCGCGGTGAACCTGATGGCGGTGCGCGAGCCGAAGGTCTCGTCGCCGCCGGTCAGGTCGAGCTCGATGGTGTAGCGGTGGACGTCGAGGAGCTGGGCACGGCTTAGCGCTTCGTCGCGCGTCAGTACGGACATGAACGACATGCTGCCTGATACCGCAGGCCGGGCACAGGGGCGGATCGGTACGCGCCGTTTGTCCCTTCTCGCGCCGGGGTCGCCTGACCGGTGCCCGGGGAGCGGGCTCAGCTCACGCTGGGTGCCGATTCCTGGACGGCGTCCTCGGCGATGCGCTCGTGGTGGCGGATCACCTCGGCGATGATGAAGTTGAGGAACTTCTCGGCGAAGGCGGGGTCGAGCTTGGCGTTCTCGGCGAGGCTGCGCAGGCGTTCGATCTGGCGGGCCTCGCGGGCCGGGTCGGCGGCCGGGAGCTGGTGGCGGGCCTTGAGGTGGCCGACCTGCTGGGTGGCCTTGAAGCGTTCGGCGAGCATGTGGACGACGGCGGCGTCGATGTTGTCGATGCTGTCGCGCAGCCGGTCGAGCTCGGCGCGGACGGCCGGGTCGACGTCGCCGGGGCCGGTTGTGGGGGTGTTGCGGGTGGTCATGGGCGATCACCCTAGGGCATGCCCTCTTCGGCGGATGTGCTGCCCGTACAGTGGAATCGGGTGCACGGCGTCTTGGGGGTGCGGGCGTGGCCAACGGCGGACCGGTCGAGCACGGTTATCCGCATCTGGAGACGGTGCGGGCGGCCGTCACGGCGCTGTACCGGCGGTTGACGTACGACACGGTCCACCAGTTCGCCACCAGTGTGGCCCCGGTGGACGTGGCGTTCTGCGACACGGACGATCTGCATCTGGGGGCGCAGCGGGTGGCGCGGGAGCTGGTGCGGCACTACCGGCTGCCGGACGCCCGGATGATCGTCGCGTTCCGGGAGATGGAGCATGCGGCGAATGTGGAGCTGGCGGCGGGCCCGGAGTACTTCGTCGAGCTGAACGACCGTTTCCGGACGCATCGGAGGGACATCGGCGCGGCGCTGGCGCACGAGATCATGCATGTCTATCTGCACCGTCTGGACCTGTCGTTCCGGGGGACGCGGGACAACGAGATCCTGACGGACACGGCGACGACGTATCTGGGGGCGGGCTGGCTGCTGCTGGACGCCTACCGGGAGGACGGGGCCTCCTCGCAGAAGCTGGGGTATCTGACGCCGGAGGAGTTCGGGTACGTGCTGGCGAAGCGGTCGCTGGTGTTCGGCGAGGATCCGTCGACGTGGTTCACCAGTGCGCAGGCGTACTCGGCTTATGTGGAGGGCCGGGAGCTGGCCCTGCGGGACGGGCGGCAGCCTCCGCTGACGGCGGCGGGCTGGGCGGGGCGGCGCCGGTACGCGCGTGACCGTCGGCATGCCCAGGACCATCGGCCGGTGGCGGTGGTCCCGGGCTCCGTGTACTCCTTCGCCCCCGATCCGCGGGGTCCGCTGCGGGTGACGTTTCCGTGTCCGACCTGCCATCAGCGGATCAGGGTGCCGGTGAAGGGGCGGGTGCGGGCGAGGTGCGGGTTGTGCCGGACGGTTCTGGAGTGCGACACCTGAGTCACGGCCGTGGGACCGTCACTGGCGCGGCCGTGGGACCGTCTCAGGCGCGGCCGTAGGACGGTCCCAGGCGCGGCCGTGGGCCGCCGTCACAGGTCGGCCCCCGCGAGGGCCGTGCGCGGAAGCAGCGCGCACAGGCCCGCGCACACCACGAGTCCCCCGGTGACCCAGGGCATGGCCGTCCCCAGCGCCTCGGTGAGTCCCTGGTCGGCGTGGCCGAAGAACACCGTGCCGACGACCGCCGCGCCGAGCGCGCCGCCGAACTGCTGGGCGGTGGAGAAGATGCCGGAGGCGCCGCCGGCGAGGTCGGTGGGTACGGCGGACAGGACGACGTTGACCAGGGGCACCACGAGGAGGCCGAGGCCGGCGCCGGCGACGACCAGGCCGGGTGCCAGCGGCCAGGCGCCGGTGTGGGTGTCGGCGGCGTCACCGATCGCGGCCCACACCCAGGCGTAGCCGCCGGCCATGAGCAGCGCTCCGGTGCCGAGGACGAGCCGTCCGTAGCGCACGGCGAGGCGGTCGGCGGCCGGTGCGGTGAGGAAGCCGCCGACGGAGAAGGCGACGGTGAGCAGGCCGGCCTGCATCGGTGTGTAGCCCTCGCCGGCCTGCAGCCAGACGGCGAAGACGAGGAAGAAGCCCTGGAGGGCGACGGAGAAGAGGAGCTGGACCAGGACGCCGACGGAGAACGCCGGGAGCCGGAAGGCGCGGGCCGGGAGCAGGGGGACGGTCGTGGTGCCGTGTCGCCGTGCCTCGAGCAGGCCGAGGCCGGTGACGGCGAGCAGGCCGGCGGCCAGGCAGATCCAGCCCCACAGGGGCCAGCCGTTCTCCCGTCCCTGGACGAGGGGCAGCACGATGGCGACCAGGCCGCCGGCCAGGACGAGGCTGCCGAGGGCGTCGGGGCGGCCCGCGGAGCGTTCCCGGGTGGCGGGTACCAGGATCGCTCCGGCAACGAGGGTGACGAGGGCGACCGGCACGTTCACCAGGAACACCGAGCGCCAGCCCCAGCCGAACAGGTCGGCGTCCGTGAGCACCCCGCCGAGCAGCAGCCCGATCGCCGAGGCGAACCCGGCGACGGCGCCGTACAGGCCGAAGGCGGCGCCGCGCTCGCGGCCCTGGAAGAGGGTGCGGAGGGATCCGATGACCTGGGGGACGAGGACGGCGGCCAGGACGCCCTGGACGGCGCGTGCGGCGATCAGCTGTGCGGGTGTCTGGGCGATCCCGCAGGCGAGGCCGGCCAGTCCGAAGCCGGCGGTGCCGGTGAGGAAGAGGGTGCGGCGGCCGAGGCGGTCTCCGAGGTGGCCGGAGACGATCAGGGCGGCCGCGAAGCCGAGCAGATAGGCGGAGACCGTCCACTGCAGGTCGCTCGCGGAGGCGTGCAGGTCGCGGCCGATGGAGGGGATCGCGACGTTGACGATGGTGACGTCGATGAGGTCCATCAGCGCCGCGACCATCATGACGACGGCGGCGGCCCAGCGGCGCGGGTACGGCTGCGTCGGGACGGGCGGGGGCGCGGTGAGGGGCGTGGCCATGGGGATCGGATCTCCGTTCGAATTTCAGATTTATTTCGTTCGGCCTAACGAAAGACTTGCACCGGGACGCCTGCCGCCGCAAGTACTTAGTTCGCCCGAACGAAATATTTGTTAGCCTGATCCCATGACCGACGAACGACGCGCCGCCGCCCTCGACCGCCTCATGACCGTGGGCCGGCAGCACAGCGCGGTCACGGTGATGTTCCACTCGGCGATCGCGGCGAAGCAGGGGCTGAACGCCACGGAGGAGAAGACCCTCGACTTCCTCCAGCGCAAGGGGCCGCTCACCGCGAAGGACCTGGCGGAGCTGACCGGCCTCGCCCCGGCCTCGGTGACCGGCATGCTCGACCGCCTGGAGGCCAAGGGGTTCGTCCGCCGGGTGAAGCACCCCACGGACAAGCGGCGCGTCCTCGTCGAGCTGAACGAGTCGAAGATCGCCGAACTCGCGGTGTTCTTCGAGGACTGGGCCCGCGACATCGTCGCCGCGTGCGAGGGGTTCAGCACGCAGGAGCTGGAGAGCGTGAACCGCTTCCTCGAAGTCATGACCGAGGCGCAGCGCAAGGCCACCGCCCGCCTGACGGAGTGACCCCTAGGCCCCGTACACGGCCCCCGGCGGCTCGGCCTCGGCCAGCAGCTTCTGTACGGTCTCCCCCGCCTCCGCCGGGTTCCAGCGCGCGCCCCTGTCGGCGGTGGGGCCGGGGCGCCAGCCCTCCATGACGGTGATCCGTCCGGCCTCGGCCTCGAAGACGCGGCCGGTGACGCCCGTACTCGCGGCGGAGCCCAGCCAGACGACGAGCGGGGAGACGTTCTCGGGGGCCATGGCGTCGAAGCCGGACTCGGGGGCCGCCATGGTCTCGGCGAACGTCCGCTCCGTCATCCGGGTGCGGGCGGCGGGCGCGATCGCGTTGACCTGGACGCCGTAGCGGGCGAGTTCGGCGGCCGCCACCAGCGTCAGGGCGACGATCCCGGCCTTCGCGGCGCTGTAGTTGCCCTGCCCGACCGAGCCCAGCAGCCCCGCCCCGCTGCTGGTGTTGACGATCCGGGCGGCGGGTGTGCGGCCGGCCTTGGCCTCGGCGCGCCAGTGCGCGGCGGCGTGCCTCAACGGCAGGAAGTGACCCTTGAGGTGGACGCGCACGACGGCGTCCCAGTCGTCCTCGTCCAGGTTGACCAGCATGCGGTCGCGCAGGAAGCCCGCGTTGTTGACGAGGGTGTCGAGCCGGCCGTACGCCTCCAGGGCGGTGCTGATCAGGGAGGCGGCGCCCTCGGGCGTGGCGATGTCGCCGCCGTGGGCGAGGGCCTCGCCGCCCGCCGCGCGGATCTCGTCCACGACCCGCCCGGCCGGGCCGTCGGCGTCGGGCCTGCCGTCCAGGCCCACACCGAGGTCGTTGACCACGACCCGGGCGCCCTCCGCCGCGAAGGCGAGCGCGTGGGCCCGTCCGAGCCCGCGTCCGGCGCCGGTGACGACGACGACCCGCCCGTCGCAGATTCCGCTCATCTCACGTCTCCTTGTTGGCAGTTGCGGCGTCGAGGAAGGCGGGCCGCTCCCCTCCCCCGTGCACGGTCAGGCTCGCCCCGCTGATGTAGGCGGCCGCGTCGGAGGCGAGGAAGACGGCCGCCGCGCCCACGTCGGAGGGGAGGGCGAGGCGGCCCAGCGGGACCGTGCGGGCGACGGCCTCGACGCCCTCCTCGCCGCCGTAGTGGAGGTGGGCCAGTTCGGTGCGGACCATGCCGACGACCAGGGTGTTCACGCGTACGTCCGGCGCCCACTCCACGGCCATCGAGCGGGCGAGGTTCTCCAGGCCCGCCTTGGCCGCGCCGTACGCCGCGGATCCGGGCGAGGGGCGGCTGCCGCTGACGCTGCCGATCATCACGATCGAACCCTTGGCGCGCCGGAGGTGGGCGTGGGCGGCGAGGGACACGGTCAGGGGCGCGAGGAGGTTGAGCTCGATCACGCGCGCGTGGCGTTCGGCGTCGGTGTCCGTGAGCAGGCGGTAGGGGGCGCCGCCCGCGTTGTTGACGAGGACGTCGAGACGGGGCAGCCCGGCGAAGAACCGCCGTACGGCGTCGGCGTCGCGTACGTCCAGCGGCACGAACCCGGTCTTCGGGACCGGGACGTCCGGTGGGCGGCGGGCGCAGGCGAGCACCTCGGCGCCCGCCTCGGCGAAGGCCCGCGCGATTCCGGCGCCGACGCCCCGGGTGCCGCCGGTGACGACGACGACCTTCCCGTCCAGCTCCATTCGCTGCTACCTTTCACCTAACAAACGTTTGGTGGAAAGGTAGCTGATGCTTCCATGGGTGTCTCCACCTCGTCCCCGGAAAAAGGGATTTCCGTCGTCGCGGTCGACTTCCCGCCGGTCAACGCGCTGCCGGTGACGGGCTGGTTCGCGCTGGCCGACGCCGTGCGCGCGGCCGGCCGGGACGCGGGGACGCGGTGCGTGGTGCTGGCCGCCGAGGGGCGCGGGTTCAACGCCGGCGTGGACATCAAGGAGCTGCAGACGCGCGGGCCGAGCGCGCTGGTCGGCGCCAACCGCGGCTGCTTCGAGGCCTTCGCGGCGGTGTACGAGTGCGAGGTGCCGGTGGTGGCGGCGGTGCACGGCTTCTGCCTGGGCGGCGGCGTCGGTCTGGCGGGAAACGCGGATGTGGTCGTGGCGAGCGAGGACGCCGTCTTCGGACTGCCCGAGCTGGACCGCGGCGCCCTGGGCGCGGCCACCCATCTGGCCCGGCTGGTCCCCCCGCACCTGATGCGCGCCCTGTACTTCACCTCGCGCACGGTCACCGCGGCCGAGCTGGAGGCGCACGGCTCGGTGTGGCGGGTGGTGCCCCGGGACGGTCTGCGGGCGGCGGCGCTGGAGCTGGCGCGGGAGATCGCCGCGAAGGACGGGGAGCTGCTGCGGCTGGCCAAGGCCGCTCTCAACGGCATCGACCCGGTCGACGTGCGCCGCAGCTACCGCTTCGAGCAGGGCTTCACCTTCGAGGCGAGCGTCAGCGGGGTGGCCGACCGGGTGCGGGACACGTTCGGGAAGTCCGGGCCGGAAGGGAAGGAGGGGGCGTAGATGAGCGACAAGACGATGACCGCCGACGAGGTCGTCTCCCGTCTGCGGAGCGGCATGACCCTCGGTATCGGCGGCTGGGGCTCGCGCCGCAAGCCGATGGCGCTGGTGCGGGCGCTGCTGCGGTCCGACGTCACCGATCTCACGGTCGTCTCGTGCGGCGGCCCGGACGTCGGGATGCTGGCCGCCGCCGGGCGGATCCGCCGGCTGGTCGCGGCGTTCGTCTCGCTGGACTCGATCCCGCTCGAACCGCACTACCGGGCGGCGCGCGAGCGGGGCGCGTTCGAGCTGACGGAGGTCGACGAGGCGATGTTCCTGACCGGGCTGCGGGCGGCCGCGCACCGGCTGCCGTTCCTGCCGGTGCGCGCCGGGCTCGGTTCGGACGTCATGCGGGTCAACCCGGGCCTGCGGACGGTGACCTCGCCGTACGACGACGGGGAGACGTTCGTCGCGATGCCCGCCCTGCGGCTGGACGCGGCGCTGGTACACGTCAACCGGGCCGACCGGCGGGGCAACGGGCGGTATCTGGGCCCGGATCCCTACTTCGACGACCTCTTCTGCGAGGCGGCGGACACGGCGTACGTCTCGTGCGAACGGATCGTCGACACCGCGGAGCTGACGAAGGAGGCACCGCCGCAGTCGCTGCTGATCGCACGGCACACGGTGACGGGTGTCGTGGAGGCCCCCAACGGGGCGCACTTCACGTCCTGCGCGCCGGACTACGGGCGGGACGAGGCGTTCCAGAAGCGGTACGCGAGCACGCCGTGGGAGGAGTTCGCGGCCCGCTTCCTCGACGGGGACGAGCAGGCGTACCAGTCGGCGGTCTCAGCGGTCCCGGCGGCCGGGGAGGAGTCATGACCGGGGCCACCCGTGCCGAGTACTGCGTGGTCGCCTGCGCCGAGGCCTGGCGGGGCGCGGGCGAGATCCTGGCGAGTCCGATGGGGCTGATCCCGTCGATCGGGGCGCGGCTCGCCCGGCGGACCTTCGCGCCCGATCTGCTGCTGACCGACGGCGAGGCGCTGCTCGTGGACGCGGACGGCACCGTGGAGGGCTGGCTGCCCTACCGGCGTCATCTGGCGCTGGCCGCGGGCGGGCGGCGGCACGTGATGATGGGCGCGAGCCAGATCGACCGGTACGGCAACCAGAACATCGCGTGCATCGGCGACTGGGCGAAGCCGAGGCGGCAGTTGCTCGGGGTGCGCGGGGCGCCCGTGAACACCCTCAACCACCCGACGAGTTACTGGATCCCGAAGCACTCCCGGCGGGTCTTCGTGGAGCGGGTCGACATGGTGTGCGGGGTGGGCTACGACCGTGCGGACGGCGCCCGCTACCACCGTCTGGCGCGGGTCGTCACGGACCTCGGCGTGCTCGACTTCGCCACGCCCGACCGTTCGATGCGGCTGGCCTCGCTGCATCCGGGGGTGACCGTGGAGCGGGTGCGGGAGGCGACGGGGTTCGCGCTGGAGGTCCCGGAGCGGGTGCCGGTCACGCGCGAGCCGACGGCGGGGGAGCTGCGGCTGATCCGTGAGGAGCTCGATCCGGGCAACGCACGCGCGCGTGAGGTCGCGCAGTGATGCGGACCGCGCTCACCCGGCTGACCGGGGTCCGGTACCCGGTCGTGCAGACCGGGATGGGGTGGGTGGCGGGCCCGCGTCTGGTGTCGGCGGTGGCGAACGCGGGGGCGCTGGGCATCCTGGGCTCGGCGACGATGACCGTCGACGGGCTGCGGGAGGCGGTGCGCGAGGTCAGGTCCCGTACGGACGCGCCGTTCGGGGTCAATCTCCGGGCGGACGCGGGGGACGCCGGCGACCGGGTGCGGATCATCGTCGAGGAGGGGGTGCGGGTCGCGTCGTTCGCGCTCGCGCCCTCCCGGGAGCTGATCGCCGAGCTGAAGGAGGCCGGGGTCGTCGTGATCCCCTCCGTCGGCGCCCGCCGGCACGCCGAGAAGGTCGCGGCGTGGGGTGCGGACGCGGTGGTCGTCCAGGGCGGGGAGGGCGGCGGGCACACCGGTGAGGTGGCGTCGACGGTGCTGCTGCCGCAGGTGGTGGACGCCGTGGACATCCCGGTGGTGGCGGCCGGGGGCTTCTTCGACGGACGGGGTCTGGTCGCGGCGCTGGCCTACGGCGCGGCGGGGGTCGCGATGGGCACGCGGTTCCTGCTGACGTCGGACTCGACGGTGCCGGACGCGGTGAAGGCGCGCTATCTGACGGCGACGGTCCGGGACGTCACCGTGACCCGGGCGGTGGACGGGCTGCCGCACCGCATGCTGCGGACCGACCTGGTGGCGGCCCTGGAGGGCGCCGGCCGCGCGAGGGCACTGCTGCACGCGATCCGCCGGGCGGCCGGCTTCCGCAGGCTGTCCGGGCTGACCTGGCGGCAACTGGTCCGCGACGGGCTCGCCATGAAACACGGCAAGCAGCTGTCCTGGAGCCAGGTCCTGCTGGCCGCCAACACGCCGATGCTGCTGAAGTCGGCGATGGTGGACGGCCGTACGGACCTCGGGGTGATGGCCTCCGGGCAGGTCGCCGGGGTGATCGACGACCTGCCGTCGTGCGCGGAACTACTGGAGCGGATCATGAAGGAGGCGAACGAGGTCCGGGAGAGACTCACAACCTCTCGATGATCGTCACGTTCGCCTGTCCACCGCCCTCGCACATCGGCACCAACCCCGACGGCCCCCTCGCACTGTGCGGCCCCAGGGGGCCGCACAGGCTTCGGGAGCCTGCGTCGGACTCCGTCCGCCGGAGCGGTCGCCGGGGGCTCGGTGTCCCCGGCCCTCGCGCGCCCTCGTCAGAGTCGTTCGATGATCGTCACGTTCGCCTGTCCCCCGCCCTCGCACATGGTCTGCAGCCCGAACCGGCCCCCGGTGCGCTCCAGTTCGTGCAGGAGGGTGGTCATCAGTTTGGCGCCGGTGGCGCCGAGGGGGTGGCCGAGGGCGATCGCGCCGCCGTTGACGTTGACCTTGGCGGGGTCGGCGCCCGTCTCCTTGAGCCAGGCGAGGACGACGGGGGCGAAGGCCTCGTTGATCTCGACGAGGTCCATGTCGTCGATGGTGAGGCCGGTCTTCTTCAGGGCGTGGGCGGTGGCCGGGATCGGCGCCGTCAGCATGCGGATGGGGTCCTCGCCGCGCACGGAGAGGTGGTGCACGCGCGCGCGGGGCGTCAGTCCGTGCTCGCGCACCGCACGCTCGGAGGCGAGCAGCACGGCGGCCGCCCCGTCGGAGACCTGCGAGGAGCAGGCCGCGGTGACGGTCCCGCCCGGCAGGACGGGCTTGAGGCCGGCCATCTTCTCCAGGGAGGTGTCCCGGCGCGGCCCCTCGTCCGCCACGACCTCGCCGTAGGCGACGGTCTCCCGCTCGAAGCGCCCCTCGTCGATCGCCCGCACCGCCCGCCGGTGGGAGCGCAGCGCGAACTCCTCCTGGTCCTGCCGGCTGATGCCCCACTTGGCGGCGATCATCTCGGCGCCCGCGAACTGGTTGACGGGCCGGTCGCCGTAGCGGGCGCGCCAGCCCTCGCTGCCCGCGAAGGGACCCTGGGTGAAGCCGAGCGGCTCGGCGGCCTGCCGGGTGGCGAAGGCGATGGGGATCTGCGACATGTTCTGCACCCCGCCGGCCACGACCAGGTCCTGGGTGCCGGACAGCACGGCCTGCGCGGCGAAGTGCACGGCCTGCTGCGAGGACCCGCACTGGCGGTCCACGGTCACGCCCGGCACCTCCTCCGGCAGCCCGGCGGCCAGCCAGCAGGTGCGCGCGATGTCGCCGGCCTGCGGCCCGACCGCGTCCAGGCAGCCGAAGACGACGTCCTCCACGGCCGCCGGGTCGATGCCCGGGCGCGCGACGAGTTCCTTCAGCACGTGCGCGCCGAGGTCCGCCGGATGGACCCCGGCGAGCCCTCCCCCGCGCCGCCCCACGGGCGTGCGGACCGCTTCGACGATGTAGGCCTCGGCCATGGCGACTCCCCTTGAATTACGTGCGTACGGCGATCCCGTCCAGCACCATCGACAGGTACTGCCGGGCGATCTCCTCCGGACTGTGCTGTCCGCCGGGCCGGTACCAGGAGGCGGCGACCCAGACGGTGTCGCGGACGAACCGGTAGGTGAGGCGGACGTCGAGATCCGCGCGGAAGACCCGGGCGGCGACTCCGCGCTCCAGCGTGGACAGCCACGCCTTCTCGAACCGGCGCTGCGACTCGGCGAGGAACGCGAACCGTTCCTGTGCGACGAGCTGCCGGCTCTCCTTCTGGTAGATCGCGACGGCGGCGCGGTGCCGGTCGATCTCCCGGAACGACTCGGTGACGAGGGCCTCGAGGGTCTCGCGGGGACCGAGGCCGGCGGCGAGGACGGTGTCGTACCCGTCCCACAGCTCGTCGAGGAAGGTGCGCAGGATCTCCTCCAGCATCGACTCCTTGGAGTCGAAGTGGTAGTAGAGGCTGCCCGCGAGCATGCCCGCGTGGTCGGCGATCTTGCGGACGGTGGTGGCGTTGTAGCCCTGCTCGGCGAAGACCTCGGCGGCGGTGTCGAGGAGTTCACCGCGGCGGTCTCGGGCGGCGGCCGCGGCCGGCTCTGCGGCGGTCACCTGGGGCTTCTTCTTGGTCGGCACGGGCCCATTGTCGTCCTAGGCGTGCTGGCTGCTGACGGAGACGACTTCTCCGGTCAGGTACGAGGAGTAGCCCGAGGCGAGGAACACGATCACGTTGGCCACCTCCCAGGGCTCGGCGTACCGTCCGAAGGCCTCGCGCGCGGTCAGTTCCTCCAGCAGTTCGGGGGTGGTGACCTTCGCCAGGTGCGGATGCATGGCGAGGCTCGGCGAGACGGCGTTGACCCGCACGCCGTACGCGGCCGCCTCGATCGCCGCGCACCGGGTCAGGGCCATCACCCCCGCCTTGGCGGCGGCGTAGTGGGCCTGGCCCGCCTGGGCCCGCCAGCCCACGACGGAGGCGTTGTTGACGATGACGCCCCCGCCGGAGTCGCGCATCAGCCGCAGGGCCGCCCGGGTGCAGCGGAAGGTGCCACCCAGGGTCACGTCCAGCACCCGGACCCACTGCTCGTCGGTCATGTCCACGAGGTCCGCGGTCCCGCCGAGTCCCGCGTTGTTGACGACGACGTCCAGCCGTCCGTGCGCGCGCACGGCCGTGTCGAACAGCGCCGCCACCTGGGTCTCGTCGGTGACGTCACAGGGCAGCGCGGCGACCGAGGCCGCGCCGAACTCCCCGGCCAGCTCCGCCTCGTACTCCTTGAGCCGGCGCAGGTGCGCGTCGCTGATCAGGACCCGCGCGCCCTCCTCCAGGAAGCGGCGCGCGGTCGCCCCGCCGATGCCCGCGCCGGCGGCCGCCGTGATGACGGCGGTGCGTCCCGCCAGCAGCCCGTGTCCGGGCACGTACGCCGGACTCTCGACGTCTGTCATGGGGCCACGCTAACCTACCAAACACTTGTTAGGGAAGGATGGCAGTCCATGGATCTCGCCCCCACCCGGGAAGAGGAGGCCTTCCGCGCCGAGGCCCGCGCCTGGCTCGACGCGCACGTGCCCGCCGTCGCGCCGCCTTCCCTGGAGACGGAGGAGGGCTTCGCCGCGCACCGCGCGTGGGAGGCCGAACTGGCCGCGGACGGCTGGTCGGTGGTCGACTGGCCGACGGCGTACGGCGGGCGGGACTGCGGGCTGGCCCGGTGGCTGCTCTTCGAGGAGGAGTACTGGGCGGCGGGCGCCCCGGGGCGCGTCAACCAGAACGGGATCAGCCTGCTCGCCCCCACCCTCCTGGAGCACGGCACGGAGGAACAGCGAGCCCGCGTCCTGCCGCCCATGGCCACCGGCGAGACCGTCTGGGCGCAGGCCTGGTCGGAGCCCGAGGCCGGTTCGGACCTGGCCTCCCTGCGCTCCCGGGCGGTCCGTACAAACGGCGGCTGGCTGCTCAGCGGCCAGAAGACCTGGTCCTCCCGGGCGGCCTTCGCCGACCGCGCCTTCGGACTGTTCCGCAGCGACCCGGACGCCCCGAAACCCCACCAGGGGCTCACCTACGTCATGTTCGGCCTGCGCGCGCCCGGGGTCACCGTCCGCCCGATCGGCCGTCTCGACGGGAAGCCGGCGTTCGCCGAGATCTTCCTGGACGAGGTGTTCGTGCCCGACGAGGACGTGATCGGCGAGCCCGGCCGGGGCTGGCGGATCGCGATGGCGACGGCGGCCAACGAGCGCGGGCTGACCCTGCGCTCCCCCGGCCGTTTCCTCGCGGCGGCCGACCGTCTGCACGCCCTCTGGCGGGAGCGGGGCTGCCCCGCGGAAACGGGCGCGCGCGTCGCCGACGCCCTCATCGGCGCCCGCGCCTACCAGCTCTTCACCCATGCCGCCGCCTCCCGCTTCCTGGCGGGCGAGCGGCTCGGCCCGGAGTCCAGTCTGAACAAGGTCTTCTGGTCCGAGTTCGACATCGCGCTGCACGAGACGGCCCTCGACCTCCTGGGCGAGGAGGGCGAGCGGGCGGACACCGACTGGGCGGAGCGGTACGTGTTCTCCCTGGCCGGTCCGATCTACGCGGGGACGAACGAGATCCAGCGCGACATCGTCGCCGAGCGCCTGCTCGGCCTGCCGAAGGGACGCCGCTGATGCGCTTCCTCCTCGACCCCGAGCAGCGGGCGTTCGCCGACTCCCTGGACGCGCTGCTGACGGCGGCGGACACCCCGAGGGTGGTCCGGGAGTGGAGCCGGGGTGAGCACACGAGCGGGCGCGCCCTGTGGCGCCGCGTCGCGGAGGCCGGCGTGTTCGCCCTGGCGGTGCCGGAGGCGTACGAGGGGCTGGGACCCCGGCCGGTCGACCTGGCCGTGGCGTTCGTGGAGCTGGGACGCCACGCGGTGCCGGGGCCGCTGGTGGAGACGGTCACGGCGGCGGCCCTGATCCGTGAACCGGGTCCGGCGAAGCGGCTGCTGCCCGCGCTGGCCGCGGGCGAGTCCGTGGCGACGGTGGCGTACGAGGGTGCGTACGCGCTGGACGGCGACATGGCGGACGTACGACTGTCACTGACCCCGGAGGGCCTACGGCTCGCGCCCGGCCCCGACGACCCGCCCCTCGCCCCTGGTTCCGACGACCCGCGGCTCACCTCTGGTCCCGACAGCCCGCGGCTCACCTCCGGCCACGCCGGCCCGCCACTCGCTCCTGATCCCGACTCCCCGTCCCGCGCCCCTCGCCCCGACGGCCGGCCGCTCGCCTGCGATCACGACGGCGTGCGGATCTCGTTGGACCCGGCGCGGCGGCTCACTCGGCTTCGGCCGGGTGGGGAACTGCTCGCCGGCGGGCCGCCCGCGCGGGAGGCGCTGCTGTTGGCCCGCCTCGTGACCGCCGCGCAGGCCCTCGGCGTGGGACTCGCCCTGCTCGACCGGACGGTGGCGTATGTGCGACAGCGCACGCAGTTCGGTGTGCCCGTCGGCTCGTTCCAGGCGGTCAAGCACCGGCTGGCGGACGCGAGGATCGCGTTGGAGTTCGCGCGGCCGCTGGTTCTGGGCGCCGCGGTGACGATGACGGCGGCGGACGTGGCGGCCGCGAAGGTGAGCGCCTGCGAGGCGGCGTACGCGACCGCCCGGACCGCGCTCCAGTTGCACGGCGCGATCGGGTACACGGCGGAGTACGACCTGTCGCTGTGGCTGACCAAGGCGCGGGCGCTGCGCACGGCGTGGGGCACTCCGCAGGAGTGCAGGGCCGACGTGCTCGCCGCGCACATATGACCCTCGGCCCATGACCCTCGGCCCATCCCTCAGCCGGTCACCTTGGCGACGAACGCGGCGAGGTTGGCCACGGTCCGGTCGATCTTCTCCTCCAGGCTGATCGTCTCGTGCAGCCGGGCGCCGATGCCCGCGTCCCGCAGTCCGCGCACATAGAGCGAGCAGGCGAGGTCGGCGCACATGTAGGCGCCGACCGAGTTGCCCTGCTGGCCCGCCCGGCCCGCCCTGGGCGCGACCAGCAGGGAGACACCGCCGGAGTGGGTCGTCAGACACAGGGAGCACATGCTGCGCCGGGCCTGTCCGACGCCTCCCGCGGAGGCGCGCAGGGTGAGGGCCTTCGGGCGGCCGTCCAGCTCGACGACGAGGTAGGCGCGGTCGGGGGCCTGCGGGTCGCGCCAGCCGAGGTAGTCCAGGTCGCCCCAGGGCCGCTCGGCCAGGTCGCGCGGGACGGACAGGCGCTTCGCCTCGCCCTTGGTGCAGTTGACGAAGGCCGCGCGGATCTCTTGCTCGGTCAGGGGCTTCATAAAAGCGAGGCTAATTTGCCTAAAGCTTTTAGGCAAATGCATACTCATTTCAGTCGAAGGGAGACGGAACATGGTGCGGGTCGGGCTGACCACGGAACGCCTGGTGCGGGCGGGCGCCGAACTGGCCGACGAGGTCGGCTTCGACGAGGTGACCGTCTCGGCGCTGGCCAGACGGTTCGACGTCAAGGTGGCGAGTCTGTACTCGCATGTGAAGAACTCCCAGGACCTGCGGACCCGCATCGCCCTGCTCGCCCTGGAGGAGCTCGCCGACCGGGCCTCCGAGGCGCTGGCCGGACGGGCCGGCAAGGACGCCCTGACCGCGCTGGCCAACGTCTACCGCGACTACGCCCACGAGCACCCCGGCCGCTACGCCGCCGCCCAGCTCCGGCTCGACCCGGAGACGGCGGCCGCCGGCGCGGGCGTCCGGCACGCGCAGATGACCCGGGCGATCCTGCGCGGCTACGACCTCACGGAACCGGACCGGACCCATGCGGTCCGCCTCCTCGGCAGCGTCTTCCACGGCTATGTCAGCCTGGAGCTGGGCGGCGGCTTCAGTCACAGCGCCCCGGACACGGACGAGACCTGGACCCGTGTCCTGGACGCCCTCGACGCGCTGCTGCGCACCTGGCCCGCCGCATGACCGGGCCCGCGTGGATCACCACGCCCGTCACCGCGGACCTGCTGCGCGGCGCCCTCGACCTGGAGCGCACCGAGCACGGGGTGCTGCCACACCGGCTGCCCGCACGCGCGCGTGCCCAGTGCGCCGACCCCCAGCTCGCCATGGCCGAGTCCCAGCCCTCGGGCGTGCGGCTCGCCTTCCGCAGCGAGGCCACCGCGATCGAGCTGGACGCGCTGCCCACCCGACGCGTCTACGTCGGTGCCCCGCCCCGCCCGGACGGGGTGTACGACCTGCTCGTCGACGGCCGCCCGGCCGGCCGGGCCGGTGTGACGGGCGGCGGCCGCACCCTGACGATCGACATGGCCGCCGGAACCACCCGCACGGACTCCGGCCCGGTCGGCACGGTCCGCTTCACCGGCCTGCCGGACGGCGTGAAGGACATCGAGATCTGGCTCCCGCACAACGAGACCACCGAACTCGTGGCCCTGCGCACGGACGCCCCGGTGGAGCCCGCTCGGCCCTCCGGCCGCAGGGTGTGGCTGCACCACGGGAGTTCGATCAGCCACGGCTCCGACGCGGCGACCCCGACGGGTGTCTGGCCCGCGCTGGCCGCCTCACTCGGCGGCGTGGAGCTGATCAACCTGGGCCTGGGCGGCAGCGCCCTGCTCGACCCGTTCACCGCCCGCGCCCTGCGGGACACGCCCGCCGACCTGATCAGCGTCAAGATCGGCATCAACCTGGTCAACACCGACCTGATGCGGCTGCGCGCCTTCGGTCCCGCCGTCCACGGCTTCCTCGACACCGTCCGCGAGGGCCACCCGGCCACACCTCTGCTGGTCGTCTCCCCGATCCTCTGCCCCATGCACGAGGACACCCCCGGCCCGACCGCCCTCGACTTCACCACCGTGGCCGAAGGGCGGCTGTGGTTCCAGCCCATGGGCGATCCGGCCGAGGTGGCGAGCGGAAAGCTGACCCTGCGGGTCATCCGCGACGAGCTGGCCCGGATAGTGGAGCAGCGCTCGGCCGACGACCCGCATCTCCACTACGTCGACGGCCGCGACCTCTACGGCGAGGCCGACGCCGCGGAACGGCCCCTCCCCGACGGCCTCCACCCGGACGCGGCCACCCACCGCCGCATCGGGGAGCGCTTCGCCGAACGGCTGCTGCGCCTGTAGCGGGCCTACGGCCGTACGATCCCCGCCGCCCGCGCCGCCACCAGCCACTTCGGGAACTCGCCCACCAGCCGGTCGTACAACTCCGCGTCGGACACCTCGCGCGGATCCGAACCGGCGTGGAAGAAACCGGCGTTGTCGACCACCCGCTTGCCGGGTACGGCCAGTTCGTCGAGCTTGCGCAGGAAGTCGAACTGCTTGCTGCCCCGGTCGCCGAAGCCGATGAACTGCCAGAACAGCGGCAGCCGCGCCGCCTTGCAGAGATAGCGCTCGGCGGCGAGCTTGTTGATCGGGCCGCCGTCGGTCTGGAAGACGACGAGCGCGGGCTCGCGGGAGCCGCTGTCCAGGTAATGGTCGATGACCGCGTCCATCGCCAGGTGGTAGCTGGTCTTGCCCATGTGCCCGAGCCCGGCCACGATCCGCTCGACACGGCCCCGGTGGTCGGCGAGCGCGATGTCGGTGACGGCGTCGACGTCGGTGGAGAAGAACACCACCGGGACCCGGCCGTCGTCGTCGAGGTGGGCGGACAGGCCCAGCACCCGGTCGGCCAGCGCCTGCACACTGCCGTCCTGGTAGTACGGCTTCATCGACCCCGAGTAGTCGACCACCAGATAGACGGCGGCCCGCTGCCCGTCGAGACCGTGCTTCGTGAGGGACACCCCGGCGCTCTTGTAGAGGTTCACCAGCGCGGGAGCGGTCTCCTGGACCTTGCTCAGACTGATCGCGACCATGGCCCCCACCCTCCCACATCCACCGGCGTTCGCTATTTTGTGCGTTCGCCGTCCCCACCGGCTCTTTTCCTGTCCCCACCCGCTGTTCGAGGAGCCGGCCGTGGAGCCCGAGTCCGCCGTCACCACCTGCTATCGCCACCCCAAGGTGGAGTCCTACGTCAGCTGTACGCGCTGCGAGCGGTTCATCTGCCCCGACTGCATGCGCGAGGCGGCGGTGGGCCACCAGTGCCCGGAGTGCGTGAAGGAAGGCGCGCGGTCCGTACGCCGGGCCCGTACCGTCGTCGGCGGACGGGTGTCGGCGGTGCCGCTGGTGACGTACGTCCTGATCGGGCTCAACGTCCTCGCGTACCTGGCGGAGTTGGTGCGTCCGGAGGTCGTGGACCGGTTCCAGATGCTGGGCCGGGGGCTGGCCGGGCCCGACGGCGGCCACTACCTGTGGGTGGCCGGCTTCCCCTCGGACTACCACCTCGAAGGTGTCGCCGACGGCGAGTGGTACCGGCTGATGACCGGCGCTTTTCTGCACATGCCGCCCACCGAGGGCACCTTCGGGATCCTGCACATCGTGATGAACATGGTGTCGCTGTGGAACCTGGGCCGGGTGGTGGAGGGTCAGCTGGGCCGGATCCGCTACCTCGCCCTCTACCTGCTGTCGGCGCTGGGCGGTTCGGTGCTGGTGCTGCTGATCGCGCCCGACACCGCCACGGTCGGCGCCTCCGGCGCGATCTTCGGCGTCGGTGCCGCCTACTACGTCCTGGCCCGCCGGCTGGGCGCCGACATGAACCAGGTCAACCGGTTCATGGCGGGCCTGCTGTTGTGGCTGGTGATCTCCGCGGGCCTCACCTCCTGGCAGGGGCACCTCGGCGGGCTGCTCGCGGGTGGCGCGGTGACCCTGGCGTACGCCTACGCCCCCCGGGACCGCCGCCGGCCGTGGATCCAGGCGAGCGTGTGCGTGGCCCTGCTGGCGCTGCTGGTCGTGTGCGCCTGGGCCAAGGCCAGCGCACTGACCTGATCACCGGCGCCGGCCCGATCCGCGGCGCCCGAGCGACAAGGAGCGACCGGGGCGCCCCAGCAGCGAGCGGCAACCACCTGACCGGCGGACAGGCGCCCGAGCGACGAGCGGCGCCCCCACGACCGGGCCGCCCGCCTGATCAGCGACGCCGCCCGCTCAACCGCGCCCCGGCGGCGGGCGGCGCCCG
>NZ_JBIWGA010000002.1:336363-743453 GCF_044763345.1 Streptomyces sp. NPDC096132
CGACCGGGCCGCCCGCCTGATCAGCGACGCCGCCCGCTCAACCGCGCCCCGGCGGCGGGCGGCGCCCGGCCCGCCGGTGGACAGGCGCCCGAGCGGCGAGTGGTGCCGCCCCGTCACCCGCCCTCGACGACCTCCCCGTCGCCGAGTTCCAGTACCCGGTCGGCCAGGCCGAGGAGTTGGGGGTCGTGGGTGGCGACGAGGGCCGTAACGCCCTCGCTGCGGACGACGGCCCTCAGTAGTTCCATCACGGCCAGACCGGTGGCGGCGTCCAGCTGGCCGGTCGGCTCGTCGGCGAGCAGCAGGGCCGGGCGGTTGGCGAGGGCCCGGGCGATGGCGACGCGCTGCTGCTGTCCGCCGGAGAGCTCGGCCGGACGCTGCGTCGCGTGGTCGGCGAGGCCCACCAGGGCCAGCAGCAGGGCGACCCGCTCCTCGCGTTCGCGCGGCTCGGCCCGGCGCAGCCGCAGCGGCACGCCCACGTTCTCGGCGGCGGTGAGGATGGGAATGAGCCCGAAGGACTGGAAGACGAACCCGATCCGGTCGCGGCGCAGTTCCAGCAGCTCGCCCTCGCTCAGCGCCGACAGCTCGGTGCCGTCGAGGACGACACGGCCGCTCTGCGGGGAGTCGAGGCCGCCGATGAGATGGAGCAGCGTCGTCTTGCCGGAGCCCGAACGGCCCTTGAGTGCGACCAGTTCACCGCGCCCCACGGTGAAGGAGGCCCCGCGCAGCGCGTGCACGACCGCGGCGCCCGTGCCGTAGGAGTGGTGCAGATCCTCCACGCGCAGCATGGGTTCGCCGGACGCGTCGTCGGCGAGGGCGGCACCGGACCGCGCACTGGTGTTCTCCGTCATCACCGCATCCCATACGCAACCGGCCGGACGGTCAAGAGCCGAACGATCCGCACTCGAACGCTTGTGCCTGACAGGTAACTCCGTGATATGCATGCCGGGTTGGGGGAACAGTGGCTCGGCAATCGGGTGGGGGAAGAGTGACGGGCTTCTTGCTGCTGCGCGTGCGCGCGCATCGGCTGCTGCTCGCGGCCGCCCTGCTCAACGTCCTGCTGACCACCTCGGTGCTCGCCACCCTCACCGCCTTCTCCGGCTCCGTCGGGGACGCGGCGCTGCGCGGCACCCTGGGCGGCCGGGCCGCGGCCTCCGCCGCCCTCGTCGTCGAGGCGGACGTACCCGAGGAGCGGCGGGACGCGGCACAGCGGGCCGTGGTGCGCGCGGCGCGTGAGGCGTTCGGCGGGCTGCCGGTGACCGTGCGGAAGCTGGAGCGGTCCGGGCCGTACGCGCTGCCCCGGTCCCTCCAGGACGCCGAAGCCCGGGCCGGGCAGCCGGACCTCACGCATTTCGCCGCCCTCGACCGGTCCCGGCTCCGGCTGGTCTCGGGGACGCTGCCCGGCCCGGCCACGGACGCGGACACTCCGGTGCCCGTGGCCCTGCCCGAGGCGGCCGCCGACCGGCTGGGGCTGCGGCCCGGAGCGCGCATCGCGCTCACCGACCGGCTGAGCGGCGAGCCCCTCCAGGTCCGGGTGACGGGCGTGTACCGGGCGGCGGACCGCTCCGATCCGTACTGGCAGGCGGACGCCCTCGGCGGCCTGGGCGTGCGCACCGTCGTCTTCACCACGTACGGGCCGCTGCTGGCCGACGCGTCGGTGCTCGCCTCCGGCCGCACCTCCGACGACGACACCGGCTGGGTGGCAACGGCCGACTACCGGACCCTCACCACCGACGGCATCGGCGCGCTCCGCGCGGCGGCCGTGCGCGCGGCCGGGGCCCTGCGCGAGGACCCGGCGCTCGGTGGCGACGCGACGGTGAACACCGCGCTGCCCGAGGTGCTCGACCGGACCGGGCGGGCCCTGCTGGTGTCCCGGTCCACGCTGATGATCGTCTCCGTGCAGCTGGTGCTGCTCGCCGGGTACGCGCTGCTGCTGGTGGCCCGGCTGCTGGACGCCGAGCGGGCGGGCGAGACCGAACTGCTGCGGGCCAGGGGAGGATCGCGCGGCCGGATCGCGGGACTCGCCGCGCTGGAGGCGCTGCTGCTGGCGGTACCGGCCGCGGTGTGTGCGGCGCTGCTGTCCGGCCCGCTGGCCCGGCTGCTCGCCCGGTGGTCCTCGCTCGACCGGATCGGGCTGCGGCTCGACGCCGCCCCGGCGGGCCGGGTCTGGCTGGTGGCCGGCGCGGTGGCGGTGGCGTGCGCGGTGGCGGTCGTCGCGCCCGCGCTGGCGGCGACGGCGGGTGCGCCCGTACGGCTGCGGCGCGTCCGGGCCGCCACGACGGCCGCACCCGTGCGCGCCGGAGCCGATGTCGGGCTGCTGCTGATCGCGGGGGCCGCGTACTGGCAGCTCGACCGGCAGACCGACACGGCCGGCGGCGGCGCGCTCAGCCGGGACCGGGCCGGGGAGCTGGGCATCGACCCGCTGCTGGTCGCGGCGCCCGCGCTGGCGCTGCTGGCGGGCACGGTGCTGACGCTGCGTCTGCTGCCGTTCGCGGCGCGGCTCGCCGAGCGACGCTCCGCGAGCGGGCGCGGACTGCCGGCGGCGCTGGCGGGCTGGCAGTTCAGCCGGCGCCCGCTGCGCGGGGCGGGTCCGGTGCTGCTGCTGGTCGTCGCCGTGTCGACCGGGATGCTGGCGATCGGACACGGCGCGTCCTGGGACCGTTCGCAGGACGACCAGGCCGACTTCGCGACGGGAGCCGCCGTACGGGTCCTCGACAACAGGCCGGGCAGCCCCGGGCAGACCGGTCTCTACGCGGCACTGCCCGGAGCCCGCGACGCCGCTCCCGCGCACCGCACCACCCTGGACCTCTCCGGCGGCCGTGAGGCGACGGTCCTCGCCCTGGACACCGCCCACGCGCGGGACGGGATGCTGCTGCGCGGAGACCTCGCCGAGGAGCCCGCGCGGAAGCTGCTGCGGGCGCTGGCCCCGCCCGAGCAGGACACCGACCGCGCGATACGGCTGCCCGACGGCACCCGCCGGCTCACCCTCGACGTGCGCGTCACCGACGTACAGGCGGGGTCGGGACGCTCCCCCTCCGGCCGCGCGCCGCGGCTCACGGTGGTCGTCGAGGACCGGTACGGCATCGCGTACCGGCTGGGTGCCGGGAAGCTCCCGGTGGACGCCCGGGCCCACCGGATCACGCTCGACCTGGACGTGACGGCGACGGGCCGCCGCGCCGCCCCGGCCGGACCGCTCCGGCTGACCGGACTGCAGCTCGACGACACCTCGCCCGTCGGCCGCCCCGAAGGACACCGGTTCACGCTCGAACGCCTGCTCGCCACCGGCCGCGACGGCACCCCGCGAACCGTCCCGGCGCCCGCCGGGCTGCGCTGGAAGGGCGACTGGACCGTGACGGAGAACGGCGACCCCGTCGCGGAGACGGACGCGGAACCGGCCGTGTCGGGCACCGCGCCGCTGACCGTGTCGTACGGCACCGGGGTCGCCCCCGAGGAGCGTGCCTTCTCCATCCCGGCCTTCACCGTCCGCGTCGACACCACCGGGGCCGAGGCGGCGGCGAGCGTCCCCGCCGTGGCCACCCGGGACTTTCTGCGCGCGGCGGGCGCGGGCGTCGGCGACGACATCGACGTACCGCTGTCCGGGGAACGGCTGCGGGTGCGGATCGTACGGTCGGTCGAGGAGCTGCCGACGACCGCCACGGACCTGGACGGACAGCCCGTCGACGGCGGCGCCCTGCTGCTCGACCTGCGTGCCGTCGACGCCGTGCTGGCCCAGCGGGCGAGCGCGCCGCTCACGCCCACCGAGTGGTGGGTGAGCGCCGCCCCCGGCCGGGCCGCCGCGGTCGCCGCCGCGCTGCGCACGCACCCCGACCTCGCACCGGAGCAGGTGCTGGTGCGGGACGAGACCGCGGCCGAACTGCTGCGGGATCCGCTCGGTGCCGGCCCGCGCTCGGCACTGTCGGCGGTGGCGGTGGTCGCCGCGGCCCTCGCCGCCGGGGGCTTCGCGGTGAGCGCCGCCGGTGCGCGGCGGGAGCGGTCCGCGGAGTTCGCGGTGCTGCGCGCCCTCGGCGCGCCGCGCCGGGACCTCGCCCGGCTGGTGGCCACGGAGCAGGGCCTGCTCATCGGCGTCGGGCTGCTCGCCGGGCTCGGTCTCGGGACGGTCCTGACCCGGGCCGTCGTCCCGCTGATCGTGCTGACCTCCGACGCCGCACGGCCGGTCCCGTCCGTCCTCGTCGACCTCCCGGTGTCCCGGGTGGCCCTGCTCCTCGCCGGGACGGCCGCCCCGCTCCTGCTGATCACGGCCGCGTCGGCGCTGCGCCGCGCCGAGCCGGCGGTCACGCTCCGCCACCAGGGGGAGGACTGAGATGCCCCCGCACGATCACGGCGCACCCTGGGTGCGCACCCGGCTGCGGACCGCGCCCGTGACCGCCGTCGCCTTCGGTGCGCTGGTGCTGGTCACGGCGTTCCTGGCGGCGCTGCTGCCCCGGGCCGTCGAGGCGTACGAGACGGACGGGCTGCGGGGGGCTCTCGCCGCCGCGTCCCCCGAGTCCACCGTGCTGGAGCTGAAGGCACCGCAGCCGGGGCTCGAACTGCCGCAGGAGACCCGCGAGGACGCGGTGCGGCCGGACGCGCTCGCGGCGGTCGACGTCAAGGCGTCGGCGCTGCTGCCCGAGCCGCTGCGGGCGGACCCCGCCGAGTCGGCGTACGGGGTGCGGACCGCGACGAGCCTGGAGGCGCAGGACGCGTCGCTGCCCCGGCCCGACGGGCTGCCGCCCCGGTTCACCCTGCTGGCGCAGTCGGGAGTCGCCGAGCACGCCACCGTACGGGAGGGCAGGCTGCCCACCGCCGGCGCGCCGGTGACGGCGGACACCCGGGTGCTGGAAGGCGCCGTGACCACCGAGACCGCCCGGACGCTGCGGCTGCGGGCGGGCTCCACGCTCACCCTGGCCGGCTTCCCGGACGGACCGCTGACCGTGAGGATCACCGGGATCCTCGAACCCCGGCATCCGGAGCGGAGCTGGTGGTCCGTGGAGCGGGTGCTGCGCAGCCCCGCCCTGGCCTATGTCAACAGCCCTCCCCCACCGCAGTTCTACTGGGAGGCGGGCGTCCTGCTGGCGCCCGAGGCCGCCCCGGCGCTGCTCGGCGGCCAGGGCGAGCCGGAGAAGTACTGGCGGATCGCGCCCGCGACCGACGGGCTCGGCGCGCGGGACGCCGCCGCGCTCGTCGACGCCGTCGCGTCCCTCGAGGGCGGGCCCGCGCTGCTGCGGATGCGCGAGGC
The DNA here is from genome assembly GCF_044763345.1 of Streptomyces sp. NPDC096132. Lineage (NCBI taxonomy): Bacteria > Bacillati > Actinomycetota > Actinomycetes > Kitasatosporales > Streptomycetaceae > Streptomyces > Streptomyces sp. NPDC096132. Next base: position 341,597 of record NZ_JBIWGA010000002.1, read on the forward strand.
CGCCGGTCCGACGGCGCGGCTGTCCACCGGCCTGGAGCAGGTCGTCGGCTCCTACACGGCGACCCGTGACGCGATCACGCCCGTGGTCGCCGTGGCGGCCTTCGGGATCGGCGCGATCGCCGTCGTCGTCCTGGTCATGAGCGGGGGTCTGGCCGCCGCCCGCCGCGACACCGAACTCGCCCTGCTGCGGGCCCGGGGCGGCTCCCTGCGCGGCATCGCCGGGCGGCTGCTGGCCGAGACCGCAGTGGTGGCGGCGCCCGCGGCGGCCGGCGGTCTGCTGCTCGCCGTGCTCGCCGTGGACGGGGCCCGGCTCCGGCCGGCCGTGCTCGGCGCGGCCGCCGTGGCGCTGCTCGCCTGTGCCGCGCTGCCGGTGCGCGCGGTCGTCGCCCATCGCAGTCCGCGGGCGCACCGGGAACGCGACGACCTCGCCCACGCCCGGCCCGGCGGGCGCCGCACGGTCGCCGAGCTGACCCTGCTGGTGCTGGCCGTCGGCTCGGTGCTGGCGCTGCGCCGCCGCGGCACGGGCGGGTCGGGTGATGTGCTGGTGAGCGCCGCCCCGGTGCTGGTCGGGCTGGTCGCGGCGCTGGTCCTCGTACGGCTGTACCCGCTGCCCCTGCGGTGGGCCGCCGGCCCGGCCGGGCGGCTGCGCGGGCTGGTCGGTTTCCTGTCGCTGGCCCGCGCGGGCCGCTCGCCCGCGGCGGTCGCCGCGCTGCCGCTGCTCGCCCTGCTGACGGCCCTGACGACGGCCGCGTTCGGCGGTTCGGTGCTGGCGGGTGTGGCGGACGCCAGGGACCGGGCCGCGCTGCTGGAGACGGGCGCGGACGCGCGGATCTCCACGACCGACGGCACTCCGCTCCCGGCGGGGCTGGCGCGGGCGGTACGGGGTGTGGCGGGCGTCCGGGAGGTCACGGCCGTGGGGATCGCACGCGCCTCGGAGGGCGAGGCCGGCGAGAAGCACCCGCTGACCGTGGTCGGGGTCGAGCCGGACACGTACGGCGGGCTGGCCCGGCAGGTGGGGCTCGGGGGTTTCACGGCCGACCGGCTGAAGCACGGGGGCGGGGTGCTGGATGCCGTCGCCTCCCCCGGGGTCGCCGAGCGGCTCGGGCGGGCGCCGCGCCGGATCGTGACGCCGGGCGGGGCCGTCACGGTGCGGATCACGGCCGTGCGCCCCCGCACTCCCGCCGTGCCCGACGCCGAGTTCCTGCTGGTCGACGCGGCGGGCCTGAAGGGCTCCGGTGGTCCCACGACCCTGCTGGCGGCCGGTGCCGGACTGGACGCGAAGGCGCTGCGGACGGCCGTGCGGGGCGCCGGGGCGAACCTGTCCGTGACCCTGCGCGGCGAGGTACGGGCGACGCTGTCCGACTCGCCGGTGCAGTCGGGCGCCGGACGGATCTACGTCTGGGCCGTCGTCGCGGGCGCGGGGTACGCCGTCGTCGCCCTGGTCCTCGCGCTGCTGCGGTCCGCGCCGGAGCGGGCCGCGCTGCTGGCCCGGCTGCGCACCCTGGGCCTGACGGCCCGCCAGGGCCGGCGGCTGCTCGGGCTGGAGGCGCTGCCCCAGGCGCTGCTCGCGGCGGTCGGGGGCATGGCCACCGGCTGGGCCACGGTCCTGTTGCTCGCCCCCGGTGTCGACCTGGACCGGCTCGCCCTGGCCGGCGCACCCGGCGGCAGGGTGCCGGAGGGCGCCGCGCTGCGGGCCGACGTGTGGTCGCTGGCCCTGCCCGCGGTGGGCGCGGTGCTGCTGGCGGGCGCGGTGGCCGTCGCGCAGGCCTGGTGGGCGGGACGCCGGACACCGATCACCCACCTCAGGGCAGGAGACATGCGATGAGCGGTACGACGGAGTCGCTCGCGGAGCTGGAGCGGCGGGCGGCGGCACAGCGCGACCGGCCCGCCTACGGGCACGACGCCCTGATCGCCTGCGACCGGCTGGTGCGGATCTTCGCCAAGCGCGGCGGCGGGGACGCCGTGGAGGTGCAGGCGCTCCAGGGACTCGATCTGCTGGTCCGCGAGGGCGAGTTGATGGCGCTGGTCGGGGCGTCCGGCAGCGGCAAGTCGACGCTGATGAACATCCTCGCGGGGCTGGACGTCCCGACGGCCGGTGCCGCGAAGGTCGCGGGCCGCGATCTGCTGGCGATGGACGCGAAGGCGCGGTTGCGGTACCGGCGTGAGGTGGTCGGCTTCGTCTGGCAGCAGACGGCACGCAATCTGCTGCCGTATCTGACGGCCGCGCAGAACGTGGCGTTGCCCCTGCAACTGGCGGGCGGCCCGCGCAGGAGGCGGGCCGGGCGGGCGGAGGAGTTGCTGGCCCTGCTCGGGGTGGCCGACTGCCGTGACCGGCGTCCGCCGCAGCTGTCCGGCGGTCAGCAGCAGCGGGTCGCGATCGCCGTCGCCCTCGCCAACTCCCCCGCCGTCCTGCTCGCCGACGAGCCGACCGGCGAACTGGACTCGGCCACGGGTGCGGAGGTGTTCGCGGCGTTCCGGCGGGTCAACGAGGAGCTGGGCACGACGATCGTCGTCGTCACCCACGACCAGGCGGTGGCCGGTGAGGTCCGCCGCACGGTCGCGATCCGTGACGGCCGCACCTCGACGGAGGTGCTGCGCCGCACGGAGGTCGACGAGGCGGGCCAGGAGTCCCTGGTGGCCCGGGAGTACGCGATGCTCGACCGCGCGGGCCGGCTTCAGCTGCCGGCCGAGTACACGACGGCGCTGGACATGGAGGACCGGGTGCTGCTGGAGCTGGAGGAGGACCACATCCAGGTGTGGCCGGACGAGATCGGACGATGACGTGCGACAGCGCCTGCCCAGTCGTCCGGTCGGGGACTGTGGGGCAGACGCTGCCAGTGTTCCGTACGCCGTTGTACGGGACGTTCTATGAGGTGCCTCAGACCATCAGCGAGCGGTCCGTCGGCCGGATCGGCGCCGGCAGGTCGCTCGCGCCGGTCAGGAACCGGTCGCAGCCGCGGGCGGCCGAGCGGCCCTCGGCGATCGCCCACACGATGAGCGACTGGCCGCGGCCCGCGTCACCGGCGACGAAGACGCCCGGCACGTTGGTCTGGAAGTCGGCGTCGCGGGCGACGTTGCCGCGCTCGTCGAGCTCAAGACCGAACTGCTCCACAAGACCGTTCTCGCGGTCGGTGCCGGTGAAGCCCATGGCGAGGGTGACCAGCTGGGCGGGGATCTTGCGCTCCGTGCCCGGCTTCTGGGTCAGCTTGCCGTCGACGAACTCGACCTCGACGAGGTGCAGCCACTGGACGTTGCCGTCCTCGTCGCCCTCGAAGTGGGTGGTGGAGACGGAGTAGACCCGCTCGCCGCCCTCCTCGTGCGCGGAGGTGACCTTGTAGAGCATCGGGAAGGTCGGCCACGGCTGGTGCGGCGCCCGGTCCTCGCCCGGCCGGGGCATGATCTCCAGCTGGGTGACGGAGGCCGCGCCCTGGCGGTGGGCGGTGCCCACGCAGTCGGCGCCGGTGTCGCCACCGCCGATGACCACGACGTGCTTGCCCTCGGCCGAGATCGGGGAGGTGACGTAGTCGCCCTCCTGGACCTTGTTGGCCAGCGGCAGGTACTCCATCGCCTGGTGGACGCCCTTGAGCTCACGGCCGGGGACCGGGAGGTCACGGGCGGTCGTGGCGCCGGCGGCGATGACGACCGCGTCGTACCGCTTCTTGAGGTCGGTCGCCTTGAGGTCGACGCCGATCTCGATGCCGGTGCGGAAGCGGGTGCCCTCCGCGCGCATCTGCTCGATACGGCGGTTGATGTGCCGCTTCTCCATCTTGAACTCGGGGATGCCGTACCGGAGGAGGCCTCCGACGCGGTCCGCGCGCTCGTAGACGGCGACGGTGTGGCCCGCCCGCGTCAGCTGCTGGGCGGCGGCCAGGCCCGCGGGGCCCGAGCCGATGACGGCGACGGTCTTGCCCGACAGGCGCTCCGGGGCCTGCGGGGCGACGGTGCCCGCGTCCCACGCCTTGTCGATGATCGAGACCTCGACGTTCTTGATGGTCACGGCCGGCTGGTTGATGCCGAGCACGCACGCCGACTCGCACGGGGCCGGGCAGAGCCGGCCCGTGAACTCCGGGAAGTTGTTCGTGGCGTGCAGGCGCTCCGACGCGGCCGACCAGTCCTCGCGGTAGGCGTAGTCGTTCCACTCGGGGATCAGGTTCCCCAGCGGACAGCCGTTGTGACAGAAGGGGATGCCGCAGTCCATGCACCGGCTGGCCTGCTTGCTGATGATCGGCAGCAGGGAGCCGGGGACGTAGACCTCGTTCCAGTCCTTCAGCCGCACGTCGACGGGACGGGACTTGGCGACCTCACGGCCGTGGTTCAGGAAGCCCTTCGGGTCAGCCATTGATCGCCGCCTCCATCATCTTCTCGGTGATCTCGGACTCGGAGAGTCCCGCCTGCTCGGCAGCGTCCTTGGCGGCGAGCACTGCCTTGTACGTGCTGGGGATGATCTTGCTGAAGCGGTCCACCGACGCGTCCCAGTCGGCGAGCAGCTTCTCGGCGACCGTGGAACCGGTCTCCTCGGCATGGCGGCGCACCACGTCGTGCAGCCACTGCTTGTCGGTGTCGTCGAGCGCCTCCACGGCGTCCAGGTTGCCGACGTTGACGTTGTCGCGGTCGAGGTCGATCACGTAGGCGACACCGCCGGACATGCCGGCCGCGAAGTTGCGGCCCGTCTCACCGAGGACCACCGCGTGACCGCCGGTCATGTACTCGCAGCCGTGGTCGCCCACGCCCTCGGAGACGACCAGCGCGCCGGAGTTGCGGACGCAGAACCGCTCACCGGTACGGCCGCGCAGGAACAGCTCACCGCCGGTCGCGCCGTACGCGATGGTGTTGCCCGCGATCGTGGAGTACTCGGCGAGGTGGTCGGCGCCCCGGTCGGGACGGACGATCACCCGGCCGCCGGAGAGGCCCTTGCCGACGTAGTCGTTGGCGTCGCCCTCCAGGCGCAGCGTGACACCGCGCGGCAGGAAGGCGCCGAAGGACTGGCCCGCGGAACCGGTGAAGGTGATGTCGACGGTGTCCTCGGGCAGGCCCGCGCCACCGAACTTCTTCGTCACCTCGTGGCCGAGCATGGTGCCGACCGTGCGGTTGATGTTGCGGATCGAGACCTGGGCGCGCACCGGCTGGGCGTCGGTCGCGGAGTCCGCGGCAAGGGCGTCGGCGGCGAGCTTGATGAGCTCGTTGTCGAGCGCCTTCTCCAGACCGTGGTCCTGCGCGATGACCTGGTGCAGGGCCGCGCCCTCGGGCAGCTCGGGCACGTAGAACAGCGGGGCGAGGTCCAGGCCCTGCGCCTTCCAGTGGTCGACGGCGCGCTCGACGTCGAGGACCTCGGCGTGGCCGACGGCCTCCTCGATCGAGCGGAAGCCCAGTTCGGCCAGCAGTTCGCGGACCTCCTGCGCGATGAACTGGAAGAAGTTCACCACGTACTCGGCCTTGCCGGAGAACCGGTCGCGCAGGACCGGGTTCTGGGTGGCGATGCCGACCGGGCAGGTGTCCAGGTGGCAGACGCGCATCATGACGCAGCCGGAGACGACGAGCGGCGCGGTCGCGAAACCGAACTCCTCGGCGCCGAGCAGCGCGGCGATGATCACGTCACGGCCGGTCTTCAGCTGGCCGTCCGTCTGGACCACGATCCGGTCGCGCAGACCGTTGAGCAGCAGGGTCTGCTGGGTCTCGGCGAGACCGAGCTCCCAGGGGCCGCCCGCGTGCTTCAGCGAGGTCAGCGGCGAGGCACCCGTGCCGCCGTCGTGGCCGGAGATCAGGACGACGTCCGCGTGTGCCTTCGACACACCCGCCGCGACCGTGCCCACGCCGACCTCGGAGACCAGCTTGACGTGAATCCGCGCCTGCGGGTTCGCGTTCTTCAGGTCGTGGATCAGCTGGGCCAGGTCCTCGATGGAGTAGATGTCGTGGTGCGGCGGCGGGGAGATCAGGCCGACACCCGGGGTGGAGTGCCGGGTCTTGGCGACCCACGGGTAGACCTTGTGGCCGGGCAGCTGGCCGCCCTCGCCGGGCTTGGCGCCCTGGGCCATCTTGATCTGGATGTCGTCCGCGTTGACCAGGTACTCGCTCGTCACGCCGAAGCGGCCGGAGGCGACCTGCTTGATCGCGGAGCGGCGCGCCGGGTCGTACAGGCGCTCCGGGTCCTCGCCGCCCTCACCGGTGTTGGACTTGCCGCCCAGCTGGTTCATGGCGATGGCGAGGGTTTCGTGCGCCTCCTTGGAGATGGAGCCGTACGACATGGCGCCGGTGGAGAAGCGCTTGACGATCTCGGAGACCGGCTCGACCTCGTCGACGGAGATCGACGGGCGGTCCGACTTGAAGCCGAAGAGCCCGCGGAGGGTCATCAGCCGCTCGGACTGCTCGTTCACCCGGTCCGTGTACTTCTTGAAGATGTCGAAGCGGTTGGCACGCGTCGAGTGCTGGAGGCGGAAGACCGTCTCCGGGTCGAACAGGTGCGGCTCGCCCTCGCGGCGCCACTGGTACTCGCCGCCGATCTCCAGCGCGCGGTGGGCCGGCGCGATGCCGGACGCCGGGTACGCCTTGGCGTGGCGGGCGGCGACCTCCTTGGCGACGACGTCGATGCCGACACCGCCGATCTTGGTGGCCGTGCCGTTGAAGTACTTCTCGACGAACGCGTCGTCGAGACCGACGGCCTCGAAGACCTGGGCGCCGCGGTAGGAGGCGACGGTCGAGATGCCCATCTTGGACATGACCTTCAGGACGCCCTTGCCGAGCGCGTAGATCAGGTTGCGGATGGCCTTCTCGGGCTCGATGTCCGACAGGAACGTGCCGGCGCGGACCAGGTCCTCGACGGACTCCATCGCCAGGTACGGGTTGACGGCGGCGGCGCCGAAGCCGATCAGCAGGGCGACGTGGTGGACCTCGCGCACGTCCCCGGCCTCGACCAGCAGGCCCACCTCGGTGCGCTGCTTGGTGCGGATGAGGTGGTGGTGGACGGCCGCGGTGAGCAGCAGCGACGGGATCGGCGCGTGCTCGGCGTCCGAGTGACGGTCCGACAGGACGATCAGCCGGGCGCCGTTGTCGATGGCGGCGTCGGCCTCGGCGCAGATCTCCTCGATGCGCGCGGCGAGGGCGTCACCGCCGCCGTGCACCCGGTACAGACCGGAGAGGGTCGCGGCCTTGAAGCCGGGCATGTCGCCGTCGGCGTTGATGTGGATGAGCTTGGCCAGCTCGTCGTTGTCGATCACCGGGAAGGGCAGGGTGACCGTGCGACAGGAGGCGGCCGTGGGCTCCAGCAGGTTGCCCTCGGGGCCCAGCGACGAGCGCAGGGAGGTGACCAGCTCCTCGCGGATCGCGTCCAGCGGCGGGTTGGTGACCTGCGCGAACAGCTGGGTGAAGTAGTCGAAGAGCAGACGCGGGCGCGAGGACAGCGCGGCGATCGGCGAGTCGGTGCCCATCGAGCCGATCGGCTCGGCGCCGGCCTTGGCCATCGGCGCGAGGATGACGCGCAGCTCCTCCTCGGTGTAGCCGAAGGTCTGCTGGCGGCGGGTGACCGAGGCGTGGGTGTGCACGATGTGCTCGCGCTCGGGCAGGTCGCCCAGCTCGATCTCGCCGGCCTCCAGCCACTCGGCGTACGGGGCCGCGGCGGCGAGCTGCGCCTTGATCTCGTCGTCCTCGATGATGCGGTGCTCGGCGGTGTCGACGAGGAACATCTTGCCGGGCTGCAGGCGGCCCTTGCGGACGACCTTGGCGGGGTCGATGTCGAGGACGCCGACCTCGGAGCCGAGGACGACGAGGCCGTCGTCGGTGACCCAGTAGCGGCCGGGGCGCAGACCGTTGCGGTCGAGGACCGCGCCGACCTGGGTGCCGTCGGTGAAGGTGACACAGGCCGGACCGTCCCAGGGCTCCATCATCGTGGAGTGGAACTGGTAGAAGGCACGCCGGGCCGGCTCCATGGAGTCGTGGTTCTCCCACGCCTCCGGGATCATCATCAGCACGGAGTGCGGCAGGGAGCGGCCACCGAGGTGGAGCAGCTCCAGGACCTCGTCGAAGGACGCCGAGTCGGAGGCGTCCGGCGTGGCGATCGGGAAGATCCGCTCCAGCTTCTCCTGGGGACCGAACAGGTCGGAGACCAGCTGGGACTCGCGGGCGCGCATCCAGTTGCGGTTGCCCTTGACGGTGTTGATCTCACCGTTGTGCGCGACGAAGCGGTACGGGTGCGCGAGCGGCCACGACGGGAAGGTGTTCGTGGAGAAGCGCGAGTGGACGAGCGACACGGCCGAGGCGAAGCGGCGGTCGGACAGGTCCGGGAAGAAGGGCTCGAGCTGGCCGGTGGTCAGCATGCCCTTGTAGACGATCGTGCGGGCGGAGAGCGACGGGAAGTACACGCCGGCCTCGCGCTCGGCGCGCTTGCGCAGCACGAACGCCTTGCGGTCGAGGGCGATGCCCTGGCTGGAACCGTCCGCCACGAAGACCTGGCGGAAGGCGGGCATCGTGGAGCGGGCGGTGGCGCCGAGCAGCTCGGGGGCGACGGGAACCTCGCGCCAGCCGAGGACGGTGAGGCCCTCGTCGGCGGCGATCGTCTCGATCTGCGAGACGGCGTCCTGGATGCCGTCCTCGGGGAGGAAGGCGATACCGACGGCGTAGGAGCCGGCCTCGGGCAGCTCGAATCCGGCCACCTCGCGGAAGAACGCGTCGGGGACCTGGGTGAGGATGCCCGCGCCGTCGCCGGAGTCCGGCTCGGAGCCGGTGGCGCCGCGGTGCTCGAGGTTGCGCAGAACGGTCAGCGCCTGCTCGACCAGCGTGTGGCTCGCCTCACCGGTGAGGGTGGCCACGAAGCCGACGCCGCAGGCGTCGCGCTCGTTGCGGGGGTCGTACATACCCTGCGCAGCAGGGCGAGCATCCATGAAGGACCAGTTCTGGCCATTCGCGGAATGCTGGGACGGCTGGCGCGGCGTACGCATCGGCTCTCCCGTCGTCGTCTCAAGTGGCATATCTGGCGTGCCGAGGGACGACGTTGGCCCTCTGCGTGTGCGCAAAATTTCGTGCAGGTTACATGATGGAGCGGTTCTCGGGAACCGGATACTCCGTTCCAACATGCGGACGCCACGGGCAGGCGAAAGGGGTACCGCGCGCGTGGCTGAAAAGTATGGGGGGACCGAACGGGACGAGATCGATCAGATCGGTGTCCGCCGGTCCGGACGGCGGAGCAGGCGTCGTCGCCCACCCCGCGAGTGAACCGCAGGCGTCATTGCCCACAGCGCTTACGGCTCATGCCCACTGGTTAAGCACTCGAAACCAGTCAGTAACGGCTACTTATGCGGCCCAACGCATAAGTAGCAGTCCTACTATCCTACGGCCGTTCCGAACAAAGTACCCAGGGCGTACGTCACACCGGCCGCGGCCCCTCCGAGCGCGAGCTGCCGCAGCCCGCTGTACCACCAGGTCCGCGCGGTCACCCGGGCCACGACGGCCCCGCACGCGAACAGCCCGAACAGCGCCAGCAGCACGGCCGGCCACAGCGCGCTCGCCCCGAGCAGATACGGCAGTACGGGCAGCAGCGCGCCCAGCGCGAACGAACCGAAGCTCGACACCGCGGCGACCAGCGGCGAGGGCAGGTCGGTGGGGTCGATGCCCAGTTCCTCACGGGCGTGGATCTCCAGGGCCTGCTCGGGATCACGGGAGAGCTGCTTGGCGACCTGCCGGGCGAGCCCGGCGTCGACGCCCCGCGCCATGTACAGCGCGGCGAGCTCGGCCTCCTCGTCCTTCGGGTGCTTCCTGAGCTCCCGCCGCTCGACGTCCAGCTCAGCCTCGACGAGCTCGCGCTGCGAGGCGACGGAGGTGTACTCACCGGCGGCCATGGAGAAGGCACCGGCGGCCAGCCCCGCGAGGCCGGTCAGCACGATGGTCTGCTGACCCACGGATCCACCGGCGACACCGGTCATCAGAGCGAGGTTGGAGACGAGGCCGTCCATCGCACCGAAGACGGCGGGGCGCAGCCAGCCGCCGTTCACATCGCGGTGCGTGTGGTTGTCGCGGTGCGCCTCATGGAGCGGCGCCTCGACGTCGATGATGGCCATGGAGTCCCCCAGAGCAGGTAAGGCAAAGCAAACTTTGGACAGGATCTAATTTCCGACAACACCAAAGTACGCCCCTCCATTCCCCTCCGCCAGGAAGGAAAGGCTGGGCTAACCTGCAGTTTTGCCTTCGAGCGCTCATTCGATCGAGAGAGTGCACAAATGTCGACCGGGTGACATGAGGGGGTTTGAGGCTCGGGTCAACCGCCGATGGTGGGACACATCCGCAAACGGTTCCGCGCCGTCGCGGAGCCCCCGGAGGAGAGGCCGCCCATGGCAACGATCCGTGAAAGAGCCCGCGGCGCCCTGCTCGGCCTCGCCGTCGGAGACGCCCTGGGCGCACCGGCCGAGAACATGAAGCCGTCCGAGATCCGCGCCCGTTGGGGCCGCATCACGGGCTACGTCACCGACAAGCCGGCCGGCACGGACGACACCGAGTACACGATCTTCTCGGGCCTGCTGCTGGCCCGGCACGGCTCGGCCCTCACCCAGGCCCACGTCGAGGCGGCCTGGCACGAGTGGATCGCCGACCGCGACGAGGGTCCCTTCCGAGGCGCCGGCTTCAGCGAACGCGGCACGCTGGAGAACCTCCGCCGGGGCCTGGCCGCCCCCATCTCGGCCCAGCACCGCCACGCCTGGAGCGACGGACTGGCCATGCGGGCGGCCCCCTTCGGCGTCTTCGCGGCGGGCCGCCCCGCCGAGGCGGCCCGCCTGGTCGCCATCGACGGCTCGGTCAGCCACGACGGCGAGGGCATCTACGGCGGCCAGGCGGTCGCGGCGGGCGTGGCGGCGGCGATGGCGGGCGCGCCCCCGATCGCCGTGGTCGCCTCCGCCCTCGCCGTGGTCCCGGAGGACTCCTGGACGGCACGCTCCCTGCGCCGGGCGGTGGCCGTCGCCCACCGGGGCGAACGCGCGGTCCGCTCCGCCGTCGTCATCGGCGGCTACCCCTGGACCGACCTCGCCCCCGAGGCCGTGGCCCTCGCCTTCGGCGCCTACGCGGCGGCGGACGGCGACTTCCCGGAAGCCGTCCTCACCGCCGTGAACATGGGCCGCGACGCCGACACCACAGCGGCGGTGGCGGGCGCGCTGGCCGGCGCCACCCAGGGCGCCTCGGCCGTCCCGACGGCCTGGGCCGCGGCGATCGGGCCGGCCCGGGGCACCTGCCTGCCCTCCATGGCCGGCCACCACATCCTCGACGTGGCGGAACTCCTGGTCCCCGACGACTGCGGCAAGTGGGGCGAGGGCCTGGTCGTACCGGAATCAGTCGCGGACCTCCTGCACCGCGGTCACCACAACGACGAGACGGAGGTACCCGCATGAGACCGCCCGGCCCGTGGGACGAGGGAACACCAACCGGAACGGCCACAACGGAGCCGTACACCTCAGCACCCAATCCCGAGCACGACAAGAACCCCTCACCGGGACCACGCACCCCCGCACCCGACAACAGCGAAAACACCACACTGGAACCCCCCGCGCCCCACGACGAAACCCGCACCACCACCCCGCCTCCCCTCGCACCCGCACCCGCACCCGCACCCGCACCCGACGACGAACCCGGCACGGGTGGTGCGGGTGGGAGACGACGGGCCGAGGCCCGAGTCCACGGTCTCCTCCTCGGCCTCGCCGCAGGCGACGCCGCAGGCTGGCCCGCCGCGCGGCACCGCGCCGCCCGCATGCCCGAGTGGACCCGCCGCCTCACCCGCGAACTGGACACCTTCGCCGAGCAGAACGCCACCACCACCCTCCCCGTCCCCATCGCCCTCAACCAACCCCCCGAACCCCTGCGCCTCGGCCCCTCCGACGACGCCGAGTGGGCGGCGTTCGCGGCGGAGGCGGTCCTGCGGGCCGGCGACGACACCGCCCTCGGCGACCTCAGCCGAGAGCGCCGTATGCGCGCAGCCATCGACCTCACCTGGAACGCGATCGCCAGCGAGGTCGCCGCCGCAGCGGACCGCGCCCCCGAGATCGAGTCCGCCGTCCTGCCCCTGCGCGCCCGCATCTCCGTCCGGGCCGGCCTGGGCAACCTCGCCACAGGTCTACGGCCCCCCGCCACCGGCCACGACAACCCGCACTACTTCGACGACGCCGCCTGCGTACGCGCCTGCGTACTCGCCGTCGCCCACCCCGGCAACCCCCGACTCGCCGCCGAACTGGCCGAGTTCGACGCCCGCTACACCCAGGACGGCGACGGCGTGCACGGCGCCCGCGCGATGGCCGCGGCCCTCGCCCTGGCCCTGGCCGGCGCGACCCCCGAGGCCTGTGTGACCGCGGCCCTCGCCGAACTCCCCGAGCACACCGAGATCGGCCGCAACGCCCGCCACGCGCTCGAACTCGCCCAGGAAGCAGAGAGCGCCTTCGCTCTCATCCCCCTCCTGGAACACCAGATCGTCGACCACGTCTACAGCTACGGCATCGCGGCCGCGGAAACCGTCCCGGTGGCCCTGGCCCTGGTCAGGGCCTCGCACGGCCGTATCTCCGAAGCGGTGCCGGCGGCGGCCTGCCTGTCCCGCGTCGCGGACTCGGCCCCCGCGCTGGCCGGGGCACTGACCGGCGCCCTGGGCGGCGGAGCCGGCATCCCCGCCGCCTGGCGGGACACCTGCCGTGTCCTCTCCGGCTGTGTCCTCCCCCGCCTCACCGGCACCGACCTCGTGGAACTCGCCGAACTCCTGGAAGCCACACAACCGGCGCCACCAGGAGGATGATTCGGGGCATGACGCCCAAAGATTCCAAAGGATCAGAAAGCAGTCTCGAAGACCGGATCACCGGAGCCCTCGTGGGCGCGGCGGTCGGCGACGCCCTCGGCGGCCCCGTCGAGGGCTACTCCCCGGACCGGATCGTCGAGCGCCACGGCGGCCGCGTCCACGGCATCGTCGGCCCCTGGAACGGCGACGCCTGGCGCACCGCCCGCCCGATCGCCCCGTACCACAAGGGCGACGGCCACGTCACCGACGACACCTTGATGACGCACGCGCTGATCAGGGTCTACGCCGAGGTCCGCGACCACCTGGACGCCTACGCGATCACGGACCACCTGGTGCCGGACCTGATGACGACCCCCCGCTGGATCCCGGAACTGGAAGCCGAGGCCCTCCCCCTCCACCGCCTCTTCCTCGCGGAGAAATGGCTGGTCACCCGCCTCCACTACGGCCATGCCGACCCCCGGGAAGCCGGCGTCGGCAACATCGTCAACTGCGGCGCGGCGATGTACATGGCCCCGGTCGGCCTGGTCAACGCGGCCCACCCGGAGGGCGCGTACGCCGAGGCTCTGGACATCGCGGGCGCCCACCAGTCCTCGTACGGCCGTGAGGCGGCGGGCGTCTTCGCGGCGGCGGTGGCAGCGGCCTGCGCTCCGGCCGCGACACCGGACTCGGTCGTGACGACCTGCCTGTCCCTGGCCAAGGACGGCACCCGCGAGGCGATCGAGAAGGTCTGCGAAGAGGCCTCCCGCCACCGGGACTTCGAGTCGGCGCTGCTCCCCCTCCGCGAGGCGGTCGCCCCGTACGACACGGTGGGCCCCGACTACCGGCAGCCCTCCCTCGGCGCCCGCCGCCCGTCCCGTCTGCACGCGATCGAGGAACTCCCCGTCGCCCTGGGCATGTTGCTGGTGGCGAACGGCGACTACCGGCACGCGGTCCTCGGCGCGGTGAACTACGGCCGGGACTGCGACTCGATCGCGACGATGGCGGGCGCGATCGCCGGTGCCCTGGGCTCTCCGATCCCCGACGACTGGTCGAAACAGGTCGCGGAGGCCAGCCGCCTCGACCTCTGGGAACCGGCCCGCACCCTGGCGGAGGTCACCCGCGAGATCTTCGAGAAGGACGTCCGCAGACACCGCTCCCACGAAACGGCCTTCACCACCTTGCTCGGAGGTCCAGGATGCTCCGCCTGACCTGGGTCCAGCCGGAAGACCTCATCGGCCACGAACTCCGCCAGGCCATCGAGGACGGCCGAGAACCCTGGGCCATCGCAACCCGCTGGAAAGCGGCAGGCGGCTCAGAGGCCCCGGACCGAGCAGGAGCCTCCCCCGACCGCCCCTCCCGCTACCTGCGCCAGCTGGCAGAAGACCTGCTGGACGAACTGGCCGACTTGCCGAGCAGGTTGGCGGAAGACGAGCCGACAGACCTGGCCGGCATCCGCCGCAGCTGCACTTCGCCCGGTATCCCTGCGGGCAATCGTGCCGCTGGGGCGATGGGGGTCCCCCCGCTCGAGCGAAGCCGAGAGTGGGGGAGGGTGGGCGCAGGCGGCACCCCGCAAGCGCGGGCAAGCGAAACCCACCCCCGCCCAGCCCCCGCCCAGGCCGCCCTCGAAACAGCCTGGCTCGGCCGAGCAGTCGGCTGCCTCCTGGGCAAACCCGTGGAGAAGCTCCCCCTCGACGCCATCCGCAACCTCGCCAAGTCCACCGGCAACTGGCCCCTGGACACCTACTTCACAGCGCAAGGAGTCCCCCCCGACCTCCTCGAGGAGCACCCCTGGAACCGCCGCTCGGCGAAAACCTCCCTCGCCGAGAACATCAACGGCATGCCCGAGGACGACGACCTCAACTACCCCCTCCTCAACCTCCTCCTGCTCAGGCGCCACGGCCGCGCCTTCACCACCACCGACGTGGCGAAACTCTGGCTCGACGAACTCCCGGCCGGCCGCACCTTCACCGCCGAACGCGTCGCCTACAGAAACCTCCTCTCCGGCATCGAACCCCCACACACCGCCCGCCACCGCAACCCCTTCCGCGAGTGGATCGGCGCCCTCATCCGCGCCGACGTCCACGGCTGGACCAACCCCGGCGACCCGGCCGCCGCGGCCGAACAGGCCCACCGCGACGCCACCCTCACCCACACCGCCAACGGCGTCTACGCGGCGATGTTCACGGCCGCCACCATCGCCACGGCCACGACCGGCACCCACGACATCCACGCGTGCCTGAGCACCGGCCTGACAGTGGTCCCACCCCGCTCGCGCCTCGCCCGGGCCATCACCCACGCCGTCGAACTGGCCGAGACCCACGAGGACTTCGACACGGTCGTCGACGAACTCCACACCACCCACAAGGACCTGCACTGGGTCCACGCGATCCCCAACACCGCCCTGATCGCCGCCGCCCTCACCCACGCGAACGGCGACTTCACCGCCTCCATCTGCCGTGCGGTGTCCGGCGGCTGGGACACCGACTCCAACGGCGCGACGGCGGGCAGCATCGCCGGCCTCCTCGCCGGGGCCGCGGCCGGCACTTCCACCGCCCTGCCCACCCGCTGGACGGCCCCCCTCCACAACCGCCTCGCCACCTCCGTCGCCGGTTTCGACGGCACCGGCTTCGACACCCTCGCCCACCTCACCTGGTCCCTCACCCACCGGGAGGCATCCCGCCCATGACCGACATCGTCGTGCTCGGCAGCACGAACATGGACCTCGTCGCCTATGTCGAGAAGGCCCCACAGCGCGGGGAGACCGTGACGGGACGGCAGTTCCGTACGATCCCCGGCGGCAAGGGCGCCAACCAGGCGATCGCCGCCGCCCACGCCGGAGGCACCGTCTCGATGATCGGCGCGGTCGGCAACGACTCCTTCGGCGCCCGTCTGCGCTCCTCACTCGAACACTCCGGGGTGAACACCGACCACCTCCGCACGGTCGAGGCCCCCTCCGGCACCGCGCACATCGTCGTGGACGCCGAGGGCGGCAACGCGATCGTCGTCGTCCCCGGCGCGAACGGCACCGTCGACCATCTCGCCCCCGGCGACGAGGGCCTCATCGCCTCCGCGGACGCCCTCCTCCTCCAGCTGGAGATCCCCCTGCCCGCCGTCGTGGCGGGCGCCCGGGCGGCCCGCGCCCACGGCGTCCGTACGATCCTCACGCCGGCCCCCGCCCAACCCCTCCCACCCGAACTCCTCGCCGCCACCGACCTGTTGGTGCCCAACGAGCACGAGGCCGCCACCCTCACCGGGCGCACGGACCCCCACGAGGCGGCCGCCGCGCTCCTGGACAGCGTCCCGGAGGTCGTCATCACACTCGGCGCGGCCGGCAGCCTCCACGCGGCACGCGGCACCGCACCCCTCACCGTCCCGGCCCCGCAGGTCACCGCCGTCGACTCCACCGGCGCGGGCGACACCTTCGTCGGCGCCCTGGCGGTGGCCCTCGGCGAGGAACGCCCCGTACGGGAGGCCCTGGCCTGGGCGGCCGCGGCGGCCGCGCTCTCCGTCCAGCGCCCCGGCGCGTCGGCGTCGATGCCGTACCGCTCCGAGATCGAGAAGCAGTACACGTCATGACGGCGACCACCCCCCTCGACGGTCTGCGCGTCCTCGACCTCGCGACCCTCTTCGCCGGCCCTCTCGCCGCCACCCTGCTCGGCGACTTCGGCGCGGAGGTCGTCAAGGTCGAGCACCCCACGAAACCCGACCCCTCCCGGGGCCACGGCCCGGCCAAGGACGGCATCGGCCTGTGGTGGAAGCTCCTCGGCCGCAACAAGCGCACGATCACCCTGAACCTCTCCACCCCCGGCGGCCGCGCCACCCTCCTGCGCCTCGCCGCCACCGCAGACGTGATCATCGAGAACTTCCGCCCGGGCACCCTGGAGAAATGGGACCTCGGGTGGGAGGAGCTCTCCGCCGTCAATCCCCGGCTGATCCTCACCCGGGTCACCGCCTTCGGCCAGTTCGGCCCGTACGCGCACCGCCCCGGCTTCGGCACCCTCGCCGAGGCGATGAGCGGCTTCGCCGCGATCACCGGTGAGCCGGACGCGCCCCCGACGCTCCCGCCGTTCGGGCTCGCCGACTCCATCACGGGCCTGACCACGGCCTACGCCGTCATGACCGCCCTCGCCGCCCGCGAGCGCACCGGCGAGGGCCAGGTCGTCGACATGGCGATCATCGAGCCGATGCTGGCGGTCCTCGGCCCGCAGCCCCTCTGGTACGACCAGCTGGGATACGTCCAGGAGCGCACCGGCAACCGCTCCGCCAACAACGCCCCGCGCAACACCTACCGCACCGCCGACGGCACCTGGGTCGCGGTCTCCACCTCGGCCCAGTCGATCGCGGAACGCGTGATGTGCCTGGTCGGCCGCCCGGACCTGATCGAGGAACCGTGGTTCGCGACGGGCGCCGAGCGGGCCGCCCACGCCGACGTCCTCGACGCGGCGGTCGGCACCTGGATCGCCGCCCGCACCCGCACCGAGGTGCTCGCCGCGTTCGAGAAGGCGGAGGCCGCGGTCGCCCCCATCCAGGACGTACGGGACGTGCTGGCCGACCCCCAGTACCAGGCCCTCGGCACGGTCACCGCCGTCGACGACCCCGAACTGGGCCGCATCCGCATGCAGAACGTCCTCTTCCGCCTCTCCGCCACCCCCGGCGCGATCCGCTGGACCGGCCGCCCGCACGGCGCCGACACGGACGAGGTCCTGACGGAACTGGGCCTGACCGCGGCCGACCTGTCCGCCCTCCGCGAGGAGGGAGCCCTGTGACCCCGCCGACGCCCCTCACCTGGCTGTACGCCCCCGGTGACCGCCCCCACACCGTCACCAAGGCCCTCGCGTCGGGCGCCGACGTCGTCATCATCGACCTGGAGGACGCGGTCGCCCCGGACCGCAAGGCCTACGCCCGCAAGGCCACCGCCGAGCGTCTCTCCGAATCCCAGCCGGTTCCGGTCCACGTCCGGGTGAACGCCCTCGACGGCCCGCTCGCCGCCGCCGACCTCCAGGCGGTGGCCGCCCTGCCCGGCGTCAGGGGACTGCGGCTGCCGAAGGTGACGGCCCCGCACCAGATCACCCGTATCGCCGAGGCCACCGCCCCGGCCGAAGGCGGCGCGCCCCCGCTCTACGCCCTGCTGGAGACCGCCCTCGGCATCGAACACGCCTACGCCATCGCCTCGGCGCACCCGGCCCTGCGGGGCATCACCCTCGGTGAGGCCGACCTCCGCGCCGACCTGGGCATCCGCAACGACGCGGGCCTCGACTGGTCCCGCTCCCGGGTGGTCGTCGCCGCCCGGGCCGCGGGTCTCGCGCCGCCGTCGCAGTCCGTCCACCCCGACACCCGGGACCTGAACGGCCTCGCGGCCTCCTGCGCCCACGGCCGCGCCCTCGGCTTCCTGGGCCGCGCCGCCATCCACCCCCGTCAGCTCCCCATCATCGAACGCGCCTACCTGCCCACCGAGCAGGAACTGGACGAGGCCGAGACGATCGTCAAGGCAGCGGTGACGGAACAGGGCGCCCAGGCACTCCCGGACGGCCGCTTCATCGACGCGGCGGTGGTGGCAGCGGCCCAACGCACCCTGTCCCTGGCCCGCCGCACCTAGCTCCTGTCCGACGACGAGGGCGCCCGGGTTGTCCGGGCGCCCTCGTCGTCGTAGAACCGGTGGAACCGGCCGTCAGCTCTTCTTCCCCGCCGACTCGGCCTCGTCCTTGACCTTGTCCGTGTCGTCCGTGTCGTCCTCGGCCTCGGTCTCGTCCTCGGCCTTGGTCTCGTCCTCGGCCTTGGTCTCGTCCTCGGCCTTGGTCTCAGCCTCGGCCTTGGTCTCAGCCTCGGTCTCCGAGGTCTCGGCGTCAGCCGCGGCCTCGTCCTTCGCCTCGTCCTTCGCCTCAGCCTCGGGCTCGTCCTCCGACTTGCCCTCACCGTCGGCCTCGGCCTCACCGCCGGAGGCAAGAGGCTCCACGACCTCTTCCCGGCCCGGCCGCTTCTTCGCCGACACCACGATGTAGGTCACGGCGAGCAGACCCACGATGATCGCGGTCCAGACGTTGAGCCGGACGCCGAGGATGTGGTGGGCGTCGTCGATGCGCATGTACTCGATCCAGCCGCGCCCCGCGCAGTACGCGGCGACATACAGCGCGAACGCCCGGCCGTGCCCCAGCTTGAAGCGGCGGTCCGCCCAGATCACGAGGAGGGCGACGCCGATGCACCACAACGACTCGTACAGGAACGTCGGGTGGTAGTAGCCCGGCACCCGGCCGTCCGCCGAGGAGGTGACGTGCAGGGCCCAGGGCAGGTCGGTCGGCTTGCCGTACAACTCCTGGTTGAACCAGTTGCCCCAGCGGCCGATGGCCTGCGCGAGGGCGATACCGGGAGCGATGGCGTCGGCGTACGCGGGCAGTGCGATACCTCGGCGGCGACAGCCGATCCACGCACCGACCGCACCGAGGGAGATCGCGCCCCAGATCCCGAGGCCGCCCTCCCACACCTTGAAGGCGTCGACCCAGTCACGGCCCTCGGTGAAGTACAGCTCGTAGTCCGTGATGACGTGGTAGAGCCGGCCGCCGACCAGTCCGAACGGCACCGCCCAGACCGCGATGTCGGCCACCGTGCCGGCACGCCCGCCCCGGGCGAGCCAGCGCTTGTTGCCGAGCCAGACCGCGACGAAGACGCCGATGATGATGCAGAACGCGTAGCCGCGCAGCGGAATGGGGCCGAGGTACAGCACCCCGCGCGACGGGCTGGGAATGTAGGCAAGTTCCATGGCAGGTCCGACGCTACCCTGCCGCACCGGGCCCACGGCAGGCAGCCCGGCTACGGCTCCATAACGGGCCGGTGAGAAAGGCTCACCCTTGGTTGGCCTCCTCGACCATCTGCTTGAGCTTCGCCGGCGTCATCGTCCGGTCCTGGTAGATGTTCTTGCCGTTGAGCAGCACGGTCGGTGTGCCGCCGAAGCCGCCGCTCTGGAAGGCCTGGTTGGACTTCACCACCCAGCTGTTGTGCGTGCCCTTCTCGACACAGGCGCGGAACGCCGGCGTGTCGAGGCCGTCGACCTTGCCCGCCAGTTCGATCAGCTTGCTGTTCTCGCTGAAGGCGTCGTCCCTCTCCTCCGGCTGGTTGTCGTACAGCACGTCGTGGTACGCGGTGAACTTTCCGACGTCCTGGGCGCAGGCCGCCGCGTTGGCCGCGTTGCGGGAGCCGCTGCCGCCCATGTTGCCGTCGATGAGGGTGGCCAGGTGGTATTCGACCCTCAGCTTCCCGGCGTCCGTCAGCTCGTGGATCGTCGGCCGGTACGCCGTCTCGAAGGCCTTGCAGGCCGGGCAGCGGAAGTCCTCCCACACCGTGAGCGTGGACTTGGCGTCGTCCTTGCCGACCGGGATCGCCAGGGCGTCCTTGCCCTGGGCCCCCGAGGGCGCCACGACCGGGCCGGACTTGGCGCTGTCCTCGTCCTTGCCGGAGTTCGCGGCGAGGACGCCGATCACCGCGGCCAGACCCAGCACGCAGACGACGCTCGCGCCGACGATCAGTGTGCGCCGCCGCCGATCGGCGGCCTTCTGCTTCTCGCGCTCCACCGCCAGCCGCTCCCGGGCGGTGCGCTTTCCCTCACGATTCTTCTCGCTCACACCCCCAGAACGAACCGGGGAGGCGCATTGCGCCTCCCCGGTCCCAGGTCCACCCCTTCGAGTGAGACCGCGTAATCCGTTACGCCGTTCGGCGCACGCCCTTCGCCAGCTCGCCCGCGAGGACGCGGACCGCCTCGACACCGGCGGCGTCGTCCGGGGCGTCCAGCATCCGCTTGACGAAGGCCGAGCCGACGATCACGCCGTCGGCGAAGCCGGCCACCTCGGCGGCCTGCTGGGCGTCGGAGACGCCGAGGCCGACGCAGACGGGCAGCTCGGTGCCGGTGGCACGGGTGCGCTCGACCAGGTCCTGGGCCTGCGCGCCGACCGACTCACGGGTGCCGGTGACCCCCATGAGCGAGGCGGCGTAGACGAAGCCGCTGCCCGCCGCGGTGATCTGCGCGAGCCGCTCGTCCTTGCTGCTGGGCGCCACGACGAAGATCGTCGCGAGGCCGTGCTTCTCGGCGTGCTCCCTCCACAGCGCCGACTCCTGCACCGGCAGGTCGGGCAGGATGCAGCCGGCGCCGCCCGCCTCGGCCAGCTCGGCGGTGAAGCGCTCGACGCCGTAGCGGTCGATGGGGTTCCAGTACGTCATGACGAGCACCGGCTTCCCGGTGGCCTCGAAGGCCTCGCGGACCGTGCGCATGACGTCCGCGATCCGCACCCCGCCGCGCAGGGCGATGTCGTCGGCGGTCTGGATGACCGGGCCGTCGAGGACGGGGTCGCTGTGCGGCAGACCGACCTCGACGACGTCCGCGCCGCCGTCGAAGACGGCCTTGATCGCCTCGATGCCGCCGTCCACGGTCGGGAACCCGGCCGGGAGGTAGGCGATGAGGGCGGAACGGCCCTCGGCCTTGGCGGCGGCGAGGGTGTCCGACAGCAGCTGAATGTTCCCGCTCACTTGGCGTCCCCCTCGATCTCGGCGGTGTCGGCCGCGTTGGCCGCGACCTCGGCGTCGGTGTCGTACAGCCCGAAGTAGCGGGCCGCCGTGTCCATGTCCTTGTCGCCGCGGCCGGACAGGTTGACGACGATCAGGCCGTCCTTGCCCAGTTCCCTGCCGACCTCCAGGGCACCGGCGAGGGCGTGCGCCGACTCGATGGCCGGGATGATGCCCTCGGTGCGCGACAGTAGGCGCAGCGCCTGCATGGCCGCGTCATCGGTGACCGCGCGGTACTCGCCGCGGCCACTGTCCTTGAGGTAGGAGTGCTCGGGGCCGATGCCCGGGTAGTCCAGACCCGCCGAGATGGAGTACGGCTCGGTGATCTGGCCCTCGTCGTCCTGGAGGACGTAGGAGCGGGAGCCGTGCAGGATGCCGGGCTCGCCGGCGGTGAGGGTGGCCGCGTGCTCGCCGGTCTCCACACCGTGTCCGGCCGGTTCGCAGCCGATCAGCCGGACGGAGGCGTCCGGGATGAAGGCGTGGAACAGGCCGATGGCGTTGGAGCCGCCGCCGACGCAGGCGACCGCCGCGTCGGGCAGCCGTCCGGCGCGCTCCAGGAGCTGGCGGCGGGCCTCGACGCCGATGACGCGGTGGAAGTCGCGGACCATCGCCGGGAAGGGGTGCGGGCCGGCGACCGTGCCGAACAGGTAGTGGGTGTGGTCGACGTTGGCGACCCAGTCGCGGAACGCCTCGTTGATGGCGTCCTTCAGGGTGCGGCTGCCGGACTTCACGGCGACGACCTCGGCGCCCAGCATGCGCATACGGGCCACGTTGAGGGCCTGGCGCTGGGTGTCGATCTCGCCCATGTAGATCGTGCACTCGAGCCCGAACAGGGCGCAGGCGGTGGCCGTGGCCACGCCGTGCTGGCCCGCGCCGGTCTCGGCGATGACGCGGGTCTTGCCCATGCGCCTGGTGAGCAGGGCCTGGCCGAGCACGTTGTTGATCTTGTGGGAGCCGGTGTGGTTGAGGTCCTCGCGCTTGAGGAACACGCGGGCGCCGCCCGCGTGTTCGGCGAAGCGGGGGACCTCGGTGAGGGAACTCGGGCGTCCCGTGTAGTGGACGAGCAGGTCGTCGAGTTCGCGGGCGAACTCCGGGTCGTGCTTGGCCTTGTCGTACTCGACGGCGACCTCGTCCACGGCGGCGACGAGGGCCTCCGGGATGAACTTGCCGCCGAAGGCGCCGAAGTAGCCTTCGGCGGTGGGGACTTGACCCTCGGGGTCGGGAATGAAGAAATCGCTGGGCATGCGGATACCTCACGGTGAGTGCCGATGGAAGAACACGATTCGCCGTGGGGGCGGAGCCTGTCGTACGACCTCAGGCCGTGTGTGGCTGGTCGCGCACGCGCGGCGGTAGCCGCACATCACATGACGCCCCGCGCCCCTCTGGGGCGCGCTGCCATCGACGTCCGTTGACCTGTCCCGGCTCGTCTCCGATGACGTACCGCACCCGGCGGCCGTGGACACGCCTCGCCGGGGCTCGGCAGCCCCTCGGGCGGCAGCCGCGCGCGAGGCGGGCGTACCGGTCCACGGTCGTCACGGTGAGAGTCATCGTCGGTCAGCCTACCGGGAGATCATCCCCGGCCGTGCCGCAGTGCGGGATGCTCGCCCGCCGCCACCAGATCCGCCACCGCCGTCTTGGGGTCGCGGCCGGTGACCAGGGACTCGCCGACCAGGACCGCGTCGGCGCCGGCGTTGGCGTAGGCGATGAGGTCGTGGGGGCCGCGGACGCCGGACTCGGCGACCTTGACGATGTGGTCGGGGATCTCGGGGGCGACCCGCTCGAAGGTGGAGCGGTCGACCTCGAGGGTCTTCAGGTTGCGCGCGTTGACGCCGATGATCTTGGCGCCCGCGTCCACGGCCCGGTCGACCTCCTCCTCGTCGTGCACCTCGACGAGCGGGGTGAGGCCGATGGAGACGGCGCGCTCGATCAGCGACTCCAGGGCCGGCTGGTCGAGGGCGGCCACGATCAGCAGCGCGAGGTCGGCGCCGTACGCGCGGGCCTCCCACAGCTGGTACGACGTGACGATGAAGTCCTTGCGCAGGACCGGGATGTCGACCCGGGCGCGGACGGCCTCCAGGTCGGCGAGCGAGCCGCCGAAGCGGCGCTGTTCGGTGAGGACGGAGATGACGGCCGCGCCGCCCGCCTCGTAGTCGGCGGCCAGGCCGGCCGGATCGGCGATCGCGGCCAGCGCGCCCTTGGACGGGCTGGAGCGCTTGACCTCGCAGATCACCTTGACGCCGTCGCCCCGGAGCGCGGCGACCCCGTCCTTGGCGGCGGGCGCCTTCGCCGCGCGCTCCTTGAGCTCGTCGAGGCTGACGCGCGCCTGCCGCTCCGCGAGGTCGGCACGGACTCCGTCGATGATCTCGTCGAGCACACTCACGCGAGCGGCCCCCTTCCGGACAACCAGTGGAAAACGATGGTCACTGCGATGGTATCCGCAGCAGGGGGTAGCCCTCACATCCAGCGGACGGCGGTCCCACTACCTGGACGTTCGACGGTTGATCAAGGGTGCAGCCAGCCACCGAACGGCAGGTTCCGGACAACCGTGAAGACCAGCACCACCGTGCCCAGCGTCCACATGGGGGCCGTGCCCAGGTCGATCCGCAGGGGGCGTCCGCGCGCCGCTCGGATCACCCAGACGGTCCATACGAGGGCGAAGCCGAAGTAGGCGACGACAGCCAGGGCGTTGTCGTGCAGGGCGGTCCCGAGATCCCCGTGGACGAAGGCGTGCGCGCTGCGCAGGCCGCCGCAGCCGGGGCAGTACAGGCCCGTGTGGCGCAGCAGGGGGCAGACCGGGTAGTGGCCGGGCTCGTTGGGGTCGACGGTCCCGACGTAGGCGAAGGCCCCGGCGACGGCGGCGAGGATCCCGGCGGGCACGGCCAGTCGTCCCAGGGCCGTGGACGTCGTGGTCCGGGTGTCGGCGTTCACGCCTCGCATTGTGCCCGGCGCGGGCCGCACACGCGCGTGAGGGGCGGCCGGTGTGCTCACCGGCCGCCCCTCACGCGCAGTCCTGGGCGAGGATCAGCCCTCGACGCTCGCGGGCTCGGCCGTCGCCTTCGGGGCCACCTTGTGCACCGGGTGGGCCTCCTTCGGCTGGCCCAGACCCGCGGCGCGCATCAGACCGCCGACGACACCGCCGAGGGCCACGATCACCATGCCGGCCCAGAAGCCCAGCGGCTGGGCCATCACCATGAACGCGCCCGCGACGCAGAAACCGATGAAGGCGATGGTGACACCGGTCCAGGCGGCCGGGGTGTGTCCGTGGCTGCTGCCCGCCATGACTTGCTCCTCATTGCTGTCTATGTGTGTGTCCGAGCCGGACGCTCGTCGTCCATTGTCCCGTACGCGCACGCGTACGGGACGCGGGGGTGGCTTCCGTCGGCGTCTGATTCACCACATCGGGAACCGGACGCGGATCCAGGTCAGGAGGGGTCGGTGCCCGTCGGGTCCTCGCCGCGGTCCAGGGCCTTCCAGATCTCCTCGGGCCGCTCGGGGTCGACGGGCCGCGCCGCGCGCCGCTGGCCGGGGGCGCCGCCGCGCTCGTAGCGGCCGGACATCGCGGGCCACTGGCGGCCGTAGCGCAGGGCCAGCAGACCCGCCAGGAGGATCAGGACTCCGCCGACGACCGCGACGTAGGGCCAGGCGGTGTGGGTGAAGGAGGCGACGGTGGCGGAGGTGTCGCCGGAGGCCTTCGCGGCCTGCTCGTCGAGGGCGGAGTCGTCGGAGGCGCCGGTCAGGGCGGCCACGGCGATGCCGACGCCGGAGAGCGCGAGGAGGGCGGAGACCGCGAGGCGGCCGGCCCTGCGGACGGCGAAGACGGCGACGAGCGCGGCGAGGCCCACTATGGCGAGCGCCGCGGGCACGCCCGTGACGTCGCTGCCCCTGGCGGTGAGGGGGAAGGCGCCGCCGGCCACCGTCGCCGTGCCCTGCGACCAGCGCTGCCGGGTGGCCAGCAGGGCCACGGCCGCGCCCAGCGCGCCGAACAGCAGGGCGATGCCGAGGCTCAGCCGGCCGGCCCGGGCGGAGGCGGCGGATACGGAACGGGGGTGAGGTACAGCAGTCACGGAGTCCACTATCGCTTGAACCCCACGCGAACCGTCACCCGGGGCTCAGTGATTCACGCCCCATGTCCGCCGAGACCGGCGCCCCATGCCCCGCGAGATCCACGCCCCACAGTCCCGCAAGACGGGTGCTCGCGGCACCGCGACACCCGTGCTCGCCGGACCATGCGGCCGGCCAGGCCCTACTTCCCGAGGCGGTTGGCCGTGTGGACCGCGCGCAGGACCGCCGCTGCCTTGTTGCGGCACTCCTGGTCCTCGGCGACGGGATCGGAGTCGGCGACGATGCCCGCGCCGGCCTGGACGTAGGCGGTGCCGTCGCGCAGCAGGGCGGTGCGGATGGCGATGGCGGTGTCGGAGTCGCCCGCGAAGTCCAGGTAGCCCACGCAGCCGCCGTACAGGCCGCGCCGGGACGGCTCGAGCTCGTCGATGATCTGCATGGCGCGGGGCTTGGGGGCGCCGGAGAGGGTGCCCGCGGGGAAGCAGGCGGTGAGGACGTCGAAGGCGGTGCGACCGCTCGCGACCTTGCCGGTGACCGTCGAAACGATGTGCATCACGTGCGAGTACCGCTCGATGGACATGAAGTCGACGACTTCGACCGAGCCGGGCTCGCAGACCCGCCCCAGGTCGTTGCGGCCCAGGTCGACGAGCATGAGGTGCTCGGCACGCTCCTTGGGGTCGGCGAGCAGTTCGTCGGCGAGGGCCTGGTCCTCCTGCGGGGTGGCGCCGCGGTGCCGGGTGCCGGCGATGGGGTGGACCATGGCCTGTCCGTCCTCGACCTTGACCAGGGCCTCGGGGGACGAGCCCACGACGTCGAAGCCGTCGAAGCGGAACAGGTACATGTACGGGGAGGGGTTCGTCGCCCGCAGGACCCGGTAGACGTCCAGCGCGCTCGCCGTGCACGGCGTCTCGAAGCGCTGCGAGGGGACGACCTGGAAGGCCTCGCCCGCGCGGATGCGCTCCTTGATGTCCTCGACGGCCTCCTGGAAGTCGGGGCCGCCCCACAGCGCGGTGTACTCGGGCAGCTCGGAGGGCGGCAGCACGGCCGGGGGCTGGGCCACCGCGCGCGTGAGGTCGGCCTCCATGGCGTCGAGACGGGCCACCGCGTCCGCGTGCGCCTCGTCGACGCCGGTGTCGAGGTCGTTGTGGTTGATCGCGTTGGCGATCAGCAGGACCGAGCCCTCCCAGTGGTCCATGACGGCGAGGTCACTGGTGAGCAGCATGGTCAGCTCGGGCAGCTTCAGGTCGTCGCGTTCGCCGGGGCCGATCTTCTCCAGGCGGCGCACGATGTCGTAGCCGAGGTAGCCGACCATGCCGCCGGTGAAGGGCGGCAGGCCCTCCTGGTGCGGGGTGTGCAGGGCCTCGATGGTGGCGCGCAGGGCCTGGAGCGGGTCGCCGTCGACGGGGACGCCGACCGGCGGGGCGCCGAGCCAGTGGGCCTGGCCGTCGCGGGCCGTCAGCGTGGCGGCCGACCGGACGCCCACGAAGGAGTACCGGGACCACGAGCGGCCGTTCTCCGCGGACTCCAGCAGGAAGGTGCCGGGGCGCTCGGCGGCGAGCTTGCGGTAGAGCGCGACCGGGGTGTCGCCGTCGGCGAGGAGCTTGCGGGTGACCGGGATGACACGGCGGTCGGTGGCCAGCTTGCGGAACGTCTCGAGGTCCATGGCGGCAGACCTTACTGATCCGAGGCGGAGGTGCCGGAATCGGCGCCGTCCTTCAGCAGGACGTCGGCGTCGAAGCAGGTGCGCGCGCCGGTGTGACAGGCGGCGCCGACCTGGTCGACCTTGACCAGCAGGGTGTCGGCGTCGCAGTCGAGGGCGACGGACCTGACCCACTGGAAGTGACCGGAGGTGTCGCCCTTGACCCAGTACTCCTGGCGGCTGCGCGACCAGTAGGTGCAGCGGCCGGTGGTGAGCGTGCGGTGCAGCGCCTCGTCGTCCATCCAGCCCAGCATGAGCACCTCACCGGTGTCGTACTGCTGGGCGATGGCGGGGACGAGCCCGTCGGCGCTGCGCTTGAGCCGCGCGGCGATCTCGGGATCCAGGCGACTGGATGGAGAGCTGTGGCGCGAAGCGCCTCGATGAGGGGCGGTGGTCGGGTGACGGGCGGGCGGGGGCGTGCTGGTCATGGGTGCCATTGTGCCGCGCGCAACTGACAGTGACGGGAGTATGTCCACTGGGCGGACCTCCTACGTAGTCGTAGGCTGACTGCATGTCGACTTTCGCCAAGCGTGAACGGCTCCTTTTCGCCGACCTCTTGGAGACCGCCGGTCCGGGCGCCCCGACCCTGTGCGAGGGCTGGGAGACGCAGGATCTGGCCGCGCACGCGGTGGTGCGCGAGCGCCGCCCGGACGCCGCCGGGGGCATCCTGATCAAGCAGCTGGCCTCCCGCCTGGACAAGGTGATGGCGGAGTTCGCCGCGAAGCCGTACGACGAGCTGATCACGCTCATCCGCACCGGCCCGCCGAGGTTCTCGCCCTTCCAGCTGAAGCAGATCGACGAGGCCTCCAACACGATCGAGTTCTACGTGCACACCGAGGACGTCCGGCGTGCCCAGCCCGACTGGACGCCCCGGGAGCTCGACCCGGTCTTCCAGGACGCCCTGTGGTCCCGGCTGGAGCGCACCGCCCGTCTGATGGGCCGCGGTTCCCCGACCGGCCTGGTGCTGCGCCGCGCGGACGGCCGTACGGTGGTCGCCCAGCGCGGCACCCCGGTCGTGACGGTCACCGGGGAGCCGTCGGAGCTGCTGCTGTTCCTGTACGGCCGCCAGAGCGCCGCGAAGGTGGAGCTGGACGGCGACGAGGACGCGATCGAGAAGCTGCACAGCGGCAAGCAACTGGGCATCTGAAGAGCCCACCCCTCGAAGGGCACACCCCCGTGATCAAAGTAGCCATGACCAGCGTGTACGTCGACGACGTCGCGAAGGCCCACGCGTTCTACACGGACGTCCTGGGCTTCGAGACCCGTATGCACATGGATCTGGGCGGCGGCACCCTGTTCGTCACCGTCGGCGCGCCCGAGGGCGCCCAGCGGGACCTGCAGCTCCTGCTGGAGCCCGGGCAGGGCCCGATCGCGGAGCCGTACCGCACGGCCGTGAAGGGGGCGGGGCTGCCGTGCATCGTGTTCTCCGTCGACGACATCGAGGCGGAGTACGAGCGGCTGCGCGGCCTCGGCGTCCACTTCACCCAGGGTCCGCAGGAGCAGGGCCCGGTCGTCACGGCCGTACTCGACGACACGGTGGGCAATCTGGTGCAGCTGGCTCAGCCGAAGGAGTGAACGTCAGCGGGGCAGTTCGGCTCGGCGCAGGGGCTTCGCGGTGAGCGCGAGGAGGCCGCTCAGGCCGCACAGGGCCGCGCAGGCGGCGAAGACGGGGCCGGTGCCCCACAGCTCGACCGACCAGCCGACCAGCGGGAAGGTGAGCGGGGCGACGCCGAAGCTGACCAGGGTGGAGACGGCGGTGACCCGGCCGAGGTAGGCGGCACCCGCGCGTGCCTGCACCAGTGCCCCGGACAGCGCGCCGCCGAGCCCGCCCAGCAGCCCGATGCACAGGGCGACGCCGGCGGCCGCCGCGACGGACGGCACGCGCGCGAGGGCGGCGATCGCGACGGCCCCGCCGATCGTCGCCACCGCGAGCACGCGTCCCGCGTGCGGGACCCGCCCGCGCCAGGCGAGCAGCAGGGAGGCGGCTCCGGCGCCGACGCCGAACCCGGCGAGGACCAGCCCCATGCCGGAGGAGCCCCAGCCGCGTTCCTCGGAGAGCAGGGTCAGCCCGAGGTTCATGGGGCCGACGAAGCCGAGGTCGCTCAGGGCGATGGCCGCCACCAGCGGCAGGAGCACACGGTCGTGACGGATGTGGCGCAGGCCGTCGCGCAGTTCGGCCAGGACTCCGGGCCGGGCGGTCACCGCGTCGTCGGGCGGCAGTTCGCCCATGCGGACGGTCTGCAGCAGGGGCAGCGACACGCCGATCAGCAGCGCGGCCAGGCCGAACGCGCCGGCGGTGCCGCCGAGGACCACTCCCAGGCCGCCCAGGGGCCCGCCGAGGACGGTGGCGAGCCGGGTGGCCAGTCCGCGCAGCCCCTGCACCCTGGTGAGCTGGCCGCGGTCGGCGATCCGGGCGGGCAGGGCCCCGGCCGCGGGCAGGAAGACGGCGTCGACGATCCCGAAGAGCACCGCCACCGCGCCGAGCGCCCACAGGCCCGGGCTGGTCGCGAGGAGCAGTACGGCCGCGGTGAGGACGAGCGCGCAGCGCACCCCGGTGCTGCCGAGGACGACCCGGCGCGGCCCGTACCGGTCGGCGACCACTCCCCCGCCGAGCATCAGCAGGGCACGCGGCACGGCGCTGACGGCGGTCACGAGGCCGGCCTGGGCGGGTGTGCCGGACTGGACGGCGGCCCAGGACAGGGCGAGGTAGTAGACGTTGTCGCCGATCGCGGACGAGGTGAAGCCGCCGAGCCAGCGCAGGACGTTGGGGTCCCGGTGGGCGGCGCGCTCCACGCCGGGGGCCGTGCGGACGAGGGCCGTGCTCATGGCGGGGCTCCTTCTCAGATCCGGAACGGGAACGCGTACGTGTGCAGTGAGACGTTCTCCCGGCCCTCGGTGTCCCCGGTGGCGTCGGCGGCCCGGCCCCGCTCCTCGTAGCGGCGGATCAGGGCGAGCAGTTCGCGGTTGAGGTCGGTGAGTTCGGCCGGGGTGAGGCGCAGGTTCGACTCGGAGGACTCGGCGGCGGTGTTCCACGCCTCGCCCCAGTGGGTGCGTTCGTCGAGGAAGCGGCGGTACATGTCGGCGCGCTGCTCGAAGAAGAGCCGGCTGGCGGCGGTGTGCGCGGCGGCCTTCTCGGGGGCGTCGCGGAAGTCCTCGTCGCGGATGCTCAGGCCGTCGGAGGCGGGCTGCCACCAGCGCTCGCGGCCGTCGGCGCTCTGCGGCTCGGCCTCCTCGATGAGGCCGAGCTCGGCGAGTTTGCGCAGGTGGTAGCTGACCAGGGAGACGGCCTCGTCGACCTGTTCGGCGAGCTGGGAGGCGGTCGCCACGCGGGCGATGGACAGTCCTCGGTACAGCTTCATCCGCAAGGGGTGGGCGAGCGCCTTGAGCGTGCCCAGGTCTGTGATGCGGCGGTCTCTCTCCTTGCCTGTCATGCCCCCACGCTAGATACGAAAGAAATATTGCGCAATCTATTTTGCGCAACTTCTCTTTCTCATCTCTCCATGAGTAAGCCCCGGCCACCAGGTGGCCGGGGCTTACCTCGCGCCTGTGGGCGTCACCGCACGGGGTGTCCCGCCTCCCGCAGCGCCTGCTTCACTTCCCCGATCCGCAGGTCGCCGAAGTGGAACACCGACGCGGCCAGCACCGCGTCCGCGCCCGCCCCGACGGCCGGCGCGAAGTCGGCGAGCCGTCCGGCGCCGCCGGAGGCGATGACGGGGACCGTCACGTGCTTGCGGACAGCGGTGATCATCTCCAGGTCGTAGCCGTCCTTGGTGCCGTCCGCGTCCATCGAGTTCAGCAGGATCTCACCGGCGCCCAGCTCGGCCGCCCGGTGCGCCCACTCGATCGCGTCGATGCCGGTGCCCTTGCGACCGCCGTGGGTCGTCACCTCGAAGGTCCCCGACGGGGTGCGCCGGGCGTCCACCGAGAGCACCAGCACCTGGCTGCCGAACCGCTCGGCGATCTCCTTGATCAGCTCCGGGCGGGCGATGGCCGCCGTGTTGACGCCCACCTTGTCGGCGCCGGCCCGCAGCAGCTTGTCGACGTCCTCGGGCGTGCGCACCCCGCCGCCGACGGTCAGCGGGATGAACACCTGCTCGGCGGTGCGGCGCACCACGTCGTAGGTGGTCTCGCGGTTGCCCGACGAGGCGGTGATGTCCAGGAACGTCAGCTCGTCGGCGCCCTCGGCGTCGTACACCTTGGCCATCTCGACGGGGTCGCCCGCGTCGCGCAGGTTCTGGAAGTTGACGCCCTTGACGACCCGGCCGTTGTCCACGTCCAGGCAGGGGATGACTCGGACCGCCAGGGTCATGAATCCACGGCTCCTCTGTATGCCTCTAGTTCCACTTCGACCAGGATGCGCGGGTCGACGAAGCCCTCCACCACCAGCAGGGTGGACACCGGACGCACCGCGTCGAAGAACTCCTTGTGGGCCCGGCCCACCTCGTCGACGTCCCGCGAATGCGTCAGGTACATCCGGGTACGGATCACGGACTCCACACCGAGCCCGAACTCACCGATCGCCTCGACCGCGCTGGTGAAGGCCACCTTGGCCTGCTCGTAGGGGTCGCCCTCCCCGTAGAGCACGCGTCCCTTGAAGGACGTGGTGCCCGCCACCAGCACACGGTCTCCCGCCGCGACGGCACGTGCGAAACCGAAACTCTCTTCCCAGGGACTTCCGCTCTGCACACGCCGCACGGCTTCGGACGTCATGACGACACAGCCTCCAAGGCCTCTTCCAAGGTGAACGCCTTCGCGTAGAGCGCCTTCCCGACGATGGAGCCCTCGACACCGAGCGGCACCAGCTCGGCGATGGCCCGCAGGTCGTCGAGGGACGACACGCCGCCGGACGCCACGACCGGGCGGTCCGTCGCCGCGCACACGTTCTTCAGCAGCTCCAGGTTGGGACCCTGCAGCGTGCCGTCCTTGGCGATGTCGGTGACGACGTACCGGGCGCAGCCCTCCTCGTTGAGCCGCTCCAGCGTCTCGTAGAGGTCGCCCCCGTCACGGGTCCAGCCGCGCCCGCGCAGGGTGGTGCCCTTGACGTCGAGGCCGACCGCGATCCGGTCACCGTGCTCGGCGATGACCTTGGCGACCCACTCCGGGGTCTCCAGGGCGGCGGTGCCGAGGTTGACGCGGGTGCAGCCGGTGGCCAGCGCGGCGGCGAGCGTGGCGTCGTCACGGATGCCGCCGGACAGCTCCACCTTGATGTCCATCGCCTGCGTGACCTCGCGGACCAGGGCCCGGTTGTCGCCGGTGCCGAACGCGGCGTCCAGGTCCACCAGGTGCAGCCACTCGGCGCCCGCCCGCTGCCAGGCCAGGGCCGCCTCGAGCGGAGAGCCGTACGAGGTCTCCGTGCCGGACTCGCCGTGCACCAGACGGACCGCCTGGCCGTCCCGGACATCGACGGCGGGGAGGAGTTCGAGCTTGCTCACAGGGTTCCGATCCAGTTGGTGAGGAGCTGGGCTCCGGCGTCGCCGGACTTCTCGGGGTGGAACTGCGTGGCCCACAGGGCGCCGTTCTCCACGGCCGCCACGAACGGCTTGCCGTGCGTCGACCAGGTCACCCTGGGCGCGCGCATGGCCTCGTTGTGCGTCTCCAGGGACCAGTCGTGGACGGCGTAGGAGTGCACGAAGTAGAAGCGGGCGTCCGCGTCCAGGCCGGCGAACAGCTCGGAGTCGGCCGGGGCCTCCACGGTGTTCCAGCCCATGTGGGGCACGATCTCGGCCTGCAGCGGCTCGACCGCGCCGGGCCACTCGTCGAGGCCCTCGGTCTCGACGCCGTGCTCGATGCCGCGCGCGAACAGGATCTGCATGCCGACGCAGATGCCCATCACCGGGCGGCCGCCGGACAGCCTGCGGTCGATGATCCAGTCGCCGCGCGCCTCCCGCAGCCCCGTCATACAGGCGGCGAAGGCGCCGACGCCGGGCACCAGCAGCCCGTCGGCGTTCATGGCCTTGTCGAAGTCACGCGTTATCTCGACGTCGGCCCCGGTGCGCGCGAGGGCGCGCTCGGCGGAGCGGACGTTGCCGAAGCCGTAGTCGAAGACGACGACCTTCTTGCTCACCGCGCTCAACTCCACACCTCCAGCCTCAGGACGCCGGCAACGAGACACATCCCGGCGCCGATCGACAGCAGCACGATCAGGCTCCTCGGCATGTCCTGCTTGACGAAGGAGTAGATGCCGCCGGCCAGGAAGAGGCCGACGACGATCAGCAGGGTGGAGAGCCCGTTCACAGCGCGCCCTTCGTGGAGGGGAGGATGCCGGCCGCGCGCGGGTCGCGCTCGCTCGCGTACCTGAGCGCCCGGGCCAGTGCCTTGAACTGGCACTCCACGATGTGGTGCGCGTTGCGCCCGTAGGGCACGTGCACGTGCAGCGCGATCTGGGCCTGGGCGACGAACGACTCCAGGATGTGCCGGGTCATCGTGGTGTCGTACTCGCCGATCATCGGCGCCATGTTCTCGGGCTCCGTGTGCACGAGGTACGGGCGGCCGGAGAGGTCGACGGTCACCTGGGCGAGGGACTCGTCCAGCGGGACGGTGCAGTTGCCGAAGCGGTAGATGCCCACCTTGTCGCCGAGGGCCTGCTTGAAGGCGGCGCCGAGGGCGAGGGCGGTGTCCTCGATGGTGTGGTGCGAGTCGATGTGCAGGTCGCCGTCGGTCTTCACGGTCAGGTCGAACAGACCGTGCCGGCCGAGCTGGTCGAGCATGTGGTCGTAGAAGCCGACGCCGGTCGACACGTCGACCTTGCCGGTGCCGTCGAGGTTGATCTCGACGAGGACCGAGGTCTCCTTCGTCGTCCGCTCTATACGTCCTACGCGGCTCATGCGCTCTGCTCCTTCTTGACTTCACGGACCGCGTCGAGGAACGCGTCGTTCTCTTCGGGGGTTCCGGCGGTGACCCGCAGCCAGCCCGGCACGCCGTTGTCCCGGACCAGGACGCCCCGGTCGAGGATCTTCTGCCAGATCTCGTGGGCGTCCGCGAACCGGCCGAACTGCACGAAGTTGGCGTCGGACGCCGTGACCTCGTAGCCGATCGCCAGCAGCTCGCTCACCAGCCGGTCGCGCTCCGACTTCAGCTGCTCGACGTACTTCAGCAGCGTGTCGGTGTGTTCCAGGGCGGCCAGCGCGGTCGCCTGGGTGACGGCGGACAGGTGGTAGGGCAGCCGGACGAGCTGGACGGCGTCCACGACGGCCGGGTGGGCGGCGAGGTAGCCGAGGCGCAGGCCGGCCGCGCCGAAGGCCTTCGACATCGTCCGGGAGACGACGAGATGCGGGCGGCCCTCGAGCAGGGGCAGCAGCGAGTCGCCGTGGCTGAACTCGATGTACGCCTCGTCGACGACCACGATCGACGGCTTCGCGGCCTGCGCGGCCTCGTACAGCGCGAGGACCGTCTCGGCCGGGACCGCGGTGCCGGTGGGGTTGTTGGGGGTGGTGATGAAGACGACGTCCGGGCGGTGCTCGGCGAGGGCCTTCTCGGCCGCGGCGAGGTCGATGGTGAAGTCCTCGTTGCGGGGACCGGAGATCCAGCCGGTGCCGGTGCCGCGCGCGATGAGCCCGTGCATCGAGTACGACGGCTCGAAGCCGATCGCCGTGCGGCCCGGTCCGCCGAAGGTCTGCAGCAGCTGCTGGAGGACCTCGTTGGAGCCGTTGGCGGCCCACACGTTGGCCAGGCCGACCTCGTACCCGGAGGTGTCCGTCAGGTACTTCGCGAGCCGGGTGCGCAGCTCGACCGCGTCCCGGTCGGGGTAGCGGTTGAGGTCGCGGGCCGCCTCGCGCACCCGCTCCGCGATCCGCTCGACCAGCGGCTCGGGCAGCGGGTAGGGGTTCTCGTTGGTGTTCAGCCGTACGGGGACGTCCAACTGGGGCGCGCCGTAGGGGGACTTGCCGCGCAGCTCGTCCCGTACGGGGAGATCGTCGATTCCGAGGTTCACTTGCTCGTCGGTACCTTCCACCCGAACCTTGCCTTGATCGCCGCGCCGTGCGCGGGCAGGTCCTCCGCCTCCGCCAGCGTCACCACGTGGTGCGCGACCTCGGCCAGCGCGTCCTTCGTGTAGTCGACGATGTGGATGCCGCGCAGGAAGGACTGGACCGACAGACCCGAGGAGTGGCAGGCGCAGCCGCCGGTGGGCAGCACGTGGTTGGACCCGGCCGCGTAGTCGCCGAGCGAGACCGGCGCCCAGGGCCCGATGAAGATCGCGCCGGCGTTCTTCACCCGGTCGGCCACGGCCGCCGCGTCCGCCGTCTGGATCTCCAGGTGCTCGGCGCCGTACGCGTCGACGACCCTGAGGCCCTCGTCGACGCCGTCGACGAGCACGATCGCGGACTGCCTGCCCTTGAGGGCCGGGACGATCCGGTCGTCGATGTGCTTGGTCGCCGCGATCTGCGGCTCCAGCTCCTTCTCGACCGCGTCCGCCAGCTCGACGGAGTCGGTGACCAGCACGGCGGCGGCCAGCGGGTCGTGCTCGGCCTGGCTGATCAGGTCGGAGGCGACGTGCACCGGGTCGGCCGTGTCGTCGGCGAGGACCGCGATCTCGGTCGGACCGGCCTCGGCGTCGATGCCGATCTTGCCGGTGAAGTAGCGCTTGGCGGCGGCGACCCAGATGTTGCCGGGGCCGGTGACCATGTTGGCGGGCGCGCAGGACTCGGTGCCGTACGCGAACATCGCGACGGCGGTGGCGCCACCGGCCGCGTACACCTCGTCGACGCCGAGCAGCGCGCACGCGGCGAGGATCGTCGGGTGCGGCAGACCACCGAACTCGGCCTGAGCGGGCGAGGCGAGCGCGATGGACTCGACGCCGGCCTCCTGGGCCGGTACGACGTTCATCACCACGGAGGACGGGTAGACCGACCGCCCGCCGGGCGCGTACAGCCCGACGCGCTCCACGGGCACCCACTTCTCGGTCACCGAGCCGCCCGGCACGACCTGGGTCGTGTGGGTCGTACGGCGCTGCTCGCGGTGGACGAGACGGGCGCGGCGGATGGACTCCTCCAGGGCCGCGCGCACGGCCGGGTCGAGCTGCTCCAGCGCGTCGGTGAGGGCCTGCGCGGGGACGCGTACGGATTCCAGCCGTACTCCGTCGAACTTCTCGGCGAAGTCGATCAGCGCCGCGTCGCCCCGATGATGCACGGCCTCGCAGATCGGACGCACCTTCTCCAGGGCGGCCTGAACGTCGAAGTCGGCTCGGGGCAGCAGGTCACGCAGGGCGGGGCCCTCGGGAAGGGCGTCGCCGCGCAGATCGATTCGAGAGATCACGGTCCAATTCTCTCAGACCGGGATCCGGCGCCGTCCGCGCGTATCAGTGGCTGATACAGAACGTGGCCGGAACCCGGAAGATCACCTTCACGTCTGGCATTCAGGGGGTTACCGAAGGGCATCAACGGCTGTGAGTGACCAGAGGGGGTGACAGAGGGTGACCGAAGGGGACGGGATCGACACAGGTGACATTCCGGATGATCTGACCGCCACCGAGGCCGGCATGTGGCAGGCCTTCCGCAACGGCAGCGTGTACGACCTGAGCAGCGGGGACACGGTCGTCGACGACCCGCACGGCGGACATCCGTGGGGCGCGGGGCGGACCGTGCGGGCCCGGATCGTCGCCTGGCTGCTGCTGGACGGCCCGCCCGCGCTGGCCGGCCGGGTGTCCTCGCTCAAGCTGGCCGGCGTGCAGATCAGCGGCAGTCTGGACCTGGCGGGCGGCACGGTGGTGCCGTACGTGGAGCTGAGACGCTGCCGGTTCGAGCGGGACGTGCTGGTGCCGGAGGCGCGGTTCGCGACGCTTCGGATGGTGGACTGCTCGGTGCCCCGTCTGGAGGCGGCCCGGCTGCACACCGAGGGCGATCTGCATCTCCCCCGCTGCCGCTTCCACAACGGCGTCCGGCTCACCGACGCGCACATCGGCACGGACCTGATGCTCAACCAGGCGGTCGTGCACCGCGACCGCACCGGCCGCTCCATCGCCGCGGACGGCATGACGGTCGGGCAGGACCTCCAGGCCGAGCTCCTGGAGTCGCACGGCGAGCTGAGCCTGCGCAGCGCCAAGATCGGCGTGTCGCTGAGCCTGCGCGGGGCCCGGCTGTCCAATCCGTACACCCGGCTCGCGCTGAACGCGCCCCAGCTGACGGTGGAGCGCTCCCTGTACCTGACCCCGGCCGGCGTCGGCGTACAGGCGCTGAGCGGGGCGACGCCGGCCCGCGGGACACGCATCCAGCGGTTCGAGTGCCGCGGCGGGCTGCGCCTGGACGACGGGCGGTTCGGGGACGCCGTGGACCTCGATCGGGCGCGGTTCTCCTTCACCGAGGAGCAGGAGTTGTCGCTGCGCCGGGTGCAGACGCCGGAGCTGCGCTTCCTCGGGGAGCGGCCACCGCGCGGCAAGGTGGTGCTGTCCGGCGCCCGGGTGATCAACCTGGTGGACCGGGCGAGCGCCTGGCCGGGCCCCGGCAGTCTGCACATGGGCGGCTTCGCCTACGAGAACCTGGTGCCGCAGGGCCCGTTCCCGCTGGCCGCGCGGCTGGAGTGGGTGGCCGCCGCGACCGCCGAGTACGCCCCGGAGCCGTACGAGCGGCTGGCGACGGTGCTGCGGGCGGGCGGCGAGGACGAGGACGCCCGCGAGGTGCTGCTCGCCAAGCAGCGCCGCCGCCGGGAGACCCTGCCGCCCGCCGCGAAGCTCTGGGGCTTCATACAGGACTGGACGGTCGCCTACGGGTACCGGCCGGGCCGGGCCGCGGTGTGGATGGCGGTGCTGTGGGCGGCGAGCTCCCTGGCCTTCGCGAACGCCCCGCATCCCCCGGTCGACCGCAACGGGCATCCGCCCTGGAACCCGGCCCTGTTCACCCTCGATCTGCTGCTGCCGGTGATCGACCTGGGCCAGGTCGGGCAGTGGCAGCTCACCGGCGGCTGGCAGTGGCTGTCGACGGCACTGATCCTGCTCGGCTGGATCCTGGCGACGACGGTGGCGGCGGGGGCGACGCGGCTGCTGCGGCGCGGGTGACACAGTCGGCACTCACGCGCTGAAACCCGTCTCCACGAAACCTCCTTGTCGGTCCACGAACAATCCCTGAACAGCGCTCACCTTTTACGGTTCCTTGACCTGGCGGCGTACAACTTTCCTGGGGTTGCCCGCACCCTCTGGCGCAACCCGACCTGCGGCTTTTCAATGGGCGGCACCATGGCTCTGCTGCCCCCCTTCATCCGTGCCTCCCGGATCTCCCGGACGGCACGGACGACCGCCGCCCCCCACCCCGGCGCCGGGCTCCCCGCCGACGACGAGGTGCTCCTCGACGTGCCCGACGACCGGCTCGGTCCGGCACTGGTCGCGGCCGGCCGTGGCTCCTACGAGACGGCCGCCGAGTTGCTGTCCCGCACCCGGGAGCGGGCCGAGTGGGAGTACCGCGACCGCTATGTGACCCGCCTCGCCTCCTTCGCCCGCTCGCGTGACGAGTGGTTCGAGGAGTGGCGTGCCGCGGCGCCGCGGGACCCGGACCTCCTGCTGCTCTCCGCCCAGCTCGCGGTGGACCGCGCCTGGCAGTCACCGGCCCGGGCCGAACTGCTGCGCGAGGTGAGCCCGCTGATCACGGCCGCCGCACAGGCCGACCACCGCGACCCGGTGCCCTGGCGGATCGCCCTGGACCACGCGCGCGGCGCCCGGGCGGGCCACAAGTACTTCGGCGAACTGTGGGAGGCGGCGGTCCGGCGCGCCCCGCACCACTACGGCTGCCATGTCGCCGCCAAGCGCTATCTCGCCGAGTCCTGGCACGGCTCGCACCGAGAGTGCTTCGACTTCGCCGACCGCGCCGCCCAGGACGCACCGGCCGGCTCGCTGGTCCAGGCACTGCCGGTACGGGCGGCGTTCGCCTACCTCACCGACGGCTGCGGCCCCGAGGTACCGCGCGAACGGCTGGACGCGGCGGCCGACCGCGCGATCGAGCTCTCCGCCCGCTTCCCGTCCCTGGACCCCTGGCCGGCCGAGATCCGCAACCTGCTGACGTACGTCCTCGTCCGCCTCGACCGGCTCGACGACGCCCTCGTCCAGCTGCGCCTGATCGGCCCTTACGCCACGTCCTTCCCCTGGGGCCGGCTGTCGGACGACCCGCTCGGCCACTTCCTGGCGGTCCGCGAGGGCGTCTACACGGGACGGCCCGCGCCGGGCCCCGGGCATCCACGAAATGGGCACGACGACCGAGCGCACCCGGACGACCACTAGGCTTCTGCGCCGTGACCACCGTCCGTCTGCCGCTCTTCCCCCTGAACTCGGTGCTGTTCCCGGGGCTGGTGCTTCCGCTGAACATCTTCGAGGAGCGCTATCGCGCCATGATGCGCGATCTGCTCAAGACCCCCGAGGACGAACCGCGCCGGTTCGCCGTCGTCGCCATCCGCGACGGCCACGAGGTCGCGCCCAGCGCGCCCGGCCTGCCCGACCAGACGGCCGTGCCCGAGCGCGGCCCGGCGGCCGGCTTCGGCGACGACCCACTCAAGGCGTTCCACGGCACCGGCTGCATCGCCGACGCGGCCACCATCCGCGAACGCGCCGACGGCACCTTCGAGGTCCTGGCGACGGGCACGACCCGCGTACGCCTCGTCTCCGTGGACGCGTCGGGCCCGTTCCTCACGGCGGAGCTGGAAGAACTCCCCGAGCAGCCGGGCGACGAGGCGGGCGCCCTGGCCGAGGGCGTCCTGCGGGCCTTCCGCCAGTACCAGAAACGCCTGGCGGGCGCCCGCGAGCGCTCCCTGGCCACGGGCGCGGACCTCCCCGACGACCCGTCGGTGGTGTCCTACCTGGTGGCCGCCGCGATGATGCTGGACACCCCCACCAAGCAACGCCTCCTCCAGGCCCCCGACACGGCCTCCCGCCTCCGGGACGAACTGAAACTCCTTCGCACCGAGACCGCGATCATCCGTAGCCTGCCCTCGCTCCCCGCGTCGGACCTGACGCGCGGTCCGACGAGTCTCAACTGAAGGCGCTCACGCATCCATGGCCAAGAAGTCGAAGAAGCAGCAGCAGTCCGGCGGCACCCCCGCCACGGTGGCCCTCACCTCGGCCGGCGTGGACTTCACGATCCACTCCTACGACCACGACCCGAGCCACCCGTCCTACGGCGAGGAGGCCGCCGAAGCGATGGGCGTCTCCCCCGACCGCGTCTTCAAGACCCTGGTCGCGGACGTCGACGGCACCCTCACCGTCGCCGTGGTCCCCGTGGCGGGCTCCCTGGACCTCAAGGCCCTCGCCTCTGCCGTGGGCGGCAAACGAGCCGCCATGGCCGACCCCACCCTCGCCGAACGCACCACCGGCTACGTCCGCGGCGGCATCTCCCCCCTGGGCCAGCGCAAGCAGCTCCCCACGGTCCTCGACGACTCCGCCACCACCCACCCCACCATCTGCGTCTCGGCAGGCCGCCGAGGCCTCGAGGTCGAACTCTCCCCCACCGACCTCACCACCCTGACCAAGGCAACCCTGGCTCCCATCGCCCGCCCCTGACCTCCCCCGACGTTCGAGACCAAGGCCAAAGCCACCGGCCGGTGCGCATTTCAGCCCGCCCGACATTCAAGGCCAAGCCCGAAACCATCCCAAACCCCCACCCACCCGCACGGGGCCCAGCCCTTCAGCCCCGGCCGGTGCGCATTTCAGCCCGCCCGACATCCGAGGCCAAGCCCGAAACCATCCCAAACCCCCACCCACCCGCAAGCGGGCTCAGCCTCCCAGCCCCGGCCCGGGGTGTGTTTCAGCCCGTCCGGCGTTTGAGGACGAGGCCCGTTCAGGGCCGAAGCGGGGGTCTGGGGGCGCAGCCCCCAGGGGGTCGAAGGGGCGGAGCCCCTGGGGATGGGAACGGGTAAGGGCGGCGGGGGCGGAAAACCCGGCTTACGCGAGCGGCGCCCCGTAGGAATCCTTCGGCGCCGGCCCCTGCGCATACGGCTCAGGATCCCGAGGCCCGAACAACGCCGTAAGCCCCAGATGCACCAGCAGCCCAGCCAACGACCACGCCAGCAACGCCCCCTTCGCCCCCAGCTCCAAGGGCGCCGAGAACGTCACCCCCTTCCCCGCGGCCTTGGCCTGAGCGATCACATCCGACCCGGGCCCGAGCCACACCCCCAGCCGCCACGCCACCACCGACCCCAGCAGCCCCCCGACCGCCAGCGCCACCACCAGAGGCACACCCCCACGCCGCCGCCAGGCGAACACCACCCCCGCACTCACGGCCCCGAACGCCAGCGCCAGCAGCGTGAACGTCCCGTCCACCCCGATCGCCTGCTCCCCCTCGGTGTCCTTGAGATAGACGACCCACCCGCCGTTCACCACATCACCGACCAGCGGCACCGAAGGCGCGAGCCACTCCCACAGGAACCCGAACAGCACCCCGGCCACCGCGACCAGCACCGTGACCACGGCGGCTTCCCGCAGCTCGGTCTTCATGCCAGGCCCGTCCTGTCCGTACACGGCATCGTGCGGCGCCGGAGCCACCCCCAGGTACCCACTCGGCGAGGGCGGCCAGGCACCCTGCGGAGACGGTTCGTGCGGCGGCGGAGGCGGAGTCAGCGGTGCGGTCACCCTGACATCGTGCCAGGCCCGCCTGTGCGGCGCGTCACCGGACGGCGGCCCGACGGTACGCCCAGGTGGCGACGGCGAGCGAGACGACGCCCACTCCGGCGCACACGGCGAGGTCCCCGAGCACCAGCGCCCAGTCGGGATCGGGCCCGAACGTCCGCGCGAACGCCTCGACCCCGTACGTCGACGGCAGCAGATCCCGGGCGAACCGCACCGCCTCCGGCATCCGGTCCGGCGGCAGCACCCCGAGCAGCAGCGCCGCCGACATCCCGAGCTGCCCCAGCACGGTGGCCAGCTCCGGCCGCGGCGCGAGCAGCCCGAAGGCCGCGCCGAGCCCGGACAGCGCGGCGCCCGCCAGCGGGATGACGGCCGCGAGCACCCACAGATGCGTCAGCGGCAGCCCGAACAGCACACACCCGAACACCGCGGTCACCAAAGTCCCCGGCACGGTGAACGAGGCGTACGCCCCGGCCGCCCCCAGCACCACCGCCGCGGGCGGCACCGGCAGCGTCGCGTAGTGGTCGAGCCCCCCGCTGGCCCGCAGCTGCCCGAAGTACTGCGCCAGCAGGTTGAGCGCCACGAACGCGACGACGAGCACCGCCGACCCGGCGACGACCGCCTCCGCCTCGCTGCCCCCGTCCACGACACCCCGCATCATGATCAGGATGCCGACCGACTGGAAGGTCGCCACGAACAGCAGCGGAATCCGCGCCACCCGCGCCCGGGACAGCTGCGCCCGGTACACGGCCACGAGCGACGGCCACATCCGCGCGCGCGGCCCCAGCTCGGCGGCCACGCGGACCGTCCCGGTGACGGCGCGGGCGCTGCCGGGCAGAACCTCGGCGGGTACGACACTCACGTGGCGCTGCTCCTCTTCGCTACGACTCTCACACCGTCCCCCACGGCCCCGGAGACACCGTCTGCGTCTGATACGGCCCCGAGGGCCCCCGCGCTCATGCCCGCACCAGCCCCTGCCGTGCGGCCCCGCCCAACGCCAGGTACACGTCCTCCAGGCTGGGCGTGGCGAGGGTGAAGTCGTCCAGGGCGGCGAAGGCGGCCCCGCCGGTGACGGTGGCGACGATCGCACGGGCCTCGTCGGGCGCCAGCCGCATCGTCCAGCGGCGCCCGGACTCCACGGCCCGCTCCCGCAGCGCGGCGACCTCGGGCACGTCCAGCGGCGCCCGTTCCCGCCACACCAGCTCGACCCGCACCTCGCCGGCGACCTGTTCCTTGAGTCCGGCGGGCGTGTCGCAGGCGATGACCCGGCCCTTGTCGAGGACGGCGACGCGGTCGAGGACGGTCTCGGCCTCGATGACGTTGTGGGTGACCAGCAGCACCGTGGTCCCCCGTTCGGCGCGCCGCCGGTCCACGGCCGACCAGACCGCCCGGCGCGCCACCGGATCCATCCCGGTGGTCGGCTCGTCCAGCACCAGCAGCGGCCGCTCCCCCACGAGCGCGGCCGCGAAGCACGCCAGCCTGCGCTGTCCGCCGGACAGCTTGCGCAGCGCCCGCCCGGCGATCGGCGTGAGCCCCAGCTCGTCGAGGACGGAGTCCCGCTCCTGCCGGGCCTGCCGTACGTCGAGGCCGCGCAGCCGTCCGGTCGTCTCGGCGGCCAGCGACACGGTCAGCTCGTCTAGTGCCGTGGACTCCTGGCCGAGGTAGGCGAGGATGCGCGCGGCCCGTTCGGGGTGGCGCACGATGTCGTGCCCGAGGATCTCCACGGTGCCCGTGTCGGGCCGCATCAGCCCGGTCATCTGTCGTACGAGGGTGGACTTGCCGGCGCCGTTCGGGCCGAGCAGCCCGAAGATCTCACCGCGGCGGATGTCCAGCTCCACGTCGTCGGTGGCCCGGACCTCGGGGGTTGCCGGGGTGCCGCGCCGGCCCCGTACCGCCGGATAGGTCTTGGTCAGTCCGCGCACGGCGCACACGACCTCGTCCCTGTGCCGGTTGGCCGGTGCCGCGCGCGTACTCACAAGGGACGAGACTACGGGGTCGGGGCGGCCCGCTCGCCGTTGGGGGCGCCCCGAGTGCCCGGTTCGGTCCCCGTCAGTCCCCCGCGGGCGCGTGCTCGGCGGCGGTCCGGACGTCGACCTCGCGCCAGAAGCCCGCCCGGATGGCGTAGCGGTCGTGCTCGTCGATCTGGTCGTCCTTGTGCGCGAGCAGTCCGAAGCGTGCCGCGTAGCGCAGGAGCTCGCCGTCGATGCGGTGCGGGATCCGCGGGTACATGCCGGACAGCTTCTGCAGATGGCCCTGGTCGCCGAGGCGCCCCATCCACCGGCGGGCGAAGACCTGCCCCACCTCGTACGGGTCGCCGCCGACGGTGGTGATGTCCTCCTCGCGGTCCGCCCACCGCTGCTCCGCCGTGGTCAGCTGGGCCAGCGTCGGCATGGAGGCGACCTCGGAGGGCTCGGCGACGACACCGGGCCGGTCGACCCAGCCCTTGTCGGAGGACCAGCGCAGGGTGGCGGTGGCGGGGTGCGGGGCGGGGTGGGTGCCGGGCGCGCGCAGCGCGGCCAGGTCCTTGGGGGTGGGGACGCCCTTGGCCGCGGGCACGCGCTCCTGCGCGCCGGTGGGGTCGGCGGCAGCCGCGGTGGCGTGCTCGGGCTCCTCGGAGGAGCGCTCGGCGGCGGGGGCGAGACCGGCGTCGGGCAGCGGCGCGGAGAGGATCGCGGCGATCTCGGGCCGGGGTACGGGCGGCGGTGCGCACACCCCGCCGAGTTCCTTGGCGCGGACGGCCTTGGTGATCCACGTACGGTCCAGGACGCGCCGTTCGTCGGCTTCCGCGACCAGGTCCTCGGACTGGTTGTAGTCGCCGTCGGCGGCCTGGACGGCCCACAGGTGGACGGCGACGCCGTGCTCCTTGGCGGCCATCATGCCGGGCAGCAGGTCGCCGTCGCCGGTGACGAGGACGACGTCGGAGCAGGCGCGGTTGCGGGCCAGCTCGGTCAGTTCGGCGTGCATGGCGGCGTCGACGCCCTTCTGGGCCCACCGTCCGTCGCTGCGGGTCAGGGCGCCCAGCCGGACGGTGACCCGGGGCATCACCCGCAGCCTGCG
Organism: Streptomyces sp. NPDC096132; assembly: GCF_044763345.1. NCBI lineage: Bacteria > Bacillati > Actinomycetota > Actinomycetes > Kitasatosporales > Streptomycetaceae > Streptomyces > Streptomyces sp. NPDC096132. The sequence goes on from NZ_JBIWGA010000002.1 coordinate 386,216, forward strand.
GTGCTCGGGCTGGGGGACGCGGTCGGGGGCGCCGTCGAACCAGTAGATGCGCAGCAGTGGCCGTTCGGTGTCGGACTCGGCCTGTTCGCGCAGGCCCTGGACGAGGGCGGAGTGGTCGACGGTGATCCGGGACCGCGAGGGTTCTCCGGCGAGGAGACTCGCGGCGGCCCCCAGCAGATACCCGGCGTCCACCAGGACGATGCAGCGGTCCACACGACTCACCCTCTTCCCGGGAGGTTTGCTTGGGCTTCCTTCGAGTCTGCCCGACCATGCGGGGGTTAACGGCCCGAACTCGATCTTCGGCGTGGCGTTTCGGGGCGATGCGCTCCGAGAACCCCTGTCACGGACGGTAATTATCCGAAATGCGCCTTAAGTCAGCCTATGTGAATCTGGTCGCGGCCCTGGTCCCTACATCCCCCGCAGGAGGCAGATCCCCATGGCCAAGAACAAGAAGCAGGACCGTAAACAGCCGCAGGCCGAGCGTGGTCAGCAGCAGGCCCAGCAGTCCTCGATGCAGGAGCAGGCCGAGCAGCGGATCTCGCAGGTGACCCCGGCGGACGTCGCCCGCAAGGGCCGGCAGAAGCGGTTCGGGCACAACTGACATCCGCGCAGCGGGCTGTTGCAGCCCAGGCACACCGAGGGGCGCGTCCGGAACCGGACGCGCCCCTCGCGCTTGATGCCCTGGGTCCTGTGGTCAGCCCGCCAGGCAGGACGGGCCGAGCAGCACCTTCAGATCGCCGAACAGCGCCGGGTCGGGCTTGACCCGGTGCCGGTCCAGGCGCAGGACGGTCGTCCTGGTCGGGCCCTGGAGCTTGATCCGGACCTCGCTGTCACCCTTGTGGTGGGTGAGGATCTCGTTGAGGCGGCTGACCATCGGCGGGGTGACCCGCGTGGCCGGGATGGTGAGGATCACCGGCGCGTTGGTGCCCGCGTTCGACAGGTCGGGGATCATCAGCTCCATCGCGACGAGGCGGGGCACGTCCTCGCGCTTGTCGAGGCGGCCCTTGACGAAGACGACGGCGTCCTCGACGAGTTGGGTCGACACCAACTGGTAGGTCGCCGGGAAGAACATGCACTCGATGGAGCCGGCGAGGTCCTCCACGGTGGCGATCGCCCAGGCGTTGCCCTGCTTGGTCATCTTGCGCTGCAGGCCCGAGATGATGCCGCCGATGGTCACCACCGCGCCGTCGGCGTGCTCACCTCCGGTGAGCTGGGCGATGCCCGCGTCCGCCTTGTCGGACAGCACGTGCTCCAGGCCGAAGAGCGGGTGGTCGGAGACGTAGAGACCGAGCATCTCCCGCTCCTGGGCGAGCAGATAGGTCTTGTCCCACTCCTCGTCGGTGAAGGTCACGTCGAGTCCGAAGCCGGGCTCGCTGCTCTCCTCCTCGCCCATGCCGCCGAAGAGGTCGAACTGGCCCTCGGCCTCCTTGCGCTTGACCGCGACCACGTTGTCGATCATCGGCTCGAACTGGGCGGTGAGGCCCTTGCGGGTGTGCCCCATCGTGTCGAACGCGCCCGCCTTGATCAGCGACTCCGTGGTGCGCTTGTTGCAGGCGACCGCCTCGACCTTGTCGAGGTAGTCGGGGAAGGAGGCGTACTTCCCCTTGGCCTTGCGGCTCTTGATGATCGACTCGACGACGTTCGTACCGACATTGCGGACGGCTTCGAGGCCGAAGAGGATGACGTCGTCACCCTGGGCGGCGAAGTTGTGCACCGACTCGTTGACGTTCGGCGGCAGCACCTTGATGCCCATGCGCCGGCATTCGTTCAGATAGATCGCGGACTTATCCTTGTCGTCCTTGACCGAGGTGAGCAGCGCGGCCATGTACTCGGCCGGGTAGTTCGCCTTCAGGTAGGCGGTCCAGTAGGAGACCAGTCCGTACGCGGCCGAGTGGGCCTTGTTGAAGGCGTAGCCGGCGAACGGCACCAGGACGTCCCACAGGGCCTGGATGGCCTCGTCGCTGTAGCCGTTCTTCTGGGCGCCGGCCTGGAAGATGGTGAAGTTCTTCGCCAGTTCCTCGGGCTTCTTCTTGCCCATCACGCGGCGGAGGATGTCGGCCTCGCCGAGCGAGTAGCCGGCGATGATCTGGGCGGCCTTCTGCACCTGCTCCTGGTAGACGATCAGGCCGTAGGTGACGGCCAGGACCTCCTCGAGGGGCTCCTCCAGCTCCTTGTGGATCGGGGTGATCTCCTGGAGCTTGTTCTTGCGCAGCGCGTAGTTGGTGTGCGAGTCCATGCCCATCGGGCCGGGACGGTAGAGCGCCGAGACGGCGGAGATGTCTTCGAAGTTGTCGGGCTTCATCAGGCGCAGCAGCGAGCGCATGGGGCCGCCGTCGAACTGGAAGACGCCGAGGGTGTCGCCGCGCTGGAGCAGTTCGAAGGTCGTCGGGTCGTCGAGCGGCAGGGCGAGGAGGTCGATGTCGACGTCCTTGTTGGACTTCACCATCTTGACGGCGTCGTCCATGATCGTGAGGTTGCGCAGGCCGAGGAAGTCCATCTTCAGCAGGCCGAGCGACTCACAGCTCGGGTAGTCCCACTGGGTGATGGTCACGCCGTCGGTGTGCCGCACCCAGACGGGGACGTGCTCGGTGATGGTCTCGCTGGACATGATCACGCCGGCGGCGTGCACACCCATCTGCCGGACCAGGCCCTCGACGCCCTTGGCGGTGTCGATGACCTTCTTCACGTCGGGCTCGTTCTCGTACATCGCCCGGATCTCGCCCGCCTCGCTGTAGCGGGGGTGTGAGGGGTCGGTGATGCCGTTGAGGTCGATGCCCTTGCCGAGGACGTCGGCGGGCATGGCCTTGGTGAGGCGGTCGCCCATCGCGTACGGGTAGCCCAGCACGCGCGCGGAGTCCTTGATCGCGTTCTTGGCCTTGATCTTGCCGTAGGTGCCGATCATGGCGACCTTGTCGGCGCCGTATTTCTCGGTCACGTACCTGATCACCTCGACGCGCCGACGCTCGTCGAAGTCGATGTCGACGTCGGGCATCGAGATGCGCTCGGGGTTGAGGAACCGCTCGAAGATCAGACCGTGCGGGATCGGGTCGAGGTCGGTGATACCCATCGCGTACGCGACGATCGAGCCGGCCGCGGAGCCTCGGCCGGGGCCGACGGCGATGCCCTGCTTCTTGGCCCACATGATGAAGTCGGCGACGACGAGGAAGTACCCCGGGAAGCCCATCGAGATGATGGTGTCCATCTCGTACTCGACCTGCTTCATGCGGTCGTCCGGGATGCCCTCGGGGAAGCGGCGGTGCATGCCCCGCATGGTCTCCTCGCGGAACCAGGTGACCTCGGTGTAGCCGTCGGGGATGTCGAACTTCGGCATGAGGTTCCTGGCCTCGAACATGCCGGTCGTGTCGACCTGCTCGGCCACCAGGAGCGTGTTGGCGCAGCCCTCCTGCCAGGCGTCCGAGGAGTCGATGGCGTACATCTCGTCCGTGGACTTCAGGTAGTAACCGGTGCCGTCGAACTTGAAGCGGTCCGGGTCGGAGAGGTTCTTGCCGGTCTGGATGCACAGCAGCGCGTCGTGCGCGGTCGCCTCGTGCGCGTACGTGTAGTGCGAGTCGTTCGTCACGAGGGGCGGGATGCCGAGCTTCTTGCCGATGTCCAGGAGGCCGTCGCGGACCCGGTGCTCGATGTCGATGCCGTGGTCCATCAGCTCCAGGAAGTAGCGGTCCTTGCCGAAGATGTCCTGGTAGTCGGCGGCCGCCTTCAGTGCCTCGTCGTACTGGCCGAGGCGCAGCCGGGTCTGGAGCTCGCCGGAGGGGCAGCCGGTGGAGGCGATGAGCCCCTCGGACCACTTGGCGATGGTCTCCTTGTCCATGCGCGGCCACTTCTGGAGCCAGCCCTCGGCGTACGCGTCGGAGGAGAGGCGGAAGAGGTTGTGCAGGCCCGTCGCGTTCGCCGCCCAGATCGTCTTGTGGGTGTAACCACCGGAACCGGAGACGTCGTCCCGCTTCTGGTGCGGCTGGCCCCACTGGATCTTGCGCTTGTTGCGCCGCGACTCGGGGGCGACATACGCCTCGATGCCGATGATCGGGGTGATTCCGGCCTTCTTCGCGGTGTGGAAGAAGTCGTACGCCCCGTGGAGGTTGCCGTGGTCGGACATGGCGATGTGGGTCATGCCCATCTCGTTGCACGCGTTGAACATGTCCTTCAGCCGCGCGGCACCGTCCAGCAGCGAGTACTGGGTGTGGACGTGCAGGTGCGTGAACGGCGGCTTTGACACGGCGTGGCCTCCAAGGGAAACGCTCGACGACGGGCGGGCGGACAGTCCGGGGGTCAGCGTCGAAGTCTATGCCTCGCCACTGACACTCGGGCCGCTTCCCCGCGTACCTTCACACCGGGGTCCGCGGGCACTTTCGCGCGGCCCCCGCCGTTGGAGACGACAGAAACGCTGTCGTACATGTCATGCACCAGGAGGCACCCGCGATGTCGGTCCCGCAGCTCAACGAGGAGCACAGGGGCGAGGAGATCCTCGCCGTCTTCGACACCGCGTTCGGCGAGCTCCTGGCCGCCGACCCGGCCGCGTTCCGCGTGAAGTTCCGCAAGATGGCGGCCTCGGCGTTCGCGTTCTACCGGGGCACGGCGGCGCTCTTCTACCACGATCTGGACGCGGAGAACGCCGGGCGGGGTGGCGGGAAGATATACAGCGGGCCGTTCCTGGACGAGCGCACCTCGCGCGTGTGGATCCACGGCGACCTTCACGCGGAGAACTTCGGCACGTACATGGACGCCAACGGCCGGCTGATCTTCAACGTCAACGACTTCGACGAGGCGTACGTCGGCCCCTTCACCTGGGACCTCAAGCGCTTCTCCGCCTCGATCGCCCTCATCGGGTACGCGAAGGCGCTCAGTGACGAACAGATCACCGAGCTGGTGCAGGTGTACGCGGGCGCGTACCGCGAGCGCATCCACGCGCTGGCCTCCGGCGCCAAGAGCGACGAGGTGCCGCCGTTCACCCTGGACACCGCCCAGGGCCCGCTCCTGGACGCGCTGCGCGACGCCCGCTCCCTCACCCGCTTCGGCCTCCTGGACTCAATGACGGAGATCCGCGACTTCGAGCGCCGCTTCGCGCCCGGCGGCGGCTCCATCGAGCTGGACGCGGCCACCCGCTACAAGGTCCTCGCGGCCTTCGACGGCTATCTGGAGACCCTGCCGGAGACGTCCCTGGCCCGCCCGGACTCCTACCGCGTGAAGGACGTCGTCGGCCGCCGCGGCATCGGGATCGGCTCGGCCGGTCTGCCGTCGTACAACATCCTGCTGGAGGGTCACAGCGACGCGTTGGAGAACGACGTCGTGATCTACATCAAGCAGGCCCAGACCCCGGCCGTCTCCCGGCACATCACCGACCCGGCGATCCGCGGCTACTTCCAGCACGAGGGCCACCGCACGGTCATCTCCCAGCGCGCCCTGCAGGCGCACGCCGACCCGTGGCTGGGCTGGACCGAGCTGGGCGGCGCGGGCCAGCTCGTCGCCGAGGTCTCGCCGTACGCGGTCGACCTGGACTGGGGCGACATCGACGACCTCGAGGAGATCGCGGGCGTCGTCGCCGACCTGGGCCGCGCCACGGCCACGATGCACGCGGCGGCGGACGACACCTCCGGCGAGTCCCTGGTGCCGTTCTCCACGGAGCGGGCCATCGACGCGGCCATCGCGGCCGACGAGGAGGGCTTCGCGCCGCTCCTGGTGGACTTCGCACACAGCTACGGCGCACGCGCGCGCACGGACCACCAGATCTTCGTCGACCTGTTCCGCAACGGCCGGATCCCCGGTCTCTGACACCAGGCCCCTCCGACACCGGGACTTGACAACAGGTCTCTAACAGTCGGGCTTCTCACAGGGACCTTTTAGGGGTCTCTTACGGGCGCCCGTGACACACTTCCTGCGCAATGGACATATCCGGGACCCGACTCAGAGCCGTACGCGCGGCGCTGTTCACGGCGGTCGTCGTGACGCTCAGCACCGCGTCGCACGTCCTGCTGTCCCGGGCCCCGCTGCCGTTCAACACGGTGGCCGTCGTCGCGGCCGCCGTGTTCGTCCTCGCGTACGCCCTCGCGGGCCGCGAGCGCGGCTTCGGGCGGATCGCCGCCCTGCTGATCCCGCTGGAGCTGGCGGCCGACACGATCTTCACCACCGGCCAGCACGTCTGCTACGGCCGGGCCGGCGGCCCCGTCGCCGGCCCGCTGGCCTCGGTCGGCTGGGACGTGCTGTGCGGCAATGGCAGCCGGGTCGGCAGCCCGCTGGCCCAGGTCACGGGCGCCGACCCCGACCGGCTCGGCGGCCTGATGGCCCACTCCGACCCGGTCACCGCCTGGCTGCTGCTCGCCGCGCACCTCACCGTCGGTCTGATCGCGGCCGCCTGGCTGCGCCGGGGCGAGCGGGCGCTGGCCCAGCTGCTGCGGGCGGCCGGCGCGACCACCTTCCGGCCGCTGCTGCTGGCGGTCGCCTCCGTGACCGTACGACGCGCCCCGGCGGCCCGCCGCCTGCCGCGGCCCGCGCACCGTACGGCCACCGCCCGGGACCGGATCCTCGTGCACTCCCTGGGCCGGCGCGGACCACCGCGCCCGGCCGCCCTCGCCCTCGCCGCCTGAGCGGCACGGCCCGGCGCCCCCGCCGAGCACGAGCAGTCCCTCACACGTATCCGCGCACGACCGTGCGCGTCCCCGATGGAGAACACCGACATGAGCAAGCGGAACACCCAGGCGGCGAAGACGGCGGCCCGGGAGCGGCTGCGCATCGAGCGCGAGAAGCAGGCCAAGCGGGCCAAGGCCAAGCGGCAGATCATCGTCGCCGCCTCCGCGGTCGGCGTGCTGGCCGCGGCCGGCGGCATAGGTTACGCCGTCGTGCAGGCCAACAAGCCGACCTACTGGGAGGAGGCCAAGACCGCGACGCTGGTCAAGCCGGCCAACACCAGCGGCAAGAACGGCACGACGGTCGTCATCGGCAAGGCGAGCGCCAAGAAGACCCTCGTGATGTACGAGGACCCGCGCTGCCCGATCTGCGCCCAGTTCGAGCAGACCGTCGGCGAGACGGTGAAGAAGGACTACGACGACGGCAAGTTCAAGCTCCAGTACGTCGGCGCCACCTTCCTCGACCGCAGCCTGACCGGCGAGGGCTCCAAGAACGCGCTCAGCGCCCTGGGCGCCGCGCTCAACGTCAGCCCCGAGGCGTTCCTCGAGTACAAGACGGCGCTGTACTCGGCGAAGTACCACCCCGAGGAGAGCGACGACAAGTTCAAGGACGACTCCTACCTGATCAAGGTGGCGGACACCGTCTCGGCGCTGAAGGGCAACACCAAGTTCCAGGACGCCGTGAAGAACGGCACCTACGACCGCTGGGCCCTGGAGATGTCCAAGACCTTCGACGACAGCGGCGTCACGGGCACGCCGACCCTGAAGATGGACGGCAAGACGCTGACCGGCTCGGACGGGCAGAACGCCCCGATGACGGTCGCCGACTTCAACACGGCGATCGAGGCCGCGCTCAAGGCGTAGTCCGACACACAGTCAAAGAGCGGGCGAACATTTACACGTTCGCCCGCTCTTTTGTCGTACTGGTCAGTAATCTCATCGCCCGTGACCAGTCGATACAGATCACCCGAGAGCGCCGACACCCCGTCAGAGCGCCCCGACTCGCTGTCCCCACGCCGCCGTACGGTCGTCAAGGCCGCGGCGGCGACTGCTGTGCTGGCCGGCCCGCTCGTCGCCGCGCTGCCCGCCCGCGCCGCCGAGGCCCCCGCGTTCCTGCACGGCCTCGCCTCCGGCGACCCGCTGCCCGACGGCGTCCTGCTGTGGACCCGGGTGACGCCCACCGCCGAGGCGACACCCGGCTCCGGGCTCGGTCCGGATACCGAGGTCAGCTGGACCGTCGCCACGGACAAAGCGTTCACGAACGTCGTCACCAAGGGCTCCACCACCGCCACCGCCGCCTCCGACCACACCGTCAAGGCCGACATCCGCGGCCTGGCACCGGCCACCGACTACTGGTTCCGCTTCTCGGCCGGCGGCACCGACTCCCCGGTGGCGCGCACCCGCACCGCGCCGGCGGCGGACGCGGCCGTCACGGGCCTCAGGTTCGGCGTGGTCTCCTGCGCCAACTGGGAGGCCGGCTACTTCTCCTCGTACCGCCATCTCGCCGCCCGCGGCGACCTGGACGCCTGGCTGCACCTCGGCGACTACATCTACGAGTACGGCACCGGCGAGTACGGGGCGCGCGGCACCGTCGTACGGCAGACCTCGCCCACGCACGAGATCCTCACGCTCGCCGACTACCGCACCCGGCACGGCAAGTACAAGACGGACCCCGATCTGCAGGCCCTGCACGCCAAGGCGCCGGTCGTCGCGATCTGGGACGACCACGAGTTCGCCAACGACACCTGGTCGGGCGGCGCGGAGAACCACACCGAGGGCACCGAGGGCACCTGGTCGGCCCGTCAGGCGGCGGCGAAGCAGGCCTACTTCGAGTGGATGCCGGTCCGCCCGGCGATCGCGGGCACCACCTACCGCCGGCTGCGCTTCGGCAAGCTCGCCGATCTGTCCCTGCTCGACCTGCGCACCTTCCGCTCCCAGCAGGTGTCGGTCGGCAACGGCGAGGTCGACGACCCGGACCGCACGATCACCGGCCGCGCCCAGCTCGACTGGCTGAAGGCCGGGCTGAAGGCGTCCGACACCACCTGGCGGCTGGTCGGCAACTCGGTGATGATCTCGCCGTTCGCCATCGGCTCTCTCTCGGCGGACCTGCTCAAGCCGCTCGCCAAGCTGCTCGGCCTGCCCCAGGAGGGCCTGGCCCTCAACACCGACCAGTGGGACGGCTACACCGACGACCGCCGTGAACTCCTGGCCCATCTGCGCTCCAACGCCATCGGCAACACCGTCTTCCTGACCGGTGACATCCACATGGCGTGGGCCAACGACGTGCCCGTGGACGCCGGGACGTATCCGCTGTCGGCGTCGGCCGCCACGGAGTTCGTGGTCACCTCGGTGACCTCCGACAACCTCGACGACATCGTGAAGGTCCCCGAGGGCACCCTCACCGCCCTCGCGTCGCCGATCATCCGGGCGGCCAACCGGCACGTCCACTTCGTCGACACCGACCGCCACGGCTACGGCGTGCTGGACATCACCCCGGCCCGCGCGCAGATGGACTACTACGTCCTGTCCGACCGCACCAGCCCCACCGCGACCTCCTCCTGGTCCCGCTCGTACCGCACGCGCAGCGGCACGCAGAAGGTGGAACGGACGTACGACCCGGTGTAGGCGGCTGCCCGTCTCCTACAGCGTGTCGAGGAAGCCGAGCGCCACCCGCCAGGTGGCCTCGGCGGCCTCCGCGTCGTAGTCCGGGAGGTCGGGGTCGGTGTAGAGGTGCCCGGCCCCCGCGTACCGGTAGATCTCCACGTCGGCGCCCGCTCTGCCCATCTGCAGATACCAGGCGCTCAGCCAGTCGTCGGTCTCGAACGGGTCCGGCTCGGCCACGTGCAGCTGGACCGGGAGCTCGTCCACCGAGACGTTCGGCGCGAGGTCCGAGGTGCCGTGCAGCAGGAGCAGACCGCGCGTCTTCTCGTCGCCGAGGGCCAGGGTCTGCGCGATCGACGCGCCCAGCGAGAAGCCGGCGTACACCAGCCCTCTCTCCGAGTAGGGCGCGGCCGCCAGGACGGCTCTCTTCAGCAGCTCGTCCTTGCCGATCTCCTCCTTGTGGGCCATGCCCTCCTCGGCCGTCTCGAACGTGCGCCCCTCGAAGAGGTCCGGCGTCCACACCTCGTGGCCGGCCGCGCGCAGCCGGTCCGCCGCCGCGCGCACGGCGGGACGCAGTCCGTAGGTCGAGTGAAAGAGCATGATGTTCATGCGCCCATGGTGCCAGCCTGCACTGACAACGCTGAGCGTGCGCCCCCTCACGGAAACAACATGTTCAAGGTCCCGCGGACGCGGTTACGTTCGAAGACATGGAGAACCTGCTCCGCCCCGTGATCGTGGTCGGCGGTTCGGTCGTACTGACAGTGCTCATCGGCTGGGCCACCGACCGTCTGCTGTCCAAGGCCGACGGACGGCACCCGGAGACCCCGCTGTGGGGTCTGCTGCGCCGTGGCCGCATTCCGTACCAGCTCGTGCTGTGCGCGGCGATGCTGAGAGGGTCGTACGACGAGGCCAAGCTGCTGCAGGACCACCGGACCGGCATCGGCCAGGTGCTCACCCTGGTGCTGATCGGCTCGGCCGCCTGGCTGGTGATCCGGATCGCGGCGGCGGTCGTGGAGACCTCGTACTCCCGCTACGCGCGCGTGCACCGCGACCCGGCCAGGGTGCGACGGGTGCGCACCCAGGTCTCGCTGATCATGCGGGTGGTGTCGGCCGTCGTCGGGGTGGTGGCGGTGGCGGCGATGCTGCTGACCTTCCCGGCGATGCGGGCGGCGGGTGCCTCGCTGCTGGCCTCGGCGGGCATCCTCGGCATCGTCGCCGGTGTGGCCGCCCAGTCGACGCTCAGCAACATGTTCGCGGGGCTTCAGATCGCCTTCGGCGACATGGTGCGCATCGGCGACACGGTCGTGGTGGACGGCGAGTGGGGCACCGTCGAGGAGATCACGCTGACGTTCCTGACGGTGCGGACCTGGGACGAGCGCCGGATCACCATGCCGGTCTCGTACTTCACCTCGAAGCCGTTCGAGAACTGGTCGCGCGGCACCCCGCAGATGACCGGCATCGTCTACTGGCACGTCGACCACACGGCACCGGTGGACGCGATGCGCGAGAAGCTGCGGGACATCCTCCGCGAGTGCCCGGCCTGGGACGGCCGCGCCTGCGGTCTGGACGTCACGGACACCACCCCGAACACCATGCAGGTGCGGGCCCTGGTCACGGCGAAGGACGCCGACGACATCTGGACGGTCCGGGTCACGGTCCGCGAGCAGATGGTCCGCTGGCTGGCCAAGGAGCACCCGTACGCGCTTCCGCGCGTCAACACCGCGGACGCGACACCGCCCCCGAACCGGCTGCCCGGCCAGTCCTCCTCGCCGGACGGGGCGTTGCGCCCCATGTGACGTCCGGTCGGCTCAGTTGCCGCGCTCGGCGCCGCCGTTGACCTGGATCACCTGCGAGGTGACGTGTCCGGCGCCGGGTGAGGCGAGCCAGTGCAGGGTGGCGGCGATGTCCCCGGGCGTTCCGGCCCGCCCGGTGAAGGTCTCGCCGACGAGCCGCTCACGCCGGGCGGGGTCGATGGCCTCCCCGAAGAACCCGGTGTCCTCGACATAGCCGGGCGCGACCACGTTCGCGGTGATCCCGCGCGGGCCCAACTCCCGTGCGAGATCACGGGCGTACGGGTGCAGCGCGGCCTTGGCACCGCCGTACGCCCCGCTGCCGGACCCCCGGTAGGCGGCGATCGAGCTGACGAACAGCACCCGCCCGCCCGGAGAGGCGAGCCGGTCCTTCAGTGCCTCGGTGAGGAGGGCGGCGGAGAGGGTGTTGATCCTGAAGTTCACGGTCCAGTTGTGCGCGACCCGGTCGAGCGGATCGTCGCTCTCGGCGGCGGGCTCGAGATGCCCGGCCCCGCCGGCACTGTGGACGAGCACATCGACGGTCCCGAACTCCTCCGCGACGAACCGGGTGACACCCCGGACCTCCGCGGTCTCGCTGAGATCGGCCGCATACGTCAACGCCCCGTCGACCCCGGCCTTCTCCAGCACCTCCGCCCGCCGCCCGAGCAACAGCACCCGATCCCCGTCCGCGGCGAACACCCGCGCCGCAGCGAGACCAATCCCCGTACCACCACCGCTGATTACAACATTACGAGCCATACACCGAGCGTAACGAGGAACAGCCGCCGAAGGCGCGGGAAACCACAGAAGGTCGGCCCACCCTTCAACCGACCGGAGACGGGCGGTGCGCGGACGGGAGATCACCGCAGGCTACGGACGTCCAGATGCCGCAACACCCGGTCCACGATCTCCGGATCCGCCCCCGGCTCACTGCGCGCCGCCACCACCTCGTGCCGCGCCGCGCTCAGCATCTCCCCCTGGATCCGCCGTACCCTCTTCAGCCGCCGCACCCGCTGCTCGTGCGCCTCCCGCCGCTCGTCCTCCCCCACGTCCGGGCTGATCCGAATCCCGATGTCATGGGCCCGCCGCAGCATCTGCTCGGACAGTTCCTCCGGCAGATCCTCCTCCGCCTCGATCTCCCGCAGCCGCCGCTTCGCCGCCTTCGCCGCCCGCACCGCCAACTCCTTCTCGAACTCCTTCTCGCGGTCGGAGTCGGACTGCACGTCGAGCCGCCTCACCAGCCACGGCAGCGTCAGCCCCTGCAGGATCAGCGTCGCCATGATCACACCGAACGCGATGAAAATGATCTCGTCCCGGTCGGGGAAGGGCGCCCCCTCGTCGGTCTTCAGCGGGACGGCCAACGCCAACGCGACCGACGCCACCCCTCGCATCCCCGCCCACCACATGACGACGGTCTCCCGCCAGCTCATCGGAATGTCCTCGTCGCGGTCCCGCCGGGCATGCAGCCGCTTCGTCAGCCAGGTCGCCGGCATCAGCCACAGCAGCCGTACGCCGACCACCACGGCCACGATCACCGCCGCCCACTCGAGCATCTCCCCCCAGCGCCCGGACGCCGTCCGGATCGCGTTGTGCAGCTCCAGGCCGATCAGCCCGAACGCGACGCCCGTGACGAGTGTGTCGATGATGTCCCAGAAGGTGTGACCGGCCAGCCGGGTCAGGACGTCGTCGGGGTCGGTGGCGTACTCGGCGAGGAACAGCGCGGTGGTCAGGACGGCAAGCACCCCGGACCCGTGGAACTCCTCCGCCAGGACGTACGAGGCGTACGGCACCAGGAGCGTCAGCCCGATCTGCAACGTCGTGTCCCCGAGGACGTCCAGCAGCTTGTTCGTGCCCCATCCGAGTGCGACGCCCACCGCCAGGGCCACCACGGCGGACAGCACGAGGTCGAGACCGGCCTGCCACGGCGAGAACGTGCCGCTCACGGCGGCGGTGATCGCCACGTGGTACAGCACGATGGCGGTGACGTCGTTGAACAGCCCCTCGCCCTCCAGGATGGAGACGAGCCGACGGGGCAGCCCGAGCTGTCCGGCGACGGCGGTCGCGGCCACGGGGTCGGGCGGCGCGACCAGGGCGCCCAGCGCGACGGCCGCGGCGAGCGGCAGCCCGGGCACCACGGCGTGGGCGACGGCGGCCACACAGACGGTCGTGACGAAGACGAGCGCCACGGCCAGCAGGAAGATGGGCCGTTTGTTGGCGGTGAACTGCCGCCAGGAGGTGCGCCGTACGGCGGCGTAGAGCAGCGGCGGCAGCAGCAGGGGCAGGATCAGGTCGGGCGGCACGTCCACGTTGGGCACGAAGTCGAGCACCGCCAGCACGATCCCGAGCAGGGTCATCAGCACCGGCGACGGCAGCCCGAATCGGTCCCCGACCGGGACGCTCACCACAGCCCCCAGCAACAGCACGAACAGCAGGGCCAACTGGTCCACGGCGAGCGCTCCGGAGGTCTAGCCGATCAAGAACATCCAGACCCCCAGCGTCGCACGTACGGCCACCGGCTAGAGAGAACGCCGCATCGACCGGTGCGGAATCCCTGCCTCCATGTCCTCCGGCCCGTAGGACTCGTAGCCCAGCCGCTCGTAGAACCCCAGCGCCTGGGTCTGCGCGTGCAGGTCGACGGCCGTGAGCCCGCGTGCGCGGGCCGCCTCCTCGATGGCCCGCACGAGCGCGATCCCGACGCCGAGCCCACGGGCCTCACGCGCGACGGCCAGCCGCCCCAGCGAGCCGACCGCCGGATCACCGCCGGTCCGCGCCTCGGCCGCCTCGCCGAAGAGCAGTCGCCCGGTCCCGAGCGGTACGCCGTCCGCCCGGACCGCCAGCACATGCACCGCGCCGGCGTCGTGCTCGTCGTACTCCAGGTCCTCCGGGACGCCCTGCTCGCGGACGAAGACCTCCTTGCGGACCGCAAAGCACGCCTCCCGGTCGGCGGGGTCCTCGGCCACGCGCACCGTGTACGCGCGCGGGCCGGTCATCCGTACGTCTCCTCGCGGACCTGGTCCAGGGCCTTCTGCAGGTCGGCCGGGTAGTCGCTGGCGAACTCCGCCCACTGCCCGTCGCCGGGGTGCTCGAAGCCCAGCCGCACCGCGTGCAGCCACTGCCGGGTCAGCCGCAGCCGCTTGGCGAGGGTGGGGTCGGCGCCGTAGGTCAGGTCGCCGACGCAGGGGTGGCGGTGGGCGGACATGTGGACGCGGATCTGGTGCGTACGGCCGGTCTCCAGCTTCACGTCCAGCAGGGAGGCCGCGCGGAAGGCCTCGATCAGGTCGTAGTGCGTGACGGACGGCTTGCCGTCGGCCGTGACCGCCCACTTGTAGTCGTGGTTCGGATGCCGGCCGATGGGCGCGTCGATGGTGCCGCTGGTCGGGTCCGGGTGGCCCTGGACGAGCGTGTGGTAGCGCTTGTCGACCGTGCGCTCCTTGAACTGGCGCTTGAGCGAGGTGTACGCCCGCTCCGACTTGGCGACCACCATCAGGCCCGATGTACCCACGTCGAGGCGGTGCACGATGCCCTGGCGCTCCGCGGCACCGGAGGTGGAGATCCGGTAGCCGGCGGCGGCCAGCCCGCCGATGACGGTCGGGCCGCTCCAGCCGGGCGACGGGTGCGCGGCCACGCCCACCGGCTTGACGATCACGACCACGTCATCGTCGTCGTGCACGATCTCCATGCCCTCGACCGGCTCGGCGACGATCTGCACCGGCGCGGGCGCCTGTGGCATCTCGACCTCGAGCCAGGCACCGCCGTGCACCCGCTCGGACTTGCCGACCACCGAGCCGTCGACCGAGACCTTCCCCGCCGCGGCGAGCTCCGCGGCCTTGGTGCGGGAGAAGCCGAACATGCGGGAGATGGCGGCGTCGACGCGCTCGCCCTCCAGGCCGTCCGGCACGGGCAGGGTACGGATCTCGGGAATCGTGCTCACCAGACGAGTATGCCGGACGGCTCCGACACGCCCGTACGGGCCTGTGGACAACCGCGACAGCGGCCCCGCGGCCCGCCCGTCCCCGGGGGCTCAGTCCTTGTGGACGGTGCCGTCCGGGTCCAGCCCCTTGAAGGACAGCAGCACGATCAGGATGCCGCCGCACACGATCGCCGAGTCGGCGAGATTGAAGACCGCGAAGTGCTTCGGCGCGATGAAGTCCACGACCGCGCCCTCGAAGACACCGGGCGAGCGGAAGATCCGGTCGGTGAGGTTGCCCAGCGCACCGCCCAGCAGCAGGCCCAGCGCGATCGCCCAGGGCAGGCTGTAGAGCTTGCGGGCGAGCCGCGCGATCACCACGATCACCGCTGCCGCGATCACCGTGAAGATGACCGTGAAGGCCTCGCCGAAGCCGAAGGCCGCGCCCGCGTTGCGGATGGCCTCGAACCGCAGCCAGTCACCGATGATCTCGATCGGCGGATGGTGCTCCAGCTTGGCGACCACGATCATCTTGCTGACCAGGTCGATGGCGTACGCGATCGCGGCGACGGTGAAGAGCACGGCGATACGGCGCTTGCCCCTGGGCCGCGCCTCGGTGCTCTCCTGCCCGTCCGGAAGGGCCGTACCGGACGACTGCTCCGGCTCGGCTCCCGCCGCCTCTGGGGTATCCGGCGTACCGATGATGCGCTCCGCCTCTGCCACGTGAGTCCCTCAACCTAGGTACCTGACTGAGGACGAGGGTACGACACGCTTCCGCACACGTACGCGATCAGTACCGGCGCTCCTGTTTCTGCTTGCATTCGACGCACAGCGTGGCCCTGGGGAAGGCCTGCATCCGGGCCTTGCCGATGGGCTTGCCGCAGTTCTCGCACAGGCCGTACGTACCGGCGTCGAGCCGTTCCAGGGCGTGCTCGGTCTGGATCAGCGTCTCGCGCGCGTTGGCGGCCAGCGCCAGTTCGTGCTCGCGCGTGATGTTCTTGGTCCCGGTGTCCGCCTGGTCGTCGCCGGCGCCGTCCCCCGAGTCCCGCATCAGCCCCACCAGGGCCGCCTCGGACGAGGCGAGCTCCGCCTTCAGCCGCTCCAGCTCGGACTGCAGCTCGTTGCGGGCCTCCTCGACCTCCTCCGGGGCCCAGGGCTCCTCTCCGGGGCGCACCGCGAGCTCGCCCGGTTCCACCGCGGCGAGGCGTGCCTTGGGAACGGCGGTCTTCGCAGCCGCCGTGGCCGTGCCAGGAGTCTTCTTCGCAACCACTGTCGTGGCTCCCGTCTGCTCCGCGGCCGAGGCCGCGCCCACCTTCTTGGCCGTGCTCTTCTTTCCCACACCCGCCGCGCCCACGCCCCCGGCGTCCGCGACCTTCCCCACGACAGCCGCCTTCCCACCGACCGTCTTCTTGCCCACCGCCTTCACGGCGGCAGCCTTCTTGGCAACGCTCTTCTCAGCAACAGCTGTCTTCCCCGCCGTCTCCTCAACGGCAGCTCTCTTCGCCGCCGCCTTCACAGCGACCGCCTTCTTGGCCACGCCCTTCCCAGCAACAGCTGTCTTCCCCGCCGTCTCTTCAGCGACAGCTGTCTTTACCGCCGCCTCCTCAGCGGCGGCTTTCTCCTCCTCCGTCATCTCAGCGGTCGGCTTCTCGGCCGTCGGCTTCTCGACGCCCATCTCAGCGGCCGGCTTAGAGGCAGCCTTCCTCCTGCTGGGCACCTTCCTCGCCGCCGCCTTCCCGGCGGCCGCCCTGGGGGCAGCCGTCTTCCTTCCGGCCGCCTTCTTCGCCGCCACCGTCGAACCGACCACCTCCTCAACGACCACCTCCTCCACGGCCCCCTTCACAGCCGCCGTCTTCTTCCCGGCGGTCTTCTTCCCGACGGCCTCCCGCCCAGCGGTCCTCTTCCCGGCAGACCTCTCCCCGACGGACCTCTTCCCGGCAGACTTCCCCCGGACGGTCTCCTTCCCGACGGATCCTCCGACGGTCTTCTTCCCGACGGATTCCTCCCCGGCGGCCCCCTGCCGAGCAGCCCTCCCCCCGACGGTCTCCCTCGGAGCAGCCCTCCCCCCAGCAGCCTTCTTGCCGGCAGTCCTCTCACCAGCGGCCTTCCTGGCACCCGCGCGCTCAGCAGCCGCCGTCGTGGCGACGCCCGCGCCCGCTGCAGGCCTCTCCTTCACCGCCGCGTTCTTGGCGGCGGTTTCCCGGGCGGCGCTCTTCCCGGCACCCGTCTTCCTCTCACCCGTCGTCCTCTCAGCCGCTTTCCTGGCCGCGCCTTTCCCGGCCTCTGCCTTCTTGACCGGTGCTTGCTCGGCCACCGCCTTCCCGGCCGCCGCCTCGACGGCACCCTTCCGAGCCCCCGGTGCCTCCACCCCGCCCCGCACGGTCTTCACCGCCTTGGCGGCACCCGCGGTGCCCTTCCCCAAGGTGCTGTTCTTCCCGCCGACGTCCTTGGCCGCACCGCCGGAGGCCTTCGTGGACCTGCCGGACGCCGACTGCTGTACGGCGGTCTTCTTCGCCACCATGGCCGCGGCCCCTTCACATATTGTGATCTTGCGCGCGAATCGTGCTGGGACGATAAATCGACTTGAGGGCCGCGGCAACGGGGCACACCGCCCGAATCGCCCGCCTCGCGCACGCCACGCGGTCGGCCTGCCTGCGTTGTGCCCAGCTCCCCGCCGGGTAATCCGCCCAGTCGACGGCCCCGGAATCCGAACACGCGTACCCCGTCGGAGGGCCTCCATTCGGGTCATCCCGCCCCGGGTCCCCCCGCCCGCCCGGGGAGGGCGTAAACCGGTCGGCCGCTGTCGGTGCGGCGCCGTACACTGGGCGGAGCGAAAAGCGTGGATGGGGACGAGTAGCGGCGTACGCAGCCCAGAGCGACCCGGGGACGGTGGAAGCCCGGGGGCGAGCGCGACGTGAAGATCACCCCGGAGCCGCCGGAAGAAAGCCCGCACAGGGCGAGTAGAACCGGCATCGCGACCCCAACGAGGGGGCTCACCGGCGCGTACGGCGCACCGGAGGGCCAAGGAGGGTGGTACCGCGGGAGCGCGCCGCACACGGCGTAGACAGGCAAGAAGGCTCTCGTCCCTCCGACGGAAGGCAGTACGTCCGCCGGAGGAAGATCGATGACGCAGTACCGCCAGGTGCCCGCCCAGGTCGACCTGCCCGCCCTCGAGCACGCCGTGCTCGACTTCTGGCGCGAGCAGAAGATCTTTGCCAAGAGCCTGGAGCAGTCCGAGGGCCGCCCCGAGTGGGTCTTCTACGAGGGCCCGCCCACCGCCAACGGCATGCCGGGCGCCCACCACATCGAGGCCCGCGTCTTCAAGGACGTCTTCCCCCGCTTCCGCACCATGCGCGGCTATCACGTGGCCCGCAAGGCCGGCTGGGACTGCCACGGCCTGCCGGTGGAGCTGGCCGTGGAGAAGGAGCTCGGCTTCAGCGGCAAGAAGGACATCGAGGCGTACGGCATCGCCGAGTTCAACGCCAAGTGCCGCGAGTCCGTGCTGCGCCACACCGACGCCTTCTCCGACCTCACGACCCGCATGGGCTACTGGGTCGACCTCGACGACGCCTACGTCACGATGGACCCCGAGTACATCGAGTCGGTCTGGTGGTCGCTGAAGGAGATCTTCAACAAGGGTCTGCTGGTCCAGGACCACCGCGTCGCCCCCTGGTGTCCCCGCTGCGGCACGGGCCTGTCCGACCACGAGCTGGCCCAGGGCTACGAGACGGTCGTCGACCCGTCCGTGTACGTCCGTTTCCCGCTCACCTCCGGTCCGCTCGCCGGCCAGGCCGCCCTCCTGGTGTGGACGACGACCCCGTGGACCCTGGTCTCCAACACGGCCGTGGCCGCGCATCCCGAGGTCACCTACGTCGTCGCGACCAACGGCGAGGAGAAGCTCGTCGTCGCCGAGCCGCTCGTGGCCAAGGCGCTCGGCGAGGGCTGGGAGACCACCGGCCAGACCTTCACCGGCGCCGAAATGGAGCGCTGGACCTATCAACGTCCGTTCGAGCTCGTGGAGTTCCCGAGCGTCAGCGAGGGAACCAATGGGCACAGCCCGGCGGAAGCCCACTACGTGGTCAACGCCGACTACGTGACGACCGAGGACGGTACGGGTCTGGTCCACCAGTCCCCCGCCTTCGGTGAGGACGACCTCAAGGTCTGCCGCTCCTACGGCCTGCCCGTGGTCAACCCGGTCCGCCCGGACGGCACCTTCGAGGAGTCGGTCCCGCTGGTCGGCGGCGTCTTCTTCAAGAAGGCGGACGAACAGCTCACCGAGGACCTCCAGCAGCGCGGCCTCCTCTTCCGGCACATCCCGTACGAGCACAGCTACCCGCACTGCTGGCGCTGCCACACCGCGCTCCTCTACTACGCGCAGCCGTCCTGGTACATCCGCACCACGGCCGTCAAGGACCGCCTGCTGCAGGAGAACGAGAAGACCAACTGGTTCCCGGACACGGTCAAGCACGGCCGGTACGGCGACTGGCTGCAGAACAACATCGACTGGGCGCTCTCCCGCAACCGCTACTGGGGCACCCCGCTGCCGATCTGGCGCTGCGAGGACGACCACCTCACGGTCGTCGGCTCGCGCGCGGAGCTCAGCGAGCTGACCGGCACCGACCAGTCCGAGCTGGACCCGCACCGCCCGTACATCGACGCGGTCACCTTCGCCTGCCCCCAGGAGGGCTGCGGTGGGACGGCCACGCGCGTGCCGGAGGTCATCGACGCCTGGTACGACTCGGGTTCGATGCCGTTCGCGCAGTGGGGCTACCCGTACAAGAACAAGGACCTGTTCGAGTCCCGCTACCCGGCGCAGTTCATCTCCGAGGCGATCGACCAGACCCGCGGCTGGTTCTACACGCTGATGGCGGTCGGCACGCTGGTCTTCGACAAGTCGTCGTACGAGAACGTCGTCTGCCTGGGCCACATCCTCGCCGAGGACGGCCGCAAGATGTCCAAGCACCTGGGCAACATCCTGCAGCCGATCCCGCTCATGGACCAGCACGGCGCCGACGCGGTCCGCTGGTTCATGGCGGCCGGCGGCTCCCCGTGGGCGGCCCGCCGGGTGGGCCACGGCACGATCCAGGAGGTCGTCCGCAAGACGCTCCTCACGTACTGGAACACGGTCGCCTTCCAGGCGCTGTACGCCCGTACGTCCGAGTGGGCGCCCAGCGAGGCCGACCCGGCCCCGGCCGACCGCCCGGTCCTGGACCGCTGGCTGCTCTCCGAGCTCCACGCGCTCACCGACCAGGTGACCCAGGCGCTGGAGGCGTACGACACCCAGCGCGCCGGCAAGCTGCTCTCGGCGTTCGTCGACGACCTGTCCAACTGGTACGTCCGCCGCTCCCGCCGCCGCTTCTGGCAGGGCGACAAGGCCGCGCTGCGCACGCTGCACGAGGTCGTGGAGACGGTCACCAGGCTGATGGCCCCGCTGACCCCGTTCATCACCGAGCGGGTCTGGCAGGACCTGATCGTCCCGGTCACCCCGGGCGCCCCGGAGTCCGTGCACCTGGCGTCCTGGCCGGAGGCGGACCTCGCGGCGATCGACCCGGAGCTGTCGAAGCAGATGGTCCTGGTCCGCCGCCTGGTGGAGCTGGGCCGCGCCACGCGCGCGGAGTCGGGCGTCAAGACCCGCCAGCCGCTGAGCCGCGCCCTGGTCGCCGCGACCGGCTTCGACACTCTCTCCCCCGAGTTGCACACGCAGATCACGGAGGAGCTGAACGTCGAGTCCCTGGCGTCCCTGTCCGAGGTGGGCGGCTCGCTGGTCGACACGACCGCCAAGGCCAACTTCCGCGCCCTGGGCAAGCGGTTCGGCAAGCGCGTCCAGGACGTGGCGAAGGCCGTCGCGAACGCCGACGCGGCCGCGCTCTCGCTCGCCCTGCGCGAGGGCACGGCGTCGGTGGAGGTCGACGGCGAGACGATCACCCTCGCCCCGGACGAGGTGATCATCACGGAGACCCCCCGCGAGGGCTGGTCGGTCGCCTCCGACTCCGGCGCCACGGTCGCCCTCGACCTGGAGATCACCGAGGCGCTGCGCCGCGCGGGCCTGGCACGTGACGCGATCCGTCTGATCCAGGAGGCCCGCAAGAACAGCGGCCTCGACGTCGCCGACCGCATCGCGCTCCGCTGGACCGCGACCGACCCGGCCACCGTCGACGCCCTGACCGGCCACGCCGACCTGATCTCCGACGAGGTCCTCGCCACGGACTTCGCCCAGGGCGAGGCGGACGACACGTACGGCACCCCGTTCACCGACGAGGGCCTGACCCTGACGTTCCGCCTGCGCAAGGCGTAGGGACGTACGCCGAAGGGCCCGGTTCCAAAGGGAACCGGGCCCTTCGACACATCCGGCGACTGCGTCAACATCGTCAACACGCGTAAAAAGGGCGGGACCCCGGATCGGAATCCGGGGCCCGCCCTTTTGAACGCTGCCGACGCCTAAGGCGTACTACTGGCCGTCAGTTGTCGTCCTCGTCGATGAGGAAGCCACGCATCGGCGAGGGAGCCTGGCCCATCGGGGAGGGACCCTGCGGACGAACCGGCGCCATCGGCTGGGTCATGGCCGGGGACATCTGCTGCTGCCCGCCGTAGGACGGCGCGGCCGGGCTGGGCGCACCCATGCCACCGGGCACACCGCCGCCGAAGGACGGGGCACTCGCGCCGGCCGGAGCCATGGAGGGCGCCGGGGACGGCGGCAGGGAGGCCGCAGCCGGGGTGCGCGGCGGGGCGAGGGAGTCGTCGGCCTGGGTCTCCAGCTGACGCAGCTGGGACTCGAGGTACGACTTCAGGCGCGTACGGTACTCGCGCTCGAAGCCGCGCAGGTCCTCGACCTTGCGCTCCAGCGTGGCCCGGGCGGACTCCAGGGAGCCCATGGCGACGCGGTGCTTCTCCTGCGCGTCCCGCTCCAGGGCGTCGGCCTTGGCACGGGCGTCACGCTCGAGACCCTCGGCACGCGAACGCGCCTCACCGACGATCTTGTTGGCCTCGGAGCGGGCCTCGGCGATCGCCTGGTCGGCGGTCTGCTGGGCCAGCGAGAGGACACGGGCGGCGCTGTCGCCACCGGGGCCCTGACCGGGGCCACCCATCGGACCGCCCATGGGACCACCCATGGGGCCGCCCATCGGGCCACCCATCTGCTGCTGCATCGGGGGCTGACCGCCCATCGGGCCACCCATGGGGCCCTGGCCCATCGGACCCTGGCCCATCGGGCCGGGACCCTGCGGACCACCCTGACCGCCGGGGCCGGCGGGCAGCTGCGGGGCACCGCTCGGCAGCTGGGGCGGGCCACCCATGGGGCCACCCATCTGCTGCTGCGGCGGGCCCGATATGCCGGCGGGCACCGGAGCGCCGGGACCTCGCATGCCCTGCTGCGGCATCCCCTGCGGGGGCATGCCCTGCTGGGGCATCCCGCCCTGCTGCATACCACCCTGCTGAGGCATGCCGCCCTGCTGCATGCCGCCCTGCTGCATGCCGCCCGGCCCCTGGTCCTGCGGCTCCGGAGGCTTGCGCATGTTCTGCTGGTTCTGGGCAGCAGCACGCGTGGCCGCGGCCAGTTTGGCGCGCAGGTCCTCGTTCTCGCGGAGCAGGCGCGTCAGTTCGGCTTCGACCTCGTCGAGGAAGGCATCGACCTCGTCCTCGTCATAGCCTTCTCGGAGGCGGACGGTCGTGAACTGCTTGTTCCGCACGTCCTCGGGGGTCAACGGCATCTCTTCACCTCAACGTAGTCGTCGGCATCGGCAAGACGGTAGTTCACATCGCTCACAGCCGGCTCACGATCGAGATCAGGATGTAGACGATGATCATCAGTACGAAGAAGGACAGGTCGAGCGCCACGCCCCCGAGACGCAACGGCGGGATTACCCGCCGCAGAAGCTTGAGCGGTGGATCGGTGACAGTGTAGGTGGCCTCCAGAACGACCACCATCGCCTTGCCGGGTTGCCATGAGCGGGCGAACTGGAAGACGTAGTCCATGACCAACCGGAAGATGAGCACGATGAGGAAGACCATCAGCGCGATGTAGACGACATCCAGGACCACGCTCATGTTCGGTGCTTCCCTCTCCCCTGTTTCCGTGCTGCTCTGTACTGCTTTTTCCGGTCTTGCGTCTCAGCTCTGGTTGAAGAACCCGCCCTCTGCGATGCGGGCCTTGTCCTCCGCCGTGACATCGACGTTAGCAGGCGACAACAGGAACACCTTCTGCGTCACCCGCTCGATGCTGCCGTGAAGACCAAACACCAAACCGGCCGCAAAGTCGACAAGTCGCTTCGCGTCTGTGTCATCCATCTCAGTCAGATTCATGATCACCGGGGTGCCCTCACGGAAGTGTTCCCCGATGGTACGGGCCTCGTTGTAGGTCCGGGGGTGAAGCGTGGTGATCCGGTACGGCTCTCGTTCCGACACGACCTTGGGCATGATCACCGGTGCGTTCTTCTCCAGGGACTGACGTTCTTGTGTGATGGATGCCACGGGCGCGATGCGCGCCGGGCGCCCGGATTCCGCAGCGAGCGAAGCGGATCGGGCCACCGGCTCGCGCGGAGCGGGCGGCTGCACGATTCGCACCTCTTCGTCCCTTTGGGACTGGTGTGAGCCGTGCGACTGGTGGGACGGCTCGTGTCGCCGGTGATCCCGCTCGGGTTCCGGGTCGAGCTCGGGTTCGAAGTCGTCATCGGGGTCGAATCCCCGGCCGTCGTACCCATCGTCCTCCACGAGGCCGAGGTAGACCGCCATCTTGCGCATCGCGCCGGCCATGCTCTGAGTCCTCCGCTCTGTGGTGGATCGGCTTTCGACTGCCAAGTCCCGCGATCCACGTGGCCCTTGTGCCCGCCTATCGGCGGTAATGACCATATTTTCTGCTGTGGTCCGACTTCCTGGCGACGTTACCCGAGCCTGGGGCGGACTCCGAGTACCGCAGTGCCGACGCGCACATGTGTCGCCCCGGCCGCCACGGCCTCCTCGAGGTCCGCACTCATCCCTGCAGAGACCATGTTCGCAGCCGGATGGGCTCGGCGCAGGTCAGTCGACAAATCCATCAACCGCTGGAAGGCGGCCCGTTGGCGCCCCGCGTACTCCCCGGTCAGAGGTGCGACGGTCATCAGTCCGTCAAGCCGCAGCCCCGGCGAGCCGGCCACCAGGTCCGCCAACTCCGCGACTCCGCCGGGCGCCACGCCGCCCCGGTCGCCGCGCCCGCTCTCGCCCGCGTCGAGCGCGACCTGGATCAGACACCCGACCTCCCGCCCGGCCCGCACCGCCTCCTTCGACAGCGCGGTCACCAGCCGGGAACGGTCGACGGACTGCACGAAGTCCGCGTACCCCACCACGGATCGCACCTTGTTGGTCTGCAACTGCCCAACGAAGTGCCAGGAAAGAGACAGATCCGAGCAAGTCGCGGCCTTGGGCGCGGCGTCCTGGTCCTTGTTCTCGGCGACATGCCGCACACCGAGTTCCGACAGCATCCGCACATCGCTCGCCGGGTAGGTCTTGGTGACCACGATCAGGGTCACTTCCTCCCGCCCGCGCCCCGCGGCCTCGCACGCGCGGGCGATGCGCTCCTCCACCTTCGCCAGGTTTCCGGCGAGTTCGTCCTTACGGTCCGTCATGTCCATCAGTCCAGCCAGACATATCCCGCGAGTCGCCCCGTGGCGCGGTCGCGGCGGTACGAGAAGTGGTCCTCCGACTCCCGCGTGCACACCGGCGACTGCTCCCGGTCGCGCACCCCGAGCCGGTCGAGCTGCGCGTGCACGCCGGCGGTCACGTCGACCGCGGGCGTGCCCCAGCTCGTCTCGGCGTGCGCCGCGGGCTCGACGGCGGCGACCTCGGCGCGCATCGCCTCCGGCACCTCGTAGCACCGGCCGCAGACGGCGGGTCCGGTGCGGGCGACGATCCGGGACGGTTCGGCGCCGAGTTCCACCATGGCCCGTACGGCGGCGGGGACGACCCCGGCGACCATGCCGGGCCGGCCCGCGTGGGCCGCGGCGGCGACCCCGGCGACCGGGTCGGCGAGCAGAACGGGGGTGCAGTCGGCGGTGAGGACGGCCAGGGCGAGCCCGCGCCGCACGGTGACGATCGCGTCGACCTGAGGCACCGGCTCGTCCCCCCAGGGCCCGTCGACGACCGTCACGTCGGCGCCGTGCACCTGGTTCATCCAGACCACGCTTCCAGGGTCCAGCCCCAGGGCCTTCGCGGCCAGCTCCCGGTTGGTGCGTACGGCCCCGGAGTCGTCGCCGACCGCGCCGCCGAGGTTGAGCTCCTCATACGGAGCGGCGCTCACCCCGCCCCACCGGTCGGTGAAGGCGAAGTGCGCGCCGCTCGCGTGTCCGCGCTGGCCTATCACTTCAGGAAGTCCGGCACGTCCAGCTCCTCGGCCGCGCTGTCCGAGTAGGCCCGCGACGGCGGGACCGGCGGGGCGACGGGGATCTCGGCCACCGGCTCGGGGGCCGGCTCCGGCTCCTCCTTCGGCGTGACGCTGCCGAGCGAGCCGAAGGACGGGCGGCTCTCCGGCTGCCGTACCGGGGTGGGCTCCTCGCGGCGGGCGGAGGCCGTGGACGAGCCGAGGACGTTGTCCCGGCGGGCCGGGGGCTGGCCGCCGTCGAAGCCGGCCGCGATGACCGTGACCCGGACCTCGTCGCCGAGCGCGTCGTCGATGACCGCGCCGAAGATGATGTTGGCCTCGGGGTGGGCGGCCTCGCTGACCAGCTGGGCGGCCTCGTTGATCTCGAACAGGCCGAGGTCGGAGCCGCCGGAGATGGAGAGCAGGACGCCGCGGGCGCCGTCGATGGAGGCCTCCAGGAGCGGCGAGGAGATCGCCATCTCGGCGGCGGCCACCGCGCGGTCGTCGCCGCGGGCCGAGCCGATGCCCATGAGGGCCGAACCGGCCTCGGACATGACCGACTTGACGTCGGCGAAGTCGAGGTTGATGAGGCCGGGGGTGGTGATGAGGTCGGTGATGCCCTGGACACCGGAGAGCAGGACCTGGTCGGCCGACTTGAAGGCGTCCAGGACCGAGACCTGGCGGTCCGAGATGGACAGCAGCCGGTCGTTGGGGATGACGATGAGGGTGTCGACCTCTTCGCGGAGTTCGGCGATGCCGTCCTCGGCCTGGTTGGCCCGGCGCCGTCCCTCGAAGGTGAACGGGCGGGTGACCACGCCGATGGTGAGGGCGCCCAGGGAGCGTGCGATGTTGGCCACGACGGGTGCGCCGCCGGTGCCGGTGCCGCCGCCTTCACCGGCCGTCACGAAGACCATGTCGGCCCCCTTGAGGACCTCCTCGATCTCCTCGCGGTGGTCCTCGGCGGCCTTGCGGCCGACGGCCGGGTTGGCGCCGGCGCCGAGTCCGCGGGTGAGTTCGCGGCCGACGTCGAGCTTGACGTCGGCGTCGCTCATCAACAGCGCCTGCGCGTCGGTGTTGATGGCGATGAACTCGACGCCCTTGAGACCGACCTCGATCATCCGGTTGATGGCATTGACACCACCGCCGCCGACACCGATGACTTTGATGACTGCGAGGTAGTTCTGCGGTGCTGCCACGTCGAAGGCCTCTCGCCTCGAGTTACGTGTCGCCGCCTCGCGGGTGACGCGATCCGACGACTGATGCCGAATGGGACGGTCCGTTTCGCCGACCCGAACCCTAACGCTGAAGTTTAGGGTTACCAGTGTGTCTGTTCCTTGGAGTCTTCTGAACAGGACACTAAGTCGACAAGTGGCGCCCGTTCAACGAACACGCCGAACCTCCCGTTTTTCTTTTCACCCTATGTGATCAGCCGTGTCGCTGCCCAACCAGGGTGCTGGCCTGCGCGGATGTGCGTCAACTCCCCGATGACGAGGGGGCCGTGGGAGCGCTGACATCGAAGTGCCGCGCGGCCGGGGAGGCTTTCATGAGAGCACTCAGGGTACGGGCCTTCAAGGCGCCCTTCTCGGCACTCCCCCAGGCGACCGTCCGGCCGTCGGCCAACTCCAGCGAGATGTCGTCGTAGGAACGGACCTTGAGGGCGCGGGTCCGCTTCGCGACGGCGTCCGGAATGTCACCGGCGACCTTCACCGCCTCGCGCACCAACCGGTCCTCGCCGAAGCGGCGCAGGCTCGCGGCACCCGACCCTCCCGAGCCCGTCGAGGAGAGGGCCATTTCGAGAAGCGGCACGTTCTTCAGCGCTTCGGAAATCGTGTCGAAACGGACGCCTTCATCGTCCACTTCCACGAAGTTCGACCCTTTTTGGATGAGCAGAACAGGCTTCCGCTCCGTCACTTTCAGGCCGATTCCGTGGGGCCAGGAACGCGTCACCTCGACCTCGTCGATCCGGGGCAGTTTCGCGCGCAGGCGCGCCCCGATCTCGCCGGTGTCGACGGAGACGAGCGGAGTTCCGACCGGCACGGCGGCAGCCTCGCGCACCTCGGCGGGCGTCAGCACGTCCGTGCCGGACACCGTGACGCGCTCGACGCGGGTCCACGAGGAGCCGTACAACACCCAGGCGGTGCCGCCGCCGAGGAGGAGCACGGCGAGCGCGAGGATGATGATCATACGGAGCCGGCGGGGGCCCAGCCTGCGGACGAGGGGCGGGCCGGACGACTCCTCCTGGCGTGCACCGCGCTCGGCGGTGGCTGATCCGGCCACGCTCCCTGCCCTTTCGCTCACACGGAACTACCGTTCCTATCGCTGCGCGCGGCTTGCCGCGATCGCCTCGTACACCATGCCGACGAGCAGGTCGTCGGCGTCCCGGCGGCCGAACTCGCTGGCGGCGCGGGACATCTCGTACAGCCGGTGCGGGTCGGCGAGCACCGGAAGGACGCTCTCCCGGACCCACTCGGCGGTGAGTTCCGCGTCGTCGACGAGGAGTCCGCCGCCCGCCTTGACCACCGGCTGGGCGTTCAGCCGCTGTTCGCCGTTGCCGATGGGCAGCGGGACGTAGGCGGCCGGGAGTCCGACGGCGGAGAGTTCGGCGACGGTCATCGCGCCCGCGCGGCAGAGCATCATGTCGGCGGCGGCGTACGCGAGGTCCATCCGGTCCAGGTACGGTACCGGGATGTAGGGGGGCATTCCCGGCATCTGCTGGACGTGCGGCAGTTCGTTCTTCGGGCCGACCGCGTGCAGGATCTGGATGCCGGCCTGCTGGAGCCACGGCGCGACCTGCTGGACCACCTCGTTCAGCCGGCGGGCACCCTGCGAGCCGCCGGAGACGAGCAGCGTCGGCAGGTTGGGGTCGAGGCCGAACATGTGCCGGGCCTCGGGGCGGGCGGCGGCGCGGTCCAGGGTGGCGATGGAGCGGCGCAGCGGGATACCGATGTAGCGGGCGTCGCGCAGCTTGCTGTCGGGCGTGGAGACGGCGACGCGGGCGGCGTACCGGGAGCCGATCTTGTTGGCCAGGCCGGGGCGCGCGTTGGCCTCGTGGACCACGATCGGCACACCGAGGCGCTTGGCGGCGAGGTAGCCGGGCAGGGCCACGTAACCGCCGAAACCGACGACGGCGTCGGCCTTGGTGCGCTCCAGGATCTGCTCGGCGGCCTTGATCGTGCCGCGCAGCCGGCCCGGGACGGTGATCAGCTCGGGGGTGGGCTTGCGCGGCAGCGGTACGGCCGGGATCAGCGCGAGCTCGTAGCCCCGCTGCGGAACGAGCGTGGTCTCCAGACCGCGCTCCGTGCCCAGCGCCGTGATCCCCACGGTGGGGTCCTGCCTGCGCAGGGCGTCCGCGAGGGCGAGCGCTGGCTCGATGTGGCCGGCGGTCCCCCCACCAGCGAGTACGACATGCACCGAAATTCACCGCTCTCCGGACGGACGCGCCGCCGAGGCACGCCGTCGCATCGTGTTCCATCTCCGGGGTTCCCGATTTCGCGCGGAACCCCCAGCCCCCCGCTTTCTACCAAAGCGGGGGTGCCGCATCGCAAGCGCCGCCCGCGCAGCGGGATCGTCGCGTGCGAAGGCGATCAGCAGCCCGATCGCGAACATGGTCGGCAGCAGGGCGGACCCCCCGTACGAGAACAGCGGGAGGGGGACGCCGGCGATCGGCAGCAGGCCGAGCACCGCACCGATGTTGATCACGGCTTGCGCGGTGATCCAGGTGGTCACACCTCCCGCGGCGTACCTCACGAAGGGGTCCTCCGTGCGTCCGGCCACGCGGATACCCGCATAGCCTAGAGCCGCGAACAGGGCGAGCACCGACAGCGTCCCCGCGAGGCCCAGTTCCTCACCGGTGACGGCGAAGATGAAGTCGGTGTGGGCTTCCGGGAGTTGGCCCCATTTCTCCACACTCGCCCCGAGTCCGGATCCGAAGATCCCGCCGGAGGCGAGGGCGTAGATCCCGTGCACGGCCTGCCAGCAGTCGGCGGCTCCGGACTTCGGCTCGGTGGCGCCGATGCAGGCCAGCCGGGCCATCCGGTTGGGGCTGGTCTTGATCAGGAGGATCCCGATCGCGGCGGCGATCGACAGCACCCCGACGAACAGCCGGGTGGGCGCCCCCGCGAGCCACAGCAGCCCGAACAGGATCGCCGTGAGGATGATCGCCGTCCCCATGTCGCCGCCGAGCATGATCAGCCCGAGCAGCATGAAGGCCACCGGTACCAGCGGCACCAGCATGTGCTTCCACTGCGTGAGCAGCTTCTTGTCCTGCTTGCGGGCGAGCAGGTCGGCGCCCCACAGCACCAGCGCGAGCTTGCCGAACTCGCTGGGCTGGATCTGGAAGGAGCCGCCGAGCGAGATCCAGTTCTGGTTGCCGTTGACGGCCATCCCTATCCCGGGCACCTGCACCAGCGCCATCATGAAGACGGCTCCGGCGAGGATCGGGTAGGCCAGGGCCCGGTGCAGCTTCACCGGCATCCGGGAGGCGACCAGCAGCAGCACGGCGCCGATGGAGGCGGCCAGGAACTGCTTGCGGAAGAAGAACGATCCGGGCAACGACATCTGCAGCGCGGTGATCTGCGAGGCGGAGTACACCATCACCAGCCCGAGCACGGTGATCAGCAGACTGCCGCCGAGGATCACGTAGTAGGCGGTCAGCGGCCGGTCCCAGGCTTTACGCGCACGCGTGTAGAGCCGCAGGACGGGGTTGTCGCGGGGAGGTCGCGTGGCGGGGGGTCTGCGGACCGCCCGCTGAACCGGCGGGCGGCCAGTACGGCTACTGGGCACGACGGCTCCCGTACGACAAACGTGACCGCAACTCCTTAGGGGCGCGGGGCGAGGACATGTGCGGCTCCGCCGCGCGGGCGCGACCAGCCCCCCGCGGCCCGCAGCCGAACGACACAGTCACGCGTCCTCCAATGTTCCTGGAGCAGCCGTCAGGCGAGTTCACGCACCGCCTGGGCGAACGCGTCCCCGCGCTGGTTGTAGTTGACGAACATGTCCATGGAGGCACAGGCCGGCGCGAGCAGCACCGTGTCGCCTGCGCGCGCGAGGCGCCGGGCCTCCTGGACAGCCGCGAGCATCGCCCCAGTGTCGGTCCGGTCGAGGTCGACGACGGGTACTTCCGGGGCGTGTCGCGCGAGGGCTTCTCGGATCAGGGCGCGGTCGGCACCGATGAGGACGACTCCGCGCAGTCGCTTTGCCGACTTGGCGACCAGTTCGTCGAAGGTCGCGCCCTTGGCGAGCCCGCCCGCGATCCACACGATCGACTCGTACGCCGCCAACGAGGCTTCCGCGGCGTGGGTGTTGGTGGCCTTGGAGTCGTCGATGTACGCGACGCCGTCCACGTCGGCCACGTGGGCGATGCGGTGGGCGTCCGGGGTGAAGGCCCGCAGGCCGTCCCGTACGGCCCGGGGAGGCACCCCGAAGGCGCGGGCGAGGGCCGCCGCGGCAAGGGCGTTGGCGATGTTGTGCGGGGCGGGCGGGTTGACGTCGGAGACCTCGGCGAGCTCCTGGGCGTTCTTCTGCCGGTTCTCGACGAAGGCGCGGTCGACCAGGATGCCTTCCACGACGCCCAGTTGGGACGGTCCCGGGGTGCCGAGGGTGAAGCCGACGGCCCGGCAGCCCTCCTCGACGTCCGCCTCGCGCACCAGGTCCTCGGTGGCCTTGTCGGCGACGTTGTAGACGCACGCGACCCGATTGCCCTCGTAGACACGGCCCTTGTCCTTGGCGTACGCCTCCATGGAGCCGTGCCAGTCGAGATGGTCGGGGGCGAGGTTGAGGACGACGGCCGAGTGGGCGCGCAGGGAGGGTGCCCAGTGCAGCTGGTAGCTCGACAACTCCACGGCCAGGACGTCGTACTCCTCGTCGCCGAGGACGGCGTCGAGCAGGGAGACGCCGATGTTGCCGACGGCCGCGGTGCGCAGGCCGGCCGCCTTCAGGATGGACGCCAGCATCTGGGTGGTGGTCGTCTTGCCGTTGGTGCCGGTGACGCAGAGCCAGGGGGCCGCATCGGGGCCCCGCAGGCGCCAGGCCAGTTCGACGTCGCCCCAGACGTCCACGCCGGCCGCGGCGGCCGCCGCGAAGAGCGGCTTGTCGGGCTTCCAGCCCGGTGCGGTGACGATGAGTTCGGTGCCTTCGGGCAGGGTCGCCCCGTCGCCGAGGCGCACGGTGATGCCGAGCGCCTCCAGTTCCGCCGCCTGCTCACGCGCGCGTGCGTCGTCGCCGTCGTTGACGACGGTGACCTGAGCGCCGAGCCCGTGCAGCACCTTGGCCGCCGGGACGCCGGAGACGCCGAGCCCGGCGACGGTGACGTGCTTGCCCTCCCAGGAGAGCCCCTGCCCATCGGTCACTTGTCTGCTGCCCATCCCGCGTAGAAGAGACCCAGTCCGACGATCACACAGATGCCCTGAATGATCCAGAATCGGACCACGACAAGGACTTCTGACCAGCCCTTGAGTTCGAAGTGGTGCTGGAGTGGCGCCATCCGGAAGACGCGCTTCCCGGTCAGTCGGAACGAGCCGACCTGGATGACCACCGACATGGTGATGAGGACGAACAGACCGCCCATGATGGCCACCAGCAGCTCCGTGCGGGAGCAGATGGCGAGGCCGGTGAGGACACCGCCGAGCGCGAGCGAACCGGTGTCGCCCATGAAGATCTTGGCCGGAGAGGTGTTCCACCACAGGAAGCCGAGGCAGGAACCCATCAGCGCGGCGGAGACGACCGCGAGGTCCAGCGGGTCGCGCACCTCGTAGCAGGCACCGGGGTTGGTCAGGGTCTCGCCGTTGGCGCAGGACTCCTGGTACTGCCAGACGCCGATGAACGTGTACGCGCCGAAGACGAGGACCGAGGCGCCGGTGGCGAGGCCGTCCAGGCCGTCGGTCAGGTTCACGCCGTTGGACATCGCGAGGATCATGAACAGCGCCCAGACGACGAACAGCACCGGGCCGATCGTCCAGCCGAAGTCCGTGATGAACGACAGCTTGGTGGACGCGGGGGTGTTGCCGCGGGCGTCCGCGAACTGCAGCGAGAGCACCGCGAAGGCGATGCCGACGATCAGCTGGCCGGCCATCTTCGCCTTGGCCCGCAGACCCAGCGAACGCCTCTTGACGATCTTGATGTAGTCGTCGAGGAAGCCGACGAGGCCCATGCCGCACATCAGGCCCAGCACCAGCAGACCGGAGAAGGTCGGCGGCTTGCCGGTGATCACCTTGGACAGGAAGTACGCCGCGACCGTCGCGAGGATGAAGGCGATACCGCCCATGGTCGGCGTACCGCGCTTGCTGGCGTGCTCGCGCGGGCCGTCGTCGCGGATGTACTGGCCGTAGCCCTTGCGGGCCAGCAGCTTGATCAGCAGCGGTGTGCCGATCAGCGTCAGGAACAGGCCAATGACACCCGCGAACAGGATCTGCTTCATCATCGGGCGGAAACCTCACCCTCGGCACCGGTCTCGAGCAGCGCCTGCGCGACGCTCTCGAGGCCGACCGAACGGGACGCCTTCACGAGTACGACGTCCCCCGGGCGCAGCTCGCTGCGCAACAGGTCGACCGCCGCCTGTGCGTCGGACACGTGCACCGACTCCTCACCCCACGAACCCTCGTTATATGCGCCCAGTTGCAGCCAGGCGGCTTCCCTGCCCCCGACCGCGACGAGCTTGCTGACGTTGAGCCGGACGGCGAGCCGTCCGACCGCGTCGTGCTCGGCGAGCGCCTCGTCCCCGAGCTCGGCCATCTTGCCGAGCACCGCCCAGGTCCGCCGCCCCTTGCCCATGGCCGCCAGCGCGCGCAGAGCGGCTCGCATGGACTCGGGGTTCGCGTTGTAGGCGTCGTTGACGATCGTCACGCCGTCCGGGCGCTCGGTGACCTCCATCCGCCAGCGGGAGAGGGAGCCCGCCTCGGAGAGCGCGGTGGCGATCTCAGTGACGGACATGCCCAGCTCATGGGCGACGGCGGCCGCGGCGAGCGCGTTCGACACGTGGTGCTCACCGTACAGGCGCATGGTCACATCGCTGCACCCGGAGGGTGTGTGAAGGCTGAAGGAGGGCTGTCCGCTGTCCGTGAGTCGCACGTTCTCGGCGCGTACGTCCGCTTCGCCGGACTCTCCGAAAAGGACCACCTTCGCCTTCGTACGGGAGGCCATGGCCCGGACCAACGGGTCGTCGGCGTTGAGGATCGCGACGCCGCCCTCGCTCGCGGAGGGCAGGCTCTCCACCAACTCGCCCTTTGCCTGTGCGATCTGTTCGCGGCCGCCGAACTCGCCGATGTGGGCGGTGCCGACGTTCAGGACGAGGCCGATCCGCGGGGGCGTCAGATCGGTGAGGTAGCGGATGTGTCCGATGCCGCGGGCGCCCATCTCCAGGACCAGGAACCGGGTTTCCGCGGTGGCGGACAGCGCGGTCAGCGGCAGCCCGATCTCGTTGTTGAGGGAGCCGGGTGTGAAGACGGTCGGCGCCTTGCGCTGGAGCACCTGGGCGATGAGGTCCTTGGTGCTGGTCTTGCCGGCCGAGCCGGTGAGCGCGACGAGGGTCGTGCCGAGCTTCTTCACGACGTGCCGGGCGAGGGCGCCGAGGGCGGCCTGGACGTCGTCCACGACGATCGCGGGCACACCGACGGGGCGGGAGGCCAGTACGGCCGCCGCGCCCGCCTCGACGACCGCGGCCGCGTAGTCGTGGCCGTCCACGCGTTCGCCGACGAAGGCGACGAAGAGGCTGCCGGGCTCCACCTCGCGGGAGTCCCGGACGACCGGTCCGGTGACCTGCGCGGACGGATCCGGTATGTCGTACGTCTGCCCGCCGACGACTGCTGCGATCTCGGCGAGGGAGAGGGCGATCACAAGTTCATCCCTGGGTCTGCTGGATAGCTTCGCGAAGCACTTGGCGGTCGTCGAACGGACGGACCACTCCGGCGATGTCCTGGCCCTGCTCATGGCCCTTGCCCGCGACCAGCACGGTGTCCCCCGCGTGAGCGCGGGCGACGGCGGCGGCGATAGCGGCGGCCCGGTCCTCGAACAGGAGCACCTCGCCGCGCTCGTGCGCGGGCACGGACGCGGCGCCCTCGAGCATGGTCGCGAGGATCGCGAGGGGATCCTCGGAGCGGGGGTTGTCGGAGGTCAGTACGGCTGTGTCGGCGAGCCGGGCGGCGGCGGCGCCCATCGGCGCGCGCTTGGTGCGGTCCCGGTCGCCGCCGCAGCCGAGGACGACGTGCAGCCGGCCCTTGGTGACCTTGCGCAGCGCCCGCAGGACCGACTCGACGGCGTCGGTCTTGTGGGCGTAGTCGACGACCGCGAGGTAGGGCTGACCGGCGTCCACCCGCTCCAGGCGGCCCGGCACGCCCGGCACGGCCGCGACGCCGTCGGCGGCGGTCTGCGGGTCGAGGCCGGCGGCGGCGAGGGCGACGATCGCGGCGAGGGTGTTGGCCACGTTGAACGGGCCGGGCAGCGGGGACTTGGCGGCGGCCCGGACGCCGTCCGGGCCGAGGACGGTGAACGTCGAGTCCATCGGGCCGACGTGGACGTCGGTCGCGCGCCAGTCGGCGTCGGGGTGGCCCTCGGCGGAGAAGGTGACGACCGGGACCTCTGCCTCCCGGGCCAGCCTGCGGCCGTACTCGTCGTCGAGGTTGATCACCCCGAGTTTGCTGCGTTTAAGGGTGAACAGCTGTGCCTTGGCCCGGAAGTAGTCCTCCATGTCGGAGTGGAACTCCATGTGCTCCGGGCTGAGGTTGTTGAAGACGGCGATGTCGAAGACGCAGCCGTCGACCCGGCCGAGGACCAGCGCGTGGCTGGAGACCTCCATGGCGACCGCCTCGACGCCGCGCTCGCGCATGACGGCGAAGAGGGCCTGCAGGTCGGTGGCCTCCGGAGTGGTGCGCTCGGACTTGATGCGCTCCTCGCCGATGCGCATCTCGACGGTGCCGATGAGCCCGGTGGCGCGGGTGGTCTTCAGACCGCCCTCGACCAGGTAGGCGGTGGTGGTCTTGCCGGAGGTGCCGGTGATGCCGATCTGGAGCAGGTCACGGCCCGGGCGGCCGTAGATCGTGGCCGCCAGCTCGCCCATCCGTCCGCGCGGGTCGTCGACGACCAGGACCGGCAGGCCGGTCGCGGCGGCGCGCTCGGCGCCGGTCGGGTCGGTCAGGACGGCGACCGCGCCGAGGCCGGTGGCCTGGGCGGCGAAGTCGGCGCCGTGCAGCCGGGCGCCCGGGAGCGCGGCGTACAGATCGCCGGGGCGGACGGCGCGCGAGTCGTGGGTGATGCCCGTGACGGCCGCGGCGTTCTCCGCGACGGCGGCACCCAGCTGGTCGGCGAGCTCCGCGAGGGGTGTGGCGGAGACCTGGGCCGGCCTGGGCGGTCCCGGATATGTCACGGAAGCGCCCTTCTGGGTGGTTTGGGACTGATCAGCGTGTGGCACGGCGGTGAGCGTACCGGGCGTACCCGCCTGCGGGCGAAGCGAGGAGGCGGGCGGGGCCTGGTTCCCGGGGTCGGGAGTGATCATGGTCACGGGCTGGTTCCTGGCTGGTTCGGCGCTGAACAGCGATGGACTGGGGGCTCAGGGGGTGAAGGTCACCGGGAGGTTCGCGGCCTTCGCCCCGGTCGGCGGGATCTGCAGGGTCTTCAGGGCGAACTCCATGACCTGCTTGAAGACGGGGCCGCAGATCTGGCCGCCGAAGTAGCTGCCCTGGGTGGCGTTCTGGATGGCGCAGTAGACGGTCACTCGGGGCTTGTCGGCGGGGGCGAAACCGGCGAAGGACGAGGTGTAGCCCTTGTACTTGCCGGTGGCCGGATCCACGCGGTTGGCGGTACCGGTCTTGCCCGCGACGCGGTAGCCGGGGATGCGCGCCTTGGTGCCGGTGCCCTCCTGGTCGTCCACGACCGACTCCAGCATCTGGGCGAGGGTCTTCGCCGTCTTCTCGCTGACGACCCTGGTCTTCTTCGGGGCGGTGGCGGGGGTGAAGCGGCCGTCCGGGCCCTGGGTGCCGCGCACCAGGGTCGGCTCGACGCGTACGCCGCCGTTGGCGATCGTCGAGTAGACGGAGGCCGCCTGGAGCGCGTTGAGCGACACACCCTGGCCGAAAGGAATCGTGTACTGCTGCGAGGTCGACCACTTGTCCGGCGCGGCGAGGATGCCCTTCGTCTCGCCGGGGAAGTCGAGCCCGGTGTAGCTGCCGAGGCCGAACTTGCGCAGATACGAGTAGAGGACCTTGTTGGCCTCCTTCTGCGTCTTGCCGAGCTGGCCGGTGGCCAGGATCGTGCCGATGTTGCTGGACTTGGCGAGCACGCCGTTGAGCGTCAGGTTCCAGGTCGCGTGGTCGATGTCGTCCTTGAACAGCCGGTCGCCGCGGTGCAGGCGGTTCGGCACGACGACGTGGGTGAGCGGGGTGGCGACGTTCTCCTCCAGCACGGCGGCCATCGACATGATCTTGGCGGTGGAGCCGGGCTCATAGGCGTCCTGAAGGGCGGCGTTGCCCAGGGCGTTCGGGTTCGCCTTCGTGAGGTCGTTCGGGTCGAAGCCGGGCGAGTTGGCCATGGCGAGGATCTCGCCGGTGCGGGTGTCCTGGACGATGACGTAACCGCGGTCCGCCTTGGACGCCTCCACCTGCTCGGTGATGGCGTTCTGGGCCGCCCACTGGATGTCCCGGTCGATCGTCAGCTCGATGTCGGAGCCGGGCACCGCGGGGGTCTCGGTGGCGCCGCCCGCGGTGGGCACCAGGCGGCCGCCGGACTGGGCGTAGCGGATCTTGCCGTCCTTGCCGGCCAGGGTCCCGTTCAGTTCCTGCTCGATGCCGCCGCCGCCCTTGCCCTCGGCGTTGACCCAGCCCAGGACGGAGGCGGCGAGGTCGCCGTTGGGGTACACGCGCTTGCTGCTGGGAACGGAGAAGACACCGGCGAGGACGTTGACCGTGGTGCCGTCCGAGCCCGCCTTCGCGGCGAGCGCCGACTTCAGGTCCTTGATCTGCTTCCAGACCTGCGGGGTCTGCCGGACGGCCAGCAGCGCGTACTGGGACTTGGTGTCCTTGGGTCGCAGCTTCTTGACGATCGTGGACTGCTCCTGGCCGAGGATCGGCGCGAGGAGGGCCGCGGCCTGCTCCGGGCCGTCGTCGATCTTCAGGTTCTCGCGGTTGAACATCGTGGGGTCGGCGGTGATGTCGTACGCGTCCTCGCTGCTCGCGAGGGCGATCCCGCTGCGGTCGGTGATCTCGCCGCGCTCGGCGGCCAGCACCTGGCCGACGTAGCGGTTCTTGTCCGCCTTGGCGGCGTACGTACTGGCGTCGACCGCCTGGACCTGGAGGAGGCGGACGACGAAGGCGATCATGACCAGGGTCAGGGCGAGGCCCACCATGCGCAGCCGGGGGCGGGGGCTGCCGAGCCGGATGACACGCGGGGCCGGGGGGCGCGGCGCGGGCGGACGGCGGGCCGGGCGGGCGCCGGGGCCCGGCCGTCGCTGGGCGGAGGCGGGGCGGGAGGGCCGGGCGGGGCCGGGCACGCGCCGGCGGGGCGGTTCCCTGTCGGACACTTCCGTCACCTGCCGGGGGTCGTGGGAAGGGCTGCGGTCGGAGCGGGGGCCGCGCTCTGCACGGGAGAGCCGCCGGGGAGGACGGGCGACTGCGAGGGGGTCGGTGACGCGATCGTCTGGGAGAGCGTGATCGCCTCGGGCGGGCGTACGACCGCGGCGGCGTCCTGGGCCGACTGCTGGGCCGCGGCCGAGGGGACGCCCTTCACGGTGCCGTCGGGGTCCAGGAAGGCGGGGTCGCCGCCGGGGACCATGCCGAGCTCACGGGCGCGGCGCTGGAGGGCGTCCGGGGCGGAGTAGGAGTCGATGTCCCGCTGGAGCGCCTGTTCCTCGTCGGTGAGGTTCTTGGTGTCCTTCTGGAGGTCGTCCATCCGGAACGAGCCCTCGCTGAGCGCGGAGTTCAGCACGAGCAGCCCGATGAGGCCGCCGCCGAGCAGCAGGACGACGAGGAGGACGAAGGGGGTGCGGGCCGCCTGGCGCGGTCCCGCGGGGAACAGCCGGGCGAGCCGGGCGGCCCTGCCCTTGAGCTCGGGTTTCCTGCTCACTCGCCCTCCCCCGGGTCCGGATGTCCCACCTGCTCCCGCCGAACGCCCCTCATTCGATGGACTCCCTGATCCGCTCGGCCCCGCGCAGCCGTGCCGGGGCGGCGCGCCGGTTCTCGGCGACCTCTTCCTCGGTGGGAAGTTCGGCACCGCGGGTCAGCAGCTTGAGCCGGGGCTGGTAGCGCTCGGGGACGACGGGCAGGCCGGGCGGCGCGGTGGTGGCGGCACCGGCCGCGAACACCTGCTTGACCAGCCGGTCCTCCAGCGAGTGGTACGACAGGACGGCGATCCGCCCGCCCACGTCGATCGCCTCGACGGCGGCCGGGATCGCCCGCTCCAGGACGGACAGCTCGCCGTTGACCTCGATGCGCAGCGCCTGGAAGGTGCGCTTGGCCGGGTTGCCGCCGGTGCGCTTGGCGGCCTGCGGCAGAGCGTTGCGGATCAGGTCCACGAGCCGCGCGCTGTTGGTGAAGGGCTCCTTGTCGCGTTCGCGCACGATCGCCGAGACGATCCGCTTGGCCTGCTTCTCCTCGCCGTACGCCCGCAGGATCCGCACCAGCTCGCCGGGCGGGTAGGTGTTGAGGACCTCCGCGGCGCTGATGCCGGTCGTCTGGTCCATGCGCATGTCGAGCGGCGCGTCCTGGGCGTAGGCGAAGCCGCGGTCGGCCTCGTCGAGCTGCATGGACGACACGCCGAGGTCGAACAGGACGCCCTGCACGCGCGCGATGCCGAGCCGGTCGAGTACGTCCGGGAGCTCGTCGTAGACGGCGTGCACGAGGGTGGCCCGCTCGCCGAAGGGGGCGAGGCGCTCGCCGGAGAGCCGGAGCGCCTCCTTGTCGCGGTCGAGGGCGACGAGCCGTGCCTCGGGGAACCGCGTCAGCAGGGCCTCGCTGTGGCCGCCGAGGCCGAGCGTGCAGTCGACGACGACCGCTCCGGGGCGCTGCAGCGCGGGGGCCAACAGGTCAAGGCACCGCTGGAGCATCACCGGGACGTGTCGACTCTGGCTCAAGGGGCCCTCTCAGATCCGGCGGGAACACGCACCGCCGGGTCCCCGCCCTCTCGTATGGGGAAGGCCTGCCGCGGCACGCGGGGAATTCAGTCCAGCAGGGAGATCACCGCCTCCCGCTTCGCGTCACTTTAGTCCACGGTGTCTCGCGGTCAATCAACCGGCCTGCGCGTGGCGGGCGGACGCCGTGTCGAAGCGGTGGGCCCGCGGAAACCACCCGGCCGGGTGATCTCTCCTCACCCCTGTGGCTTACCTCACAAACGCGACGTGATGACGCTCTTTTTCCCTTCTCACAACAGGACCGCGACACCCGTGACCAGTACCGTCATGGTTATGACGACTTCCGCATCCGTAACCACAGAGTCCGAAGGCGCCATACGCGGCGGCACGGTGACCGACCGCCTCGTCGACGCGAACGAGCGGTACGCCGCCGCCTTCACCGATCCGGGCATGGACGCCCGCCCCGTCCTGCACGTGGCGATCGTGGCCTGCATGGACGCCCGTCTCGACCTGCACGCGGCGCTGGGTCTGGAGCTCGGCGACTGCCACACGATCCGCAACGCGGGCGGTGTGGTCACCGACGACGTGATCCGCTCGCTCACCATCAGCCAGCGCAAGCTGGGCACGCGCAGCATCGTGCTGATCCATCACACGGGCTGCGGTCTGGAGGCGATCACCGAGGAGTTCCGTACCGAGCTGGAGATGGAGGTCGGTCAGCGTCCGGCCTGGGCCGTGGAGGCCTTCCGGGACGTCGACCAGGACGTCCGGCAGTCCATGCAGCGGGTGCGCACCTCGCCGTTCCTGGTGCACACCGACGACGTGCGCGGCTTCGTGTTCGACGTGAAGACGGGTCTGCTGCGCGAGATCGACCCCGCATAACCCTCCGCAGCCCCTGCCGTTCGCTGTCGTTTCGCTGTTGATTTCCGGCTCGTGGGTGCCCAAAAGGCCATAGAACCGACATATCGCGGGCAGTTGTCCACAGGCGAGTGACACGAATCGGTAACGGCAGCAAGAATGCGGTTGTGACGCCACGCCGAACATTTCGCGAGTGGCGCACGTGATTCGGGGTGGGCCGGTCCGCGGCAAAGAGCGTCGGCCCGGAGGAATGTAAGGGCCGAGGAGGGCCGGGTGACGACCTATGACGAGCGAGCGAGCCTCACAGATCTGACCGCCACTGTGGAGCGTGTCCGCAGTTCGGTGGAGGGAGTGATCGAGGGCAAGCCCGAGGTCGTACGGCTTTCGCTGACCGTGCTGCTCGCCGAGGGACATCTTCTGATCGAGGACGTCCCCGGCGTGGGCAAGACCATGCTGGCCAAGGCACTGGCGAAGTCCATCGACTGCTCGGTGCGCCGGATCCAGTTCACGCCCGACCTGCTGCCCTCGGACATCACCGGTGTGTCCATCTGGGACCAGCAGCGCCGTGACTTCGAGTTCAAGCCGGGCGCGATCTTCTCGCAGATCGTGATCGGCGACGAGATCAACCGGGCCTCGCCCAAGACACAGTCCGCGCTCCTGGAGTCCCTGGAGGAGCGCCAGGTCACCATCGATGGGCAGACGTACGAGCTGCCCAGCCCGTTCATGGTGGTGGCCACGCAGAACCCGGTCGAGATGGAGGGCACCTACCCGCTGCCCGAGGCCCAGCGCGACCGTTTCATGGCCCGGGTCTCCATCGGTTACCCGAGCCCCGAGGCCGAGCTGCAGATGCTCGACGTGCACGGCGAGGTCAGCCCGCTGGACGACCTCCAGCCGGTCGCCCACGCGCACGAGATCGTGAAGCTGATCGACGCCGTCCGCGGAGTCCACGTCGCTGAATCGGTTCGCCGGTACGCGGTCGACCTGGTCTCCGCCACGCGCACCCACCCCGACCTCAGACTCGGCGCCTCCCCGCGCGCGACGCTGCACCTGCTGCGCGCGGCGAAGGCGTCCGCCGCCCTCAGCGGCCGGGACTACGCGCTGCCGGACGACGTGCAGAACCTCGCCGTGGCCGTCCTGGCCCACCGGCTCCTGCCCACCGCCCAGGCGCAGCTCAACCGGCGCACGGCGGAGCAGGTCGTCGAGGAGATCCTGCAGCGCACCCCGGTGCCCTCCGGTCCCCAGCAGCACGCCTACGGCGGACTGGGCCAGAGCGCGCCCGCGTACCCCCAGCAGCCGCCGCGGAGGCTCTGATGACCACCGGGGGGGCCGGGCAGGCCGCGCAGCCGCCGGGAGGCCGCGCCGAGAAGGGCGGTGCCCGGACCGCCCTGGCGGGTCTGACCACCCGCGGACGCTCCTTCCTGGCCGCCGGCATAGCCGCCGCCGTCTGCGCGTACGTGCTCGGGCAGCCCGACCTGCTGCGGGTCGGGCTGCTGCTGGCCGCGCTGCCATTGATCTGCGCGGCCGTCGTCTACCGCACCCGCTACCGGGTCGCCGGCAGCCGCCGGCTGGCCCCCGCGCGCGTGCCGGCCGGCAGCGAGGCCCGCGTCCATCTGCGGATGGACAACGTCTCGCGGCTGCCCACCGGCCTGCTGATGCTCCAGGACAAGGTGCCCTACGTCCTCGGCCCGCGCCCCCGCTTCGTCCTGGACCGGGTGGAGGCCGGCGGCCGCCGCGAGGTGTCCTACCGGGTCCGCTCCGACCTGCGCGGCCGCTATCCGCTGGGCCCGCTGCAGCTGCGGCTGAGCGACCCGTTCGGCATGTGCGAACTGACCCGCTCCTTCTCGACGTACGACACGCTGACGGTGATCCCGCGCGTCGAGGCGCTGCCGCCGGTACGGCTGAGCGGCGAGGCCAAGGGGTACGGCGACGGACGGCAGCGCTCGCTGGCGCTGGCCGGCGAGGACGACGTGATCCCGCGCGGCTACCGCTACGGCGACGACCTGCGCCGGGTGCACTGGCGTTCGACCGCCCGTTACGGCGAGCTGATGGTCCGCCGCGAGGAACAGCCCCAGCGGGCGCGCTGCACGGTGCTCCTGGACACCCGGGGGGTGGCCTACGCGGGCGCCGGCCCCGACTCGGCCTTCGAGTGGGCGGTCTCCGGAGCCGCGTCCGTGCTGGTGCACATGCTGGAACGGGGCTTCTCGGTCCGGCTGCTGACGGACACCGGCAACTCGGTGCCCGGCGAGGGCGCCGACGGGTTCGCCGGGGCCAGCCAGGAGTCGGCGGACGCGGCCGGACTGATGATGGACACCCTCGCGGTCGTCGACCACTCCGACGGCGCGAGCCTCTCACGGGCGTACGACGTGCTGCGCGGCGGCGGCGAGGGACTGCTCGTGGCCTTCCTCGGCGACATCGACGAGGAGCAGGCGGCGATCGCCGCGAAGATGCGCCAGCGCAGCGGGGGCGCGGTCGCCTTCCTGCTGGACAGCGACACGTGGGGGCGTGAACCGAACGGCATGGCCGATCCGATGAACAGGCAGGAGGAGCGGCTGCGGATGCTGCGCGAGGCGGGCTGGACCGTCGTGAGCGTGCCGCGGGGCGCCTCGCTGAGCGAGCTGTGGCGCCAGGCCGACCGGGAGCGGGCGGGTGTCGTGACGGCGACCGGGACGAGTGCGAGGGAGGCGGGATCATGAGCGGACGGGCTCGGCTGACGCTGTGCTCGGCGGCGGCCACACTGATGGCGTCCTGCGCCCTGCTGCCCCTGGTCGACGCGGGGACGTGGATCCTCCAGGCGGCCTTCCTGCTGGCGATCCAGTCCGCGGTGGGCGCGGCCGCGCGCCGGGTGCCCCTGGCCCGGCCCCTGACGGTGGCCGCCCAGGCGCTGATCACGCTGGTGCTGCTGACCCTTGTCTTCGCCCGGGACCACGCCCTGCTCGGGCTGATCCCCGTCCCGGAGACCTTCCAGCACTTCGGCGACCTCTTCCAGGCGGGCACCGACGACGTCGGGCGGTACGCCATCCCGGCCCCGCTGTCCGACGGCATCCGG
This sequence comes from Streptomyces sp. NPDC096132, assembly GCF_044763345.1. Classification (NCBI taxonomy): domain Bacteria; kingdom Bacillati; phylum Actinomycetota; class Actinomycetes; order Kitasatosporales; family Streptomycetaceae; genus Streptomyces; species Streptomyces sp. NPDC096132. The sequence continues at coordinate 429,427 of NZ_JBIWGA010000002.1, forward strand.
CTGATGATGGTCGGCGGTGTGCTGGTGATCGGGCTGGCGGTGGACACCCTCGCGGTGACCTTCCGCAACGCCGCTCCTGCCGGTCTGCCGCTGCTCGCGCTGTACTCGGTGGCCGCCGGGCTGTCGAACGGGTCGAGCGACTGGGTGTGGTTCCTGGTCGCCGCCGCCGGCTATCTCATGCTGCTGCTGGCCGAGGGCCGTGAGCGGCTCTCCCAGTGGGGCCGGGTCTTCGCGGGCGCCCCCCGCAATCCCGGCGGACAGCTGGGACCCGTGGCTCCGGTGCGCACCGGCCGGCGCATCGGCATGGCCGCCTTGGGCGTGGCCCTCGTGGTGCCGCTGCTGCCCCTGCCGGCCATCCAGGGCGGCCTGCTGGCGGGTGCCGGGACGGGCGTGGGCGCGGGCAACGGCAGCGGGGGCACGATCTCCGCGGTCAACCCGCTGGTCTCGCTGCGCGACAGCCTGAACGTGGACGAGGACCGCACGGTCCTGACGCTGAACACCAACGCCACCGACCTCTCGGACATGTACCTGCGGATCGTGTCCCTGGACGACTTCGACGGCACCACGTGGAAGCCGTCGAAACGCCACATCGTGACCGTGCCGGACGAGTTCCCCACGCCCACGGGCCTGGGCGGCGACATCAAGCGCGCCTCGATCACCACCCGGATCTCGGCCGCCGCGGGCTACGCCCAGGACTGGCTGCCGATGCCGTACCCGCCGAGCAGCGTGAAGATCACGGGCAACTGGCGGTACGAACCGGTCGGCATGACCCTCGTCGGCGACCACGGGCAGGACACCAGCGGCAAGACGTACGAGGTGAAGAGCCTCGACGTGCAGCCGACGGCGGAGCAGCTGGCCGCGGCTCCCGAGGCGCCGCTCTCGATCAGGAAGGACTACACCCAGGTCCCGGACTCGCTGCCGAAGGTGGTGGCCCGGCAGGCCCGCGAGATCACCAAGGGCGCGACGAGCGACTACGAGAAGGCGGTCGCCCTCCAGGACTACTTCGCGGTGACGGGCGGCTTCGAGTACGACACCGACGTGGAGGTCGGCAGCGGCCGTGACGCGATCGCCCGCTTCCTCCAGGACAAGCAGGGCTTCTGCGTCCACTTCTCGTTCGCGATGGCGGCGATGGCCCGCACCCTGGGCATACCGGCCCGGGTCGCGGTGGGCTTCGCGCCCGGTTCCCCGCAGGCGGACGGTTCGGTGGCGGTGAGCCTGAAGGACGCGCACGCCTGGCCGGAGCTGTACTTCGAGGGCGTGGGCTGGACCCGCTTCGAGCCGACCCCGACCCGCGGTACGACGCCCTCGTACACGGTGCCGGACACGCCGGGCCAGACCACTCCCGACCTGCCGCAGTCCTCCGAGTCGGCGGACGCGGCGCCGTCGGCCGCGCCCTCGGCGAGCACCAGCTGCTCGGCGAAGGACAAGAAGCTCGAGAACTGCGGGGCCGCGCTGCCGCTGGACCAGGCGGAGCAGAGCGACCGGGGCACCCCGTGGTACGAGTTCGCCGGCTGGGTGCTGCTGGGGGCGGCGGCGCTGGCGCTGCCGCTGCTGCCGATGCTGTGGCGGCTGAGGCGGCGGTCGGTGCGGCTGGCGTCGGCCCAGCACTCCGCCGCCGGGACGGCCACCGGCGGGCGCCCCGGCGGTGGCGCGGACGGTCTGGAGGCGGCGGGCGCCGGTTCGGCGATCCTGCTGGACACACCGTCCCAGGAGGCGTCCGAGGCCACCGTGGCGCATGTCCTGGCGGTCTGGCGCGAGCTGATCGACACGGCCTGGGACTACGGCATCGAGCCGGACGAGGCGCTGACCCCACGGCGGGCTGCGGCACGGATCGTCCGGATCGGCGAGCTGGACGAGTCGGTGGGCCGGTCGGTGCACCGGGTGGCGAGCGCCGTGGAACAGGTGCTGTTCGCCCCGCAGCCGCGGGCCGAGGCCGGCCTGTCCGAGGACGTCCGCCAGGTGCGGGCGGCCCTGCGGGCGAGGGTCAGCTGGACCACCCGCGTGCGGGCGGTCGTCGCGCCCCGGTCGGCCATCCGCGCCGTCTGGGACCTCTCCGACCGCTGGACGGCCGTCAAGGCGTCCTGGACGTCCCGGGCGACCCACCTGACAACCCTGCTGCGCCGCCCGCCGAGCCAACAGAGCAGCTAGTGCCGAGGGCATACGTGAGGGGGTGACCACCCGGTGGGTGGTCACCCCCTCAGCGTTGTCTCGGGGTCGGGGGCCGGGTCAGTGGCCGCCCTGCTCGTCTCGGCGGCGCTGCCAGCGCTGCTCGATCCGGTCCATCATCGAGCGCTTCTGCCGTCCCTGACCGCGTGGGTGCTGGGCGCCTCCTGCGGGCTGTTCGCCCGGCTTGGGGGCCTTGCGCCAGCCGGTGACGGCGAGTACCGCGCACCCCAGCATGACGAGGAAGCCCACCACGCTGAGCCACACCTGCTTGGCGACCATTCCGGCCATGAGGAGCGCGATACCCACGAGGAAGCCCGCGACCGCCTGGTAGACCCGCCGCCGGGTGTACGTACGCAGCCCGCTTCCCTCAAGCGCCGACGCGAACTTGGGATCTTCGGCGTACAGCGCTCGCTCCATCTGCTCGAGCATGCGCTGCTCGTGCTCCGAGAGCGGCACGGAGTCCTCCTCATCGTGCAGTCGCCGGGGCGACTCGGGGGTCCCTTCAGGATAGGCAGGGAATCGCCCCCGTGAAACCCGCCCCTCTACGCCAATTGGCCAACCGGAGCCCGCCATGGGCGTCCCGGTCCGCTGAGGCTTCCATTCCCCAACGGCCGACCCGTCATGCCGGGCGGTCTCCCTCGATCATACGGCGCACAGCGCCCGAACGGGGGGCCTGTGGCGTACTCCATGTGCCATCAAGTCCCTGATCAGCGGGCGCGCCCCCGGAGCGACTCAGGCCTCGTCGGTGCCCCGCGTCTCACCGAGCACATGCAGCTGGGTGGCCACGGAGTGGAAGGCGGGAAGTTCGGCGGCCGCCTCCTCGAGCTTCAGCAGGGCGTCCAGGGCCCCGGGCTCGGTGTCCACGAGGACGCCCGGGACGAGGTCGGCGAAGACCCGCACGCCGTGCACGGCGCCGACGCGGAGGCCCGCGCCCTCGACGAGTTCGGTGAGCTGCTCGGCGGTGAAGCGCCGGGGCACGGGGTCGCCGGTGCCCCAGCGGCCGTCGGGGTCGGTGAGGGCCTGCCGGGCCTCCTTGAAGTGGCCGGCGAGGGCGCGCGCGAGGACGGCCCCGCCCAGGCCCGCGGCGAGGAGGCTGAGGACGCCCTCGGGGCGCAGGGCGGCGACGGCGTTGCGGACGCCTTCGGCGGGGTCGTCGACGTACTCGAGGACGCCGTGGCACAGGACGGCGTCGTAGCGGCCGCGCTCGACGACGTCGAAGAGACCGTGGGCGTCGCCCTGGACGCCCTGCACGCGGTCGGCGACGCCGGCCTCGGCGGCGCGGCGCTCGAGGGCGAACAGCGCGTTGGGGCTGGGGTCGACGACGGTGACCCGGTGGCCGAGGCGGGCGACGGGCACCGCGAACTTGCCGCTGCCGCCGCCGGTGTCGAGGACGTCCAGTGCCTCGCGACCGGTGGCCTTGACCCGGCGTTCGAGGGCGTCCTGGAGGACCTCCCAGACCACGGCGGTACGGAGGGAGGCGCGGGGTCGCAGCGGGTCCGACACGGCAGTTGACTCCTCGGCGCGGCACCGCCTCTTGCACGGCGGAGCGATCGGGCTGCCTCCCCGGCGTCCGCCGGGCCCGGCCCGAAGTCGGGCGGGCAGGCGGAGGGAAGGCTTCAGGCGCCTTCCACCCTATTGCCTCCGACGCCCGGCCCGGTCACCACGACCGCCTCGGCCACCGCGCCCGGCGCCGCGCCGGTCACCACGACCGACCGCCTCGGCCACCGAGACCGGCCGCCCCGGTCACCGCAGGCGGCCGCCCCGGAGGCGGCTCAGCCCGCGTCCGGCATGGCGCGGCCCGCTCCCCTGCCGTCCGGGTCGTCCCCGTCCTGCCGGGGCTGGGGCAGGACCGGTTGGAGGACCAGCATGCGCTCGACGAGGCGGATGAACATCGCCACGTCGCGTATCAGGTCGTCGGCGTCCCGGCGGCCGGCCGCGCCCTGGATGCCCGCCTCGGCCCGGGCGCGGCGCCGGGCCCCGGAGGCGAACAGCGCGCTCCACTCGGTGAGTTCGGGAGCGATCTCGGGGAGCACTTCCCAGGCGCTCCGGATACGGGCCCGCTTCCGGGGCGAGGGCTCGGGCCGGGCGCGCGCGGCGAGCACGGCGGCGGCGGTGCGCAGGGCGGCGAGATGAGCCGTGGCGTAGCGCTCGTTGGGGGTTTCGAGGACGGCCGCCTCCTCCAGCCCGGCGCGGGCCTGGGCGAGCAGGTCGAGGGCGGCGGGCGGGGCCGTCGTCCGGCGCAGGACGGGGTGGACGTCGCTCGCCGGGCCGGTCAGTGAGGGGGCAGGGCCGGTGGCGCGGCGCCGGTGGGCGGCGGCTGCGTGATAGCTGGCCATGACGAACCTCCTGTCGTCTGGGTGACGGCACGCCCCTGTCAGGTGGTGCCGTATGTGCCCATCGTGAGGTATGCCACTGACAATCCGTTCTGACCTGGGCTTTTGCTTCGATCGAAGGTTCGGGTTAGTTTTTGCACTGACCAGTCAGTTCAAAAAGTTCACCAGGCAATCAGACCGAGAAGAACCGAGAAAACAGGGGGGACTGTGAGCGGCGTCCGCATCACAGCCCAGGGCTTCGGCCTCAAGGGGCCCCGCGGCCCGGCCTTCCGGGGCGTCGGCATCGACGCGGAACCCGGCTCGCTGCTCGCGATCGAGGGACCGTCCGGCTCCGGCCGGACGAGTCTGCTGCTCGCGCTCACCGGGCGGATGAAGGCCACCGAGGGGACGGCGACCGTGGGCACGGCCCGGCTGCCGAAGCAGATGGCGGCCGTGCGCCGGATCAGCGCGCTCGCGCACGTCACCGGTGTCACCGACCTCGACCCGGCGCTGACCGTCGGCGAGCACCTGCGCGAACGCGCGCTGCTGCAACGGCGGTTCGGCGGCTCCGTACTGGACCTGCTGCGCCCGCGTGCGGAACGGGCGACGGAGGCGGAGCGCAGGATCGACACCGCGCTGACCGCGGCCGGCCTCGACCGCGAGGTCCTGCCCAAGGGCGCGCGCACCGCCGTACGCGATCTGGAGCGGATCGAGGCGCTGCGGCTGTCCGTGGCCCTCGCACTCGTCGGGCGGCCGCGGCTGCTCGGCGTCGACGACACCGACTTGAAGCTGTCCGCGGCCGAACGCGCCGAGGTCTGGGGCCTGTTGAGGTCGATCGCCGAGGCCGGGACCACCGTCCTGGCGGTGTGCGCCCAGGCCCCCGAAGGCACCGCCACGGTGTCCACGCGCGCGCAGGAGGAAGCTCCGGCGTCCGCCCCCACCCAGGACGAAACGGAGGAGGAGGCCGATGCGCTCGCCGAAACTGGCCGCGCTTGAGTTGCGCCGCTTCGGCAGGGGAAAGCTGCCGCGGGCCGCGCTCGTCGCGCTTCTGCTGCTGCCCCTGCTGTACGGCGCGCTGTACCTGTGGTCGTTCTGGGATCCGTACGGCCGGCTCGACCGCATCCCCGTGGCGCTGGTGAACGCCGACAAGGGGGCGACCGCCGACGGGAAGCGGATCGCCGCCGGCGACGACATCACGAAGGGGCTGCGGGACAGCGAGGTCTTCGACTGGCACGAGGTGAGCGCCGAGCAGGCACGCGCGGGTGTGGAGGACGGCACGTACTACCTGTCGCTGACCATGCCGGCCGACTTCAGTGAGCGGATCGCCTCCAGCGCGGGCGACTCGCCGGAGACCGGCGCCCTCCAGGTGCGCACGAACGACGCGAACAACTACATCGTCGGGCAGATCTCGCGGACGGTGTTCAGCGAGGTGCGCACGGCCGCTTCGACGAAGGCCTCGCGGTCCTTCCTGGACAAGATCTTCGTGTCGTTCTCCGACATCCACGGCGCGACCGCGAAGGCCGCCGACGGCGCCGACGACCTCAAGGGCGGGATCGGCAAGGCCGAGAAGGGCTCCCAGGACCTCGCCGACGGGCTCACGCAGGCCAAGGAGGGCAGCGGCACGCTCGCCACGGGCCTGCAGAAGCTCACCTCGGGCGCCGGCGACCTCCAGGACGGCTCGCAGCAGGTCGCGGACGGCACGCAGGCGCTCGCCGACCGGGTCGACGCCGTCGCGGGCAAGGTGGGGCCGTTCCTGGAGGACAACGAGAAGGCCATCGGCGACACCGCGCAGCTGGTCGCCGACTCCGCGAAGGTGGTCCGCGCCCACCTCGACACGCTGGTACGGGCCGCGCCGACCGCCGCCAAGGGCGCGCACGCGGCCTCGGACGCCCTCGCCGCCGCCTACACGGCGCGTTGCGAGAACCCGGTGCTGCCCGACCCCGCCTGCGCGGACCTGAAGAAGGCCAGGGACTCGGCCGCCGACGTCGCCACGATCGCGGACGACCTCAACACGCTGATCGCCGACCAGGACGGCAACCTGAAGACGATCCGCACCCACCTCGGCACGCTCCAGCAGCAGGCTCAGGCCCTCGCCGACCGCGCCCCGCACCTCTCCGAGGACCTCGACGACGCCGTCACCCGGATCAACGCCCTGAACACGGGCGCCAGGAAGGTCGCCGCGGGAGCCAAGGAGCTGCACACCGGCCTCGGCACCGCCAACACCGGCGCCGGCGACCTCAACCAGGGCGTCGGCAGGCTCAAGACGGGTGCCGAGGACCTCAGCGGCGGCATGTTCAAGCTCTCCGACGGCTCCGGAAAGCTCGCCGACGGACTGCACGACGGCGCCGAGCAGATCCCCGACTACGACGAACGGGAGCGCGACGCGCGCACCGCCGTCATGGCCGACCCCGTGCAACTGGCCTCCAAGGACCTGCACGAGGCGGCGAACTACGGCACCGGTTTCGCCCCGTACTTCATCCCGCTGTCGCTCTGGGTGGGCGCCATGGTGGCGTACATGCTGATCCCGCCGATGAACCGGCGGGCGCTCGCCGCGGGCGCCTCGGCCTGGCGGATCGCGCTGGCCGGCTGGCTGCCGGTGGTCGCGGTGGGGGTGCTGCAGACGACGGCGCTGATGGCGGTCCTGCACTGGGCGATCGGCTTGGAGATGGCCCGCGCGGCCGGAACGGTGGGCTTCCTGTTCCTGGTGACGGCGTGCTTCGCGGCCCTCGTGCAGTGGCTCAACGCACGGTTCGGCGCGGCGGGCCGGATCCTCGTCCTGGCCCTGCTGATGCTCCAGCTGACATCGGCGGGCGGCACCTACCCCGTGCAGACCAGTCCCGGCTTCTTCAACGCCATCCACCCCTATCTGCCGATGAGTTACGTCGTCGAGGCGCTGCGCCGGCTCATCACGGGCGGCGGGACGGAACCGGTGTGGCACGCGTGCGTGGTGCTCGTCGCCTTCACCGCGGGCGCCCTCGCGCTGACCGCGCTGTCGGCGCGCCGCCGCCAGGTGTGGACCCTGGACCGGCTGCACCCGGAACTGAGCCTGTGAAGATCGGGCGTACGGGAGGTCGGGTTCCTGTGACAATCGGGACCATGGAAAGCAGCACCACCTCGGGCGGCCGCACCCGCCGCGAGGCCACCCGGCAGAAGCTCTACGAGGCGGCCGTCACGCTCATCGCCGAACAGGGCTTCTCCGCCACCACGGTGGACGAGATCGCCGAGCGGGCCGGCGTCGCGAAGGGCACCGTCTACTACAACTTCGCGAGCAAGTCGGTCCTCTTCGAGGAGCTGCTGAGGCACGGCGTGGGCCTCCTCACGGCCTCCCTGCGGGAGGCCGCCGAACGCACCGCGCGCGAGGGCGGCAGCAGGGTCGACGCCCTGGACGCGATGGTCCGCGCGGGCCTCGTCTTCATCGAGCGCTACCCGTCCTTCACCCAGCTGTACGTGGCCGAGCTGTGGCGCACCAACCGGACCTGGCAGTCCACGCTGATGGTGGTGCGCCAGGAGGCGGTGGCCGTCGTCGAGGGCGTGCTGCGCGAGGGCGTCGAGAACGGCGAGTTCAGCGAGGAGATCGATGTCCAGCTGACCGCGTCCGCGCTGGTCGGCATGGTCCTGGTGGCCGCCCTGGACTGGCAGGCCTTCCAGCCGGAGCGGTCCCTGGACGACGTCCACTCGGCGCTGTCCCGGCTGCTGCAGGGGCGGGTGAGCGGGCACCGCTGAGCACCGGGCACACAGAAGCGCCGGTCCGTCGTGGCCGCGTCCCCCGCGGGCCACCATGAACCGGCGCCTCCTTGTGCTCCCCCGTTTCCCCCGTTCCCCCCGTTTCCCTCCCCCGTTGTTCCCCCGTGCGGTCGTTCCCCCGGGGTTCCCCCCGTGCCTCGCTCCCGCCGAACCGGTCGGCGGAAGGAGCGGATCGAGGGCCGCTCCGTTCCGGCGCCCCGTGTCGCCGGTGCCGGAGCCGCGCCCCTTCTCCGTGCCTCTACTGTCCCGTTCGCGCAGGCCGGCCCCCATCCGCGCGCGTACTCAACTCACCCTCTAGGTACGCGTACTCAGAGCTGCGTGCTCAACCTCAGAACGCTCCGCGGTCGTCTGGTCACGATCGCGTCCGCGTCCGTACTCCCCCGGGGCCGGTCCGGCGCCCGCCGGGCTGACGGCGTGACTGTCGGTGGCGGCCGATAAAGTCGCAGGCATGGCACGGATTGCGGTGATCGGCGCCGGGATGGGCGCGCTGGCGAGCGCCGCCCGGCTGGCCGTCGCGGGCCACCGGGTGGCGGTGTACGAGCGGACGCAGACGTACGGCGGAGCGGTGCGCCGCCTCGAGCGGGACGGCTTCGGCTTCGACACCGGTCCGGGGCTGCTCCCCCTCCCCGCGGTCTACCGCGACCTGTTCGTCAAGACCGGCAAGGAGCCGCTGGAGGCCTGCGTCGAGCTGGTCCAGGTCGACCCGTCGGCGCGGCACGTGTTCGCGGACGGCACCGACGTGTCCCTGCCGAACGCCTCGCGCGCGGGCGTCGTCTCCGCCCTGGACGGCGCGCTCGGCTCGGGCGCCGGGCAGCGCTGGGGCGACTTCCTGGTCCGGGCCCGCGAGGCCTGGGACCGCACCCGCCGCCCGCTCCTGGAGGAGCCCCTGTGGCCGAACTGGTCGGTGCTGGCCGACCGCGAGCCCTACCCCGCGGTCCCGCACAAGCGCCTGCTGCGCACCCGCCGGGCCGGCACCCTCGCCGAGGTCGGCGGGTGGGAACTGCGCGACCCCCGGCTGGCCGCCCTGCTGGAGGGCCACGCGCTCGCGTACGGCCTGGATCCCCGCGTCACCCCGGCGAGCGCGGCCGTGCTGCCGTACATGGAGCACGCCTTCGGCATGTGGTACGTGCGCGGGGGGCTGCGGGAGCTGGCCCGCGCGGTGTACGAGCGGTGTCTGGCCCGCCGGGTCGAGTTCGTCTTCGGCGCCGAGGTCACCCGGGTCCTGGAGAAGGACGGCAGGGCGACGGGCGTGGAGCTGGCCGGGGGCGAGGTGGTGGACGCCGACTTCGTGGTCGCGCCCGGCAGTACCGCCTGGCTTCCCGTCCGGGGCGAGGGCGAGGTCGCCCCTCAGCAGGGTCTGCCCAGTCGGCTGACCGTGCTGCTCGCGCTGCGCGGCGGCCGGCCCGAGGGGACCGCGCACCGGACGGTCGTGCACACACAGGACCGCGAGGGCGAGTTGGAGACCCTGTTCGGTACGGCACCGAGGGTGCCCGCGCGTCCGACGGTCACGGTGCTGCGGCCCGGTGACCCCGCGCTCGTGCCGGACGGCGGCCACGAGGCGGTCACGCTCCATGCCGTGGTCCCTGCCGGGTCAAAGGCGGGCGAGGAGCACGTGGAGGCGCTGGTCGCGGCCGCCGAGCGGGCCGTGCCGGGTCTGCGTGAGCGGGTCCTGTGGCGTGAGGTGCGCACCCCCGCCGACATCGCGGAGGAGACCGGAGCCGCGGGCGGTGCCGTCCCGGCGCCGGCGCTGGCGGCGGCCGGGGGGCGGTTGCTGCATCCGGCGAACTCGACCGGCCTGCAAGGGCTGTTCACCGCCGGAGGCTGGTCGCATCCGGGCGGCGGGCTCCCCCACGCGGGCATGTCGGGTGCGCTGGTGTCCGGACTGATCGTGGAGGGACCGGAGTTCCGGGGCTCGCAGTGAGCGGGACGGCAGACCGCCGGTGAGAACGGAACCGATACTGCGCGTCAGTACCGGTACTGGTCGTCGTAGCCGTTGCCCTGCCCCTGCTGACCGTCGCCCTGGTACGGGTACTGCTGCTCGGGCGGGAGGTCGCCGCCGAACGCCTCGTCGGTGCTGCGCTGTTGCGGGACCCAGACGCCGCCGGCCGGGGTCTCCCCGTAGCCGCCGGTGCCGTACTGGTCCTGGCCGTAGCCCTGCTGCCCGTACTGCTGCTGGCCGTAGCCGGCGTCGTAGGAGCCGCCGCCGTAGGTCTGGGTGCCGATGTACGGGTCGGAGTAGGCGGCGTACTGCTGCTGGCCGGTGGTGTCGTAGCCGTACTGCTGCTGGTTGTACCCGGAGTAGCCGTCGTAACCGTAGGTCTGGTCGGTGCCCTGGGCGGCCGTCGCGTACTGGTCCTGGGGCTGGCCGGTGGCGGCCGCGTACGCGGAGTCGCTGTATATGCCGTAGGCGTTGGTGTCGTCGGGCATCGGCTGCGGCGAGTACACGGTGGTGGTCTCGGCGGCGGAGGCCTGCGCGGAGCGGGCGGCCGGGGTGAAGACGTCGTCGCGGTCGTAGTCGTCGTCGCCGAAGGAGCCCTTGTCCGCGAACGCGTCCTTGTCCTGGCCGTATGCCACGCCGTCGCCGGCGAAGGAGCCGTCGGCGCCGGCACCGTAACCGGCGTCCGCACCGTGCTCCAGGTCGGTGACCTCCAGGGTCGGGTCCTGGCGCTCGGCCTTGCTGCGGCGGCCCTTGAAGCCCTTGGGGAGCGGCCCCTCGCCGTCGCCGCGCCGCACGGCCCAGCCCTCGGCGAAGCCGCGGCGGAACGACAGGGTGACGTAGGTCTGGCCGACCGCGAACGCGGCCGCGCCCAGTCCGATGACGATCACCGAGGGAATCAGGACGCCGAGCACGACGCCGAGGAAGCCGACGAACGCCAGCAGCCGCCAGCGCAGGCGTGCCTTGTACTGCAGCAGCACCTCGCCGAGCAGCCACAGCGCGACGATGCCGAACGCGATGTAGAGGACCGTCCAGCCCATGTACGCCCCTCTCCCAGTGGCCGCTACGCAGTGTGTCGTATGTGGGTGCGACCGGTCTAGGCCTGCGGCGGGTGGTGCAGACCCAGGTTCTCGTAGATTTCCAGCGTCGCCGTGGAGTTGTTGAGCGTGATGAAGTGCAGTCCAGGCACTCCCTCGGCCAGCAGCCGCGCGCAGAACTCCGTGGCGAAGTCGATACCAATGGAGCGTACAGCGGCCGGATCGTCCTTGGCTGTGAGGATCCGCTCTTTCAGGGCCGCCGGGAAGTGGGCGTTGCTGAGCTTGGGCAGCCTCTCCAGCATCTTCACGCTGGTCACCGGCAGGATCTCCGGGATGACGGGGGTGTCGCAGCCGGCCGCCGCCACCCGGTCGCGCAGGCGCAGATACGACTCGGGCTGGAAGAACATCTGCGTGATGGCGTAGTCGGCGCCCGCCCGGCACTTGTCGACGAAGTGCGCGACGTCCGTGTCCCAGTCGCCGGACCGCGGGTGCATCTCGGGGAACGCGGCGACACCCACGCAGAAGTCGCCCGACTCCTTGATGAGTCGGACGAGCTCGGCCGCGTAGGTGAGACCCCTCGGATGCGGGACCCAGTCGCCCATCGGGTCGCCCGGCGGGTCGCCGCGCACGGCGAGCATGTTGCGGATCCCGGCGTCGGCGTACTGGCCGATGATGTTGCGCAGCTCGGCCACGGAGTGGTCCACGGCGGTGAGGTGCGCCACCGGGGTGAGCGTGGTGTCGACGACGATCTGCTGGGTCTCCTTGACCGTGGTCGCCCGGGTGGAGCCGCCGGCGCCGTACGTCACCGAGACGAAGTCCGGGGCGACCGCCTCGACCCTGCGCAGCGCGTCCCACAGGCTCCGCTCGCCCTTGGGCGTCTTCGGCGCGTAGAACTCGAACGAATAGGTCGTCTTGCCGGTCGCCAGGATGTCGCGCACGGTGCGTGCGCGGTCCGTCCTGGTGGATGCGGTTCCGAGGGCCATACCCGCAGGTTAACCAGGGGCCGACGGTCACCCAACCGAATGCCGGATATTTGCCCGAATTGTCGGCTTGTTGTCCACCCTTCGGACAGGTGTTCCGACCGAAAACCCCCTGGGGCCTCGGAGGCGTCAGAGGTTGCGCAGTCGCTTCGCGAACTCCGCCGCCGCGGCACCCGGATCGTCCGCCCGGGTGATCGCCCGGACGACCACGACCCGGCGGGCGCCCGCCTCCAACACCTCGTCGAGGTTGCCGAGGTCGATGCCGCCGATCGCGAACCAGGGGCGGTCGGTGCCCAGGGCGGCCGTGTGCCGGACCAGGCCGAGGCCGGGGGCGTGCCGGCCGGGCTTGGTGGGGGTGGGCCAGCAGGGGCCGGTGCAGAAGTAGTCCACGCCCTCCTGGACGGCGGCGGCCTCCGCCTCCGCCTCCGCGTGCGTGGAGCGGCCTATGAGGACGTCGTCGCCGAGGATCGCGCGGGCCGCGGGGACCGGCAGGTCGCCCTGGCCGAGGTGGAGGACGCCGGCACCGGCGGCGTGGGCGACGTCCGCCCGGTCGTTGACCGCGAGGAGTCCGCCGTGCCGGGCGCAGGCCTCGGCGAACACCTTCAGGTGCTCCAGTTCCTCGGCGGCCTCCATGCCCTTGTCCCGCAGCTGCACGATGTCGACGCCGCCCGCGAGGACCGCGTCCAGGAACTCCGGGAGGTCACCCTCGCGGGTGCGGGCGTCCGTGCACAGGTAGAGCCGGGCGTCCGCGAGACGGGCGCGGGCGGTGTCGGTCATCGGTGTCCCCCGTTGTGTCGGTACTGGTTGCCTCAGACGGCGAGCGCCTGGGCGCGGCGCTTCACCTCCGTACCGCGATTCTCGCTGAGGGCCTGTGCGGGGGTGCCGGGCAGGCTCTCGTCGGGCGTGAAGAGCCACTCCAGCATCTCTTCGTCGGTGAAGCCGTCGTCCCGCAGGAGCGTCAGGGTGCCGGTGAGGCCCTTGACGACCTTGTCCCCGTCGATGAAGGCGGCGGGGACGTGCAGCGCGCGGTTCTCACCCCGGCGTACGGCGATGAGCTGACCCTCCTTGATCAGCTGCCGGACGCGGATCACGTCGACATCGAGCATCTCCGCGATGTCGGGCACGGTGAGCCAGGCGGGGACGAGAGCATCGGTCTTTGCGTCAATCTCGGTCACGGGGTCAAGGGTAGGCGCATGTCCGGGCGGGCCGCGATGGGTCGTTCTTCGGGTGCGGCGCCGTGGGGGCTGGTCGCGCCCACGCGGCGGAGCCGCTCATGTCACAGCCCCGCGCCCCTAGGGAACCGCGGTCGCGTTCTTCATGGGGCGGGCCGGGTCCGACAGAGCCTCCGGGTCCATGCGGCGTGCTGTCTCGATCAGCTTCCTGCCCTGGGCGAGATCGCGTGGGCGCCCTACCGCCAGTAGAGCCACCAGACGGTCCTCCCGCAGCCAGCAGACGCTCCACGCCGGGCCCGTCGGGTCGCCGCGCCACACCATGCGGTCGGCCACCGCGTGGTGGCCCGCGTACTGGACGAAGCGGCCGAACTGCTCGGACCAGAAGTACGGCACCGGGTCGTAGACCACCGGGGGCTCGTCCGTGGCCGCGCCGAGGATGTTCGCGGCGACCGTGCGCGGGCCCTGGAGGGCGTTGTCCCAGTGGTGGACGAGGAGCCGTTCGCCGTAGCGGCCCGAGGGGAAGGAGGCGCAGTCGCCGACCGCGTACACGTCCGGCACCGAGGTGCGCAGCCGGTTGTCGGCCACGACCTCGCGGTGCGCGCCCAGCTCGACGCCGGAGCCGGCCAGCCAGGCGGTGGCGGGGCGGGCGCCGATGCCGACCACGACGGCGCCGGCGGGCAGCCGGGAGCCGTCGTCGAGGACGACCGCGCCGGACTCGACACGCTCCACGCGCGCGTGGGTGCGCAAAGCGGTGCCGCTGTCGGCGTACCAGGAGGCCATCGGGGCGGCGACCTCGGCCGGCAGGGCGCCGGCGAGGGGCCGGTCGGCGGCCTCCACGACGGTCACCGCGCAGCCGGCCTCGCGCGCGGCGGTGGCGAACTCGGCGCCGATCCAGCCGGCCCCGACGACCACGATGTCGTGCTGCCGGGCGAGCACGGGCCGCAGCCGTTCGGCGTCGTCCAGCGTGCGCAGCAGATGGACGCCGGGCACGCCCTCGGCGCCCGGCAGCCGGATCGGTTCGGCGCCGGTGGCGAGGACGAGGACGTCGTACGGGACGGGCCCGGCCTCGGTGTCCACCTCGTGGACGGCGGGGCGCAGGCCCAGCACCTCGCGGCCGAGCAGCAGTTCGATGCCGAGGCTCTCGAAGTCGACGTCGAAGGCGGAGCCCTCGGCCTTGCCGAGCAGGACGGCCTTGGAGAGCGGGGGCCGGTCGTAGGGCTGGTGGGGCTCGGCGCCGATCAGCGTCACGGTGCCGTCGAAGCCCTGTTCGCGCAGGGCGACCGCGGTCTGCACCCCGGCCATGCCCGCACCGACGACGACCACGCGCCGCCCCGCCCGACCGTCTGGTTCCCGCCTCTGCTCACTCACCTGATCACCATAGACAACTGACGATTTGTCAGTCAGCCGTCGTGCGCCGTGACCTGCTCCACAACGCTCGTACCGCTGCCCTCCTGCGACTCCCAGGCCCAGGTCTCCTCCAGCCGCACCCGCCCTCCCCCAGAGCCGAAAGCCTGGGAGGTACCCCCAGACAGTTCGACGACGGTCGAGACACAGTGCCCCGAGGACGTCGTGCCGTCGTGCTTGAGCTGGACGTACCGGAAGTCGAGCCGGTCCCCCTCCCGGGTACCCACGAGATGTCCTCGTACGACGTCGCCGCCCGCGTAGTCCGCCCAGATCACGCCGTCCCGCTCGTGGTAGGTGAAGCGGGTGCGGGTGCCGACCTGACCCGGGGCCTGGTCGGCGACGGGGGCGAGGACGAGACCGTCGAGCGAGCGCGGCATGACGAAAGGCTCCCTTTACAGAGGCGCGGAACCACGGGCTAGGGTGTGGCCAACGTAGAGCACTCGCGGGAGCCCGGACGCACCGGGCTGAGAGGGAGGCTGGCCGGCCTCCGACCGTACGAACCTGATCCGGGTCATGCCGGCGAAGGGAGGGGCTGGACGCCCATGTCGCGTACACGTACATCCGACGTCCTGGTCGTGGGGGGCGGGATCATCGGGCTCGTCACGGCGTGGCGGGCCGCACAGCGCGGGTTCGCCACGGCGGTGGTGGACCCCGAGCCGGGCGGCGGGGCCGCGCGCGTGGCGGCCGGGATGCTGGCCGCCGTCACCGAACTGCACCACGGCGAACAGACCCTGCTCGGCCTGAACCTCGCCTCCGCCCGCCGTTATCCGGACTTCGCGGCCGAGCTGACGGAGGTCACCGGGCTGGACCTCGGCTATCGCCGGTGCGGCACGCTCGCGGTCGCGCTGGACGCCGACGACCGCGCCCATCTGCGGGACCTGCACGCGCTGCAGGCGCGGTCGGGGCTGGAGTCGGAGTGGCTCACCGGACGGGAGTGCCGGCGCCTGGAGCCGATGCTCGCGCCCGGCGTACGGGGCGGGCTGCGGGTGGACGGCGATCACCAGGTCGACCCCCGGCGGCTGGCCGACGCGCTCGTCGCCGCCTGCGAGCGGGCGGGTGTGGTCTTCCACCGCGCCTGGGCCGAGCGGCTGTCCGTCGTGGGCCGGCGGGCCGCGGGGGTCGTGACGGGTGACGGTACGGCCCTGGGGGCGGGGCAGGTGGTGCTCGCGGCGGGGAGCCTCAGCGGGCGGCTGGCGGGCGTCCCGGAGGACGTGCTGCCCCCGGTGCGGCCGGTGAAGGGGCAGGTGCTGCGGCTGACGGTGCCGCCCGGGTACGGGCCGTTCCTGAGCCGTACCGTGCGGGCCGTCGTGCGCGGCAGCCAGGTGTACCTGGTGCCGCGGGAGAACGGCGAGCTGGTCGTGGGCGCGACGAGCGAGGAGCTGGGCTGGGACACGACGGTGACGGCGGGGGGCGTGTACGAGCTGCTGCGCGACGCCCACGAGCTGGTGCCCGGGATCACGGAACTGCCGTTGACGGAGACGCACGCGGGACTGCGGCCGGGCTCCCCCGACAACGCGCCGCTGCTCGGGCCGACGGAGCTGGACGGGCTGCTGCTGGCCACCGGGCACTACCGCAACGGGGTGCTGCTGACACCGGTGACCGGCGACGCGCTGGCGCACGCCCTGGCCACCGGTGAACTTCCCGACGAGGCCCGTCCCTTCACGCCCCGGCGCTTCGGTGCCGCGTCCCTCCTGGAGCAGCCCGCATGAACATCTCGGTGAACGGGGAGCGGCGGGCGGTCGCTCCCGGTACGGCCCTCGACAGCGTCGTACGCTCCCTGACGCCGGCGCCCACCGGGGTGGCCGCCGCGCTGAACGAGACGGTCGTCCCGCGCGCGGAGTGGTCCGCCACGGCCCTCTCCGAGGGTGACCGCGTGGAAGTCCTCACCGCCGTGCAGGGAGGCTGAGCGCCGTGGCCGACGATCCCTTCGTCCTCGGGGGTACGTCCTTCTCGTCCCGTCTGATCATGGGTACGGGGGGTGCGCCCAGCCTGGAGGTGCTGGAGCGGGCGCTGGTGGCGTCCGGGACCGAGCTGACGACGGTCGCGATGCGGCGGGTGAACCCCACTGTCCGGGGTTCGGTGCTGTCGGTGCTCGAGCGGCTGGGCATCCGGGTGCTGCCGAACACGGCGGGGTGCTTCACGGCCGGGGAGGCGGTGCTGACCGCCCGGCTGGCGCGGGAGGCGCTCGGGACCGATCTGGTCAAGCTGGAGGTCATCGCCGACGAGCGGACGCTGCTGCCGGATCCGGTGGAGTTGCTGGAGGCGGCGGAGACGCTGGTGGACGACGGGTTCACGGTGTTGCCGTACACGAACGACGACCCCGTGCTGGCGCGGAAGCTGGAGGACGTGGGGTGCGCGGCGGTGATGCCGCTGGGGTCGCCGATCGGGTCCGGCCTCGGGATCCGCAACCCCCACAACTTCCAGCTGATCGTGGAGCACGCGCGGGTGCCGGTGATTCTGGACGCGGGGGCCGGTACGGCGTCGGACGTGGCGTTGGCGATGGAGCTGGGGTGTGCGGGGGTGATGCTGGCGTCGGCGGTGACGCGGGCGGCGGATCCCGAGCGGATGGCGTCGGCCATGCGGGCCGGTGTCGAGGCGGGTCGGCTGGCCCGCCTGGCAGGCCGGATCCCCCGCCGCTACTTCGCCGAGGCGTCGTCTCCCGCGGAGGGCCTGGCGGCACTCGACCCCGAGCGCCCCGCCTTCTGACCGCCGGCCCACTCCCGCCCCGCCGCGAACCACGCCCCGAGGGGCGCGCCCCGGGCCTGCGCGCCCCCGTCCCTCGGGGCGTGGTTCGCGTCACAGGTCGGCTGCAGTCCTGCTCCGAAGGGGTGGAAGTCGGGGTGGTGTCAGTCGTGGCTCGTAGACTCGCTGCGTGGACACGACCCTTCAGGACCCTCTGGTCGGGCAGGTGCTCGACGGTCGGTATCGCGTCGAGGCGCGGATCGCGGTGGGCGGGATGGCCACGGTCTATCGGGCCGTGGACACCCGCCTCGACCGTGTGCTCGCGCTCAAGGTGATGCATCCGGCGCTCGCGGCCGACGGGGCGTTCGTCGAGCGGTTCATCCGTGAGGCCAAGTCCGTGGCGCGGCTCGCGCACCCCAATGTCGTGCAGGTGTTCGACCAGGGGGCGGACGGGTCGTATGTGTATCTCGCGATGGAGTACGTCGCCGGGTGCACGCTGCGGGACGTGCTGCGCGAGCGCGGGGCGCTGCAGCCGAGGGCCGCGCTCGACATCCTGGAGCCCGTGCTCGCCGCGCTCGGCGCCGCGCACCGGGCCGGGTTCGTGCACCGCGACATGAAGCCCGAGAACGTGCTGATAGGGGACGACGGCCGGGTCAAGGTCGCGGATTTCGGGCTGGTGCGGTCGGTGGACACCGTGACCAGCACCACCGGGGCCGTCCTCGGGACGGTCGCGTATCTCGCGCCGGAGCAGATCGAGCAGCCCGGCGCCGCCGACCCCCGGGTCGACGTGTACGCGTGCGGTGTCGTGCTCTACGAGATGCTCACCGGCGAGAAGCCGCACGACGGCGACTCCCCGGCGATCGTGCTCTACAAGCATCTCCACGAGGACGTTCCGCCGCCCTCCGCCGCTGTGCCGGGGCTGGCCTTCGGGCTGGACGAGCTCGTCGCGTCGGCCACCGCCCGCACCCGGGACGTCCGGCCGCACGACGCCGTCGCGCTGCTCGGGCAGGTACGGGACGCGCGCGGGGCGCTGACCGAGGCGCAGCTGGACGCCCTGCCGCCGCAGGCCGTGTCCGCGGCGCACGACAACGCCGAGGACCGCACCAGCGTCATCCCCCGCTCGCTGACCGTGCCCAGACCGCTGCCGGTCAACGAGGACGAGCCCGGCGACGACCCCCTCAACCGCACCTCCCGGTTCCAGAGCCCCCCGCCCCCGCCGCCCCGGCGCCGCTCCGGACGGCCCCCGCGCGGGCTGCTCGCCCTCGTCACCGTCGTCCTGCTGGTGATCGGCGTCGGCGCCGGCGTCTGGTACATCAACTCCGGGCAGTTCACCAAGGTCCCGGCGGTGCTGACGCAGTCCCAGGCCCAGGCGGAGCAGCGGCTGGAGGCGGCCGGCCTCGAAGTGGGCAAGATCGAGCACGCCTACAGTGACACGATCAAGCGCGGGAACGTCATCGGTACGGACCCGGAGCCGGGCGCGAAGATCCGCAAGCACGACTCGGTCACGCTCACCGTCTCCGACGGCCCGCAGACCGTGAAGGTCCCGGACGTGACGGGCTCCCGGCTGGACAAGGCCAAGGAGCTGCTGAAGTCGGACAGCCTGGAGCCGGGGCTGGTCACCGAGGAGTTCAGCGACGACGTCATCAAGGGCTTCGTGATCAGCACCTCCCCCGAGGCGGGCACCGAGCGGCGGGCGGGCGCGGCGGTCTCGATCGTCGTCAGCAAGGGCAGCCCGATCGACGTGCCGGACGTCACCGGCGAGGACCTGGAGGACGCCAAGGCCGAGCTGGAGGAGGCCGGTCTGAAGGTGCAGGTCTCCGCCGAGCAGGTCAACTCCGAGTTCGACAAGGGCCAGGTCGCGGCGCAGACCCCGGAGGCGGACAGCCAGGCCGCCGACGGCGACACGGTGACGCTGACCCTGTCCAAGGGGCCGGAGATGGTCGAGGTCCCGGACGTGGTCGGCGACAGCGTCGACGACGCCAAGGCCGCGCTCGAACAGGCCGGCTTCGAGGTCGAGGAGGACCGAGGGATTCTCGGGCTGTTCGGCGACACGGTGAAGAAGCAGTCGGTGGACGGCGGCGAGACCGCGCCCAAGGGGTCGACGATCACGATCACCATCCGGTGACCGGGAGGGGCTCGGGGCATGACACCCTGAACGGGTGAGTCAGAATCGCCCCTTCCCCTCCCGCAACCCCGTCGGCGGCCATGTCCCCGTGGCCGGCGGACTGCACTCCGTGGGCTTGTCGTACGCCCATGACCTCAACGCCGAGACGGTCCAGGTGTTCGTCGCCAACCCGCGCGGCTGGGCCACCCCGGCCGGCAATCCGGCGCAGGACGAGGCCTTCCGGGAGACCTGTGCGGCGGAGTCGATCCCGGCGTACGTCCATGCGCCGTACCTGATCAACTTCGGGTCGCACACCGAGGCGACGGTGGAGAAGTCGGTGGAGTCCCTGCGGCACTCGCTGCGCCGGGGACGGGCGATCGGCGCGCTGGGTGTGGTCGTGCACACGGGGAGCGCGACGGGCGGGCGGGAGCGGTCGGTGGCGCTGCGGCAGGTGCGGGAGCACCTGTTGCCGCTGCTGGACGAGCTGACCCACGACGACGACCCGTTCCTGCTGCTCGAGTCGACCGCCGGGCAGGGGTCCTCCCTCTGTTCCCGGACCTGGGACTTCGGGCCGTACTTCGAGGCGCTGGACGCCCATCCGAAGCTCGGCGTCTGTCTCGACACCTGCCATGTCTTCGCCGCCGGGCACGACCTGACCGGCCCGTCCGGCATGCACCAGACGCTCGATCTGCTGGTGGACACCGTCGGCGAGGGCCGGCTGAAGCTGATCCACGCCAACGACTCCAAGGACGTGGTCGGCGCCCACAAGGACCGGCACGCCAACATCGGCGCCGGTCACATAGGCGAGGACCCGTTCCGCGCGCTGATGACCCACCCGGCGACGGACGGTGTACCGCTGATCATCGAGACGCCCGGCGGCAAGGAGGGCCACGCGGCCGACGTGGAGCGGCTGAAGAAACTTCGCGAGATGCAGCCCGTTCCGGAATACCCCTAGGGGGTATACGGTTCCTGGTGGATGCAGGAACCGTCATCCGACATTGGGGGCACCCATGCAGCACGAGGCGCACGCGGCACACGCTCACCACCACCACGAGGCGGCCGCCGGCAGCAGCTGGGCCACGGCAGTCCAGGCCACCCTGCACTGCCTCACCGGCTGCGCCATCGGCGAGGTGCTCGGCATGGTCGTCGGCACCGCGTTCGGCTGGGGCAACACGCCGACGCTGGTGCTGGCGATCGTCCTGGCCTTCTTCTTCGGTTACGCGCTCACCCTGCGCGGTGTCCTGCGGGCGGGCGTGGGCCTGCGGGCGGGCGTCCGGGTGGCACTGGCCGCGGACACGCTGTCGATCGCCGTGATGGAACTGGTCGACAACGGGGTGATCGTGCTCTGGCCGGGCGCGATGGACGCGGGACTGGGCGACGCGCTGTTCTGGGGCGCGCTGGTGATCTCCCTCGCCATCGCCTTCGTTCTCACCACGCCGGTCAACAAGTGGATGATCGGGCGCGGCAAGGGCCACGCGGTGGTGCACCAGTACCACCACTGACCGGCGCGGGCACCGGGACTCAGAGCTCGGGGCCGTCCCCGGGCTCCTCCTGGTAGGAGTACCGCTGCTCCCGCCAGGGGTCGCCGATGTTGTGGTAGCCGCGCTCCTCCCAGAAGCCCCGGCGGTCGGCGGTCATGTACTCGACGCCGCGGACCCACTTGGGCCCCTTCCAGGCGTAGAGGTGGGGGACGACCAGGCGGACCGGGAAGCCGTGCTCGGCGGTGAGGAGCTCGCCGTCCTTGTGGGTGGCGAAGATCGTGCGCTCGGAGGCGAAGTCCGCGAGGCGCAGATTGGAGCTGAAGCCGTACTCCGCCCACACCATCACATGGGTGACGTCGGCGGCGGGCGGGGCGATCTCCAGGATGGTCCGGGCGGGGACCCCGCCCCACTCGGCGCCGAGCATGCTGAACTTCGTCACGCAGTGCAGGTCGGCCACGACGGTGGTGTACGGCAGGGCCGTGAACTCCTCGTGGTTCCAGCAGCGCTTCTCACCGTCGGCGGTGGCGCCGAAGACCCGGAACTCCCAGCGCTCGGGCCGGAACTTGGGGACCGGGCCGTAGTGGGTGACCGGCCAACCCCGCTGCAGTCGCTGTCCCGGCGGAAGCTCGGACGGTGCTGCTTCTCCAGATTCGCGCTCCACCGGCTGACCCATGTCTCCATCCTGACAGACCCGACACAGTGCACATGACCGGCCATGTCCCGAATCGGGCAACTGCCACTAAGCATGCACTAACTTACTAAGTACGCACTTACTGGACGATCTTCTGTGCCGGTGAAATCATGCGGCGGCAACCTCCCCGAATCCCCACGTGGAAGGAGCCTCTGCGATGCAGGGCGACCCCGAGGTCATCGAGTTCCTCAACGAGCAGCTCACCGGCGAGCTCACCGCCATCAACCAGTACTTCCTCCACGCCAAGATGCAGGAGAACTTCGGCTGGACGAAGCTCGCGAAGTACACGCGGCACGAGTCCTTCGACGAGATGAAGCACGCGGAGGTGCTCACCGACCGGATCCTGTTCCTGGAGGGCCTGCCGAACTACCAGCGGCTGTTCCATGTGCGCGTGGGCCAGACCGTCAAGGAGATGTTCGAGGCCGACCGGCAGATCGAGGTCGAGGCGATCGACCGGCTGAAGCGGGGCATCAAGGTGATGCGCGAAAAGGGCGACATCACGTCCGCGAACATCTTCGAGTCGATCCTTGAGGACGAGGAACACCACATCGACTACCTCGACACCCAGCTGGAGCTGGTGGAGAAGCTCGGTGAGGCCCTCTACATCGCGCAGCTGATCGAGCAGCCGGAGAGCTGAGCGGCTCCGGACGGGCCGCTCGCGATCGAAGAGCCTAGGCCGCCTCGTCGAGCTCTTCCAGCTCCGAGAGGACCGGCCGGCCCTGGTCGGCCAGGTCACGGCGGGGGCAGGAGCCCCGGCCGAGGATCGCCTGGATCCGGCGTACACACGACCCGCAGTCCGTACCGGCCTTGCAGGCGGAGGCTATCTGGCGGGGCGTGCAGGCACCGTTCTCCGCGTGCTTCTTGACCTGCGCCTCGGTCACACCGAAGCAGCTGCAGACGTACACGCGGATCCACCTCCCGCCGGGATTGGTAACTGTTGCCGTCCCGCTTGATCGGTGAGGCTAACCTAACCTTACCCGGCACTCAGTGCCCGCAAAAGTGGAGTGGGGCGCGGATCGTATGTGATCCGCGCCCCACTCACATGACCGAAGGTCACTGGTCGCGGTACATCTCCGCGACGAGGAACGCCAGGTCGAGGGACTGGCTGCGGTTCAGGCGGGGGTCGCAGGCCGTCTCGTAGCGCTGGTGGAGGTCGTCGACGAAGATTTCGTCGCCGCCGCCGACGCACTCGGTGACATCGTCACCCGTGAGCTCGACATGGATGCCGCCCGGGTGGGTGCCGAGGCCCTTGTGGACCTCGAAGAAGCCCTTGACCTCGTCGAGCACGTCGTCGAAGCGGCGGGTCTTGTGACCCGAGGCCGCCTCGAAGGTGTTGCCGTGCATCGGGTCGGTCACCCAGGCCACCACCGCGCCGGACGCCGTGACCTTCTCGACCAGCTCGGGCAGCTTGTCGCGGACCTTGTCGGCGCCCATGCGGACGATGAAGGTCAGCCGGCCGGGCTCACGGTCGGGGTCGAGGCGCTCGATGTACTGCAGCGCGTCCTCGGCCGTGGTCGTCGGGCCGAGCTTGATGCCGATCGGGTTGCGGATCTTCGAGGCGAACTCGATGTGCGCGTGGTCCAGCTGCCGGGTGCGCTCACCGATCCACACCATGTGCCCGGAGACGTCGTACAGCCGGCCGGTGCGGGAGTCGACGCGGGTGAGCGCCGACTCGTAGTCCAGCAGCAGCGCCTCGTGCGAGGAGTAGAACTCGACGGTCTTGAACTCCTCCGGGTCGGTCCCGCAGGCCCGCATGAAGTTCAGCGCGTTGTCGATCTCCCGGGCGAGCTGCTCGTAGCGCTGGCCGGAGGGGGACGACTTCACGAAGTCCTGGTTCCAGGCGTGGACCTGGCGCAGGTCGGCGTAGCCGCCGGTGGTGAAGGCGCGCACCAGGTTGAGCGTGGAGGCGGAGGCGTTGTACATCCGCTTCAGGCGCTCGGGGTCCGGGACGCGGGCGGCCTCGGTGAAGTCGAAGCCGTTGACGGAGTCGCCGCGGTAGGTCGGCAGCGTCACGCCGTCGCGGGTCTCGGTGGGCTTGGAGCGCGGCTTGGAGTACTGGCCGGCGATCCGGCCGACCTTCACGACCGGGACCGAGGCGGCGTACGTCAGCACGGCGCCCATCTGGAGCAGGGTCTTGAGCTTGTTGCGGATGTGGTCGGCCGACACCGCGTCGAAGGCCTCGGCGCAGTCGCCGCCCTGGAGGAGGAACGCCTCTCCCTTGGCGACGGCCGCCATCCGGGCGCGCAGCTGGTCGCACTCGCCCGCGAAGACGAGCGGCGGATACGACTCCAGCTCCGCAACGACTGCGCGCAGAGCCTCGGGGTCGGGGTACTCGGGCTGCTGCGCCGCGGGCAGGTCTCGCCAGGTGTTGCCAGCGCTCGCGCTGGTCTTAGCGTTCACGGTCACGCCCTCAACATTACGGGGTCGTGTCGAGTCCTTTTCGCCCCGGCTCGACAGGTGAGACGCACTCCCGCTCAGGTGCGCGTGGGGTAGGGTGCGACCCATGTTCGCGCACTCGACCCAGAACTGGTGGTGGACCGCTCTTCCGGCGGCCCACTGACTGCGCGTACGCAAGACTTCGCGAAGGCCGCCCGGGGGGCGGCCTTCGGCGTTTGTCGGGGTCCGTTCCTCACGGCACAGATGTCCTCACCGACACGGATGGCAGAGGAACCATGGACCTGACACAGCTGCTGCACGACGACCGCCCCTTCGCCCTGCTCCGCCGCCGTGCCGCCGGCCACGACGAGAACACGGTGGAACTGCTCGTCGGCCCGGTCACCGCGTACGACCGTCTCGCCGACCTCCCCGACGAGGGGCTGGCGCTGGTGCCCTTCCGGCAGATCCGCGAGCGCGGCTTCGACGTCCGTGACGACGGCACGCCCCTGGCCTTCCTCACCCCCGAGGAGCGGTACGAGATCCCGCTCGCACAGGCCCTGGCCCTGCTCCCCTCCCATGCCGTCCGCGTCGACTCCGGGGCCTTCGACGTCGCCGACGAGGAGTACGCCGAGATCGTCGGACGCGTGCTGCGGGACGAGATCGGGCGGGGCGAGGGCGCCAACTTCGTGATCCGGCGGACGTACGAGGGTGAGATCCCGGGCTTCTCCCGCGCGGACGCCCTCGCCCTCTTCCGGCGGCTCCTCGAGGGTGAGCGGGGCGCCTACTGGACCTTCCTCGTGCACACCGGGGAGCGGACGCTGGTCGGCGCCAGCCCGGAGGTGCACGTCCGGATGTCCGGCGGGACGGTCGTGATGAACCCGATCAGCGGGACGTACCGCTATCCGGCGGAGGGACCCACCCCGGAGCATCTGCTCGGCTTCCTCGCGGACGGCAAGGAGATCGAGGAGCTGTCGATGGTGGTCGACGAGGAGCTCAAGATGATGTGCACCGTCGGCGACATGGGCGGGGTGGTCGTGGGCCCCCGGCTGAAGGAGATGGCGCATCTCGCGCACACCGAGTACGAGCTGCGCGGCAGGTCCTCGCTGGATGTGCGGGAGGTCCTGAAGGAGACCATGTTCGCGGCGACCGTGACCGGGTCACCGGTGCAGAACGCCTGCCGGGTCATCGAGCGGCACGAGGCCGGCGGGCGGGGGTACTACGCGGGTGCGCTGGCGCTCCTGGGCAGGGACTCGGGCGGCGCCCAGACCCTCGACTCCCCCATCCTCATCCGTACCGCCGACATCGACGCGGCCGGGCGGCTGCGGGTGCCGGTCGGCGCCACGCTCGTACGGGGTTCGGACCCGGCGGGCGAGGTCGCGGAGACGCATGCGAAGGCGGCGGGGGTGCTGGCGGCCCTCGGCGTACGGCCGGGCCGGCCCCGCGAGGAGCACACGCGCCCGCGACTGGCCGACGATCCCCGGGTGCGGGCCGCGCTGGACGGGCGGCGGGCGTCGCTGGCGCCGTTCTGGCTGCGGATGCAGGAGCGGACGGAGGCCCTGACCGGGCACGCGCTCGTGGTGGACGGCGAGGACACGTTCACCGCGATGCTCGCGCACGTGCTGCGCTCCGGCGGCCTCGAGGTGTCCGTCCGCCGCTACGACGAGCCCGGGCTGCGCGAGGCGGTCCTCGCGCACGAGGGGCCGGTCGTGCTGGGCCCCGGGCCCGGTGACCCGTCCGATCTCACCGATCCGAAGATGCGCTTCCTGCGGGACCTGACCGCCCGGGTGCTGCGGGAGCACCGGCACGGTGTGCTGGGCGTCTGCCTCGGGCACGAGCTGATCGCGGCCGAGCTGGGGCTGGACATCGTACGGAAGGAGGTGCCGTACCAGGGGGCGCAGACGGAGATCGACCTGTTCGGACGGGCCGAGACGGTCGGCTTCTACAACAGCTTCGTGGCCCGCTGCGACGACGAGGCCCTGGCCGAGCTGGCCGCGCACGGGGTCGAGGTCGGCCGGGCGGCGAACGGGGAGGTGCACGCCGTACGCGGACCGGGGTTCGCCGGCGTGCAGTTCCACCCGGAGTCCGTGCTCACGCTGAACGGGGCCCTGATCGTGCGGGAGCTGATGGCTCAGGTGCGCGGGACGAGCACGTTCTCCGAGCGGCGGCCGGCCTTGTAGTCCAGGATGTTCCGCACCGTGGCGTCGACGATCTGACCGACGGCGTCCTCGGTGTAGTACGCCTGGTGGGAGGTGACCAGGACGTGCGGGAAGGTGACGAGACGGGCCAGGGTGTCGTCCTCGACGGTCTCCAGGGACCGGTCGACGTGGAACAGGCCCGCCTCCGCCTCGTAGACGTCCAGGGCGACGCCCCTGAAGCGGCCCTCGCGCAGTTCCACGACGAGGGCCGCGGTGTCGATCAGGGCGCCGCGGCTGGAGTTCACCAGGATCGCGTCGTCCTTCATGGCCTTCAGGGCGTCGGCGTCGATGAGGTGCGTGGTCTCGGGCATCAGCGGGACGTGCAGGGTGACCAGGTCGGACTCGGCGAGCAGTTGCTCCTTGGGGACGTACTTCATGCCGAGTTCCATGCAGGCGGGGTTCTCGGCGATGTCCCAGCCGAGCAGGCGCATGCCGAAGCCGTGGGCGATCCGGCTGAACGCCTCGCCGATCTTGCCGGTGCCCAGGACTCCCGCGGTACGGCCGTGCATGTCCCGGCCCATCAGCCCGTCGAGACGGAAGTCGAACTCACGGGAGCGGATGGCGGACCGGACGACCCGGCGGTTGACGGCCAGGGCGAGCGTCCAGGCGAACTCGGCGACCGCGTACGGGGAGTAGTACGAGACGCGCGCGACCGTCATGCCGAGGCGCTCCGCCTCGGTGAGGTCGATGTTGTTGAAGCCGGTGGAACGCTGGGCGATCATCCGGGTCCCGCCGTCCGCGAGGATGTTCAGGACATGGCGGTCGAGGACGGCGTTGACGCTGGTGGAGACGGCCTCGTAGCCGGCCGCGATGGGGGCGGTGTCCTCGTTCAGGAAGACGTCCACACAGCGAACCTCGTGGTGACCGGCGAAGCCCCGCTCGATCAGGGGCTTCTCGTCGGCCTGGACGCCGAAGGCGAGGATTTCCACAGCCGCTCCCTGTTTGTCACTTATAGGAAGAATACGCCCACGGTTGTCGGCCTCAGCCGAAGAACACCCCCACCTCCGCGTACAGCTTCGGGTCCACCGTCTTCAGCCGTGCCGTCGCCTCCGCGAGCGGTACGCGGACGATGTCCGTGCCGCGCAGGGCGACCATCGTGCCGAAGTCGCCCTCGTGGACGGCGTCGATGGCGTGCAGGCCGATGGGGGTGCCCCCACGCCGTTCAGGCAGTGGGGGAGGGTGGCGAGCCAGCGGTCGAAGGCGCTGGGGGTGCCGCCCCGCTGGACGTGCCCGAGGACCGTCGTGCGGGCCTCCTTGCCGGTCCGCCGCTCGATCTCCCTGGCCAGCCACTCGCCGACGCCGGACAGCCGGACGTGCCCGAAGGGGTCCAGCGAGCCGTCCTTCAGAACCATGTCGCCGTCCTTCGGCATCGCGCCCTCGGCGACGACCACGATCGGCGCGTACGAGGCCCGGAAGCGGGAGGTCACCCAGGCGCACACCTGCTCGACGTCGAAGCGCTGCTCGGGGATGAGGATGACGTTGGCGCCGCCGGCCAGCCCCGAGTGCAGGGCGATCCAGCCGGCGTGACGGCCCATCACCTCGACGACCAGGACGCGCATATGGGACTCGGCGGTGGTGTGCAGCCGGTCGATGGCCTCCGTGGCGATGCCGACGGCGGTGTCGAAGCCGAAGGTGTAGTCGGTGGCGGACAGGTCGTTGTCGATGGTCTTCGGGACACCGACACAGGGGACGCCGTACTCGCCGGACAGGCGCGCGGCGACGCCGAGGGTGTCCTCGCCGCCGATGGTGATCAGGGCCCCGATCTCCTGCCCGGCTAGGGTGTCCCTGATCCGGCGGATGCCGTCCTCCTCCTTCATCGGGTTGGTCCGCGAGGAGCCGAGGACGGTGCCTCCCCGGGGCAGGATCCCGCGCACGGCCGGGATGTCCAGGCGGACCGACCTTCCCTCGAGGGGGCCCCGCCAGCCGTCCCGGAAGCCGACGAACTCATGGCCGTAACTCTGGACGCCCTTGCGGACGACGGCCCGGATGACGGCGTTGAGGCCGGGGCAGTCCCCGCCTCCGGTCAGTACTCCGACGCGCATGGACGGGTCCCTTCGCCGTGAGCCGAGGCTGCCTGACGAAGAGTCAGTGTCGCGCGCCCGTCACTCGTCGTCGAGGCCGCGCTCTATCGCGTACCGCACCAGTTCCACCCTGTTGTGCAACTGGAGCTTGCCGAGGGTGTTCTGGACGTGGTTCTGGACCGTGCGGTGGGAGATGACGAGGCGTTCGGCGATCTGCTTGTAGCTCAGGCCCTTGGCGACCAGCCGCAGCACCTCCGTCTCCCGGTCGGTGAGACGGGGCGCGTCCGGCTCGTCGGGGCCGGACGCGGGTCCCGGGTCGGAGGCCAGGCGGCGGTACTCGCCGAGGACCAGTCCGGCGAGGCCGGGGGTGAACACCGGGTCGCCGACGGCCGTACGGCGCACCGCGTCCAGCAGTTCCTCCGTGGACGCCGACTTCAACAGGTAGCCGGTCGCACCGGACTTGACCGCCTCCAGCACATCGGCGTGCTCACCGCTCGCCGAGAGGACGAGGACGCGCAGCGCAGGGTTCGCGGCGACGACCTCCTTGCACACCTGCACCCCGGGCTTGGCCGGCAGGTTGAGGTCGAGGACGAGCACGTCCGGCGTCGTGGCCCTGGCGCGGCGCACGGCCTGCTCGCCGTCGCCCGCCGTGGCGACCACGTCGAAGCCGGACGCGGTCAGGTCGCGGGCGACCGCGTCGCGCCACATGGGGTGGTCGTCGACCACCATGACCTTGATGCCCTGCCCCGGTCCCTGCTCCTGGCTCATCGCCGTCCTGCCTTCCCCCGCTTCGAGTCCTGCTTCGGTACCGTCAGTTCGACCTCCGTGCCCTGCCCCGGAGGTGAGATCAGCTCGGCACGTCCGCCGAGGTCGCGCAGCCGGCCCCGGATCGACTGGGCGACCCCGAGCCGCCCCTCGCCCTCGGCCTGCGCCAGCCGCCCCTCCGGGATGCCGGGCCCGTCGTCCCGTACGGTGACGATCACCTCGTCGGGCTCGTCCTCGACCAGGATCCAGGCCCGGGCCTCCTCCCCGGCGTGCCGGCGCACGTTGTCCAGGGCGGCGCCCACGGCCGCGGCCAGTTCCCGCGCGGCGGCCGGCTCCAGCAACACCGGCGCACCCGGCTCGGCGAGGCTGACCCGGGCGGCGGCGTACGGCGCGAGCAGCGCGCGCAGATCGATCGGCCCGCCGCTCTCCTCGGGCTCGTCGACCAGCCGTACGACGGCCCCCTCGGCCAGGTCCTCCGACACCCGGGAGACCGGTACGAGCCCGCCGGAGACCAGGGTGCGCAGCGCGACCTCCTGCTCCCCCGCCAGCCGGCCCAGCTCGGCCGCCTCGCCGCCCATGACCGCGCCGCGCCGCTGCACCATGGCCAGCACCTGGAGCACGCTGTCGTGGATGTCCCGGGCGAGCCGCTCCCGTTCCCTCGTCGCGGCCTCGATCTCCAGGGCGCGGGCGAGGGTGCGTTCGGAGGCGCGGGCGACCTCGACGACGTAGCCGATGGCGATGGAGGCGACCCAGACGAGGATCACGTTGTGGACGGTGTCGCGGGCCGGGTGGCCGCGCTCGATCAGGTTGGCGACCGCGACGGGGGTGGAGGCGAACGCGGCCCAGCGCCAGCCGCCCTTGATGGCGAACGCGAGGACCGACCCGGCCGTCCATATCGAGGGCAGCGTGGGCCCGCCGTCCTGGATGTGCTGGTCGGTGACGACCAGCGGGGTGAGGACGATGCCGGTGAGCGCGACGGCGAGGTCGACCGCGAGGAAGCGCTTGGTGCAGGCCGCGGCGTTCTGCACCCGGGGCAGTGTGGCGAGCGTCCACCCGAACAGGACGACGTAGTAGGCGATGGCGATGCCGGGCCGGTCGTAGTACTCGTAGCCGGTGGCGAACAGGCCGACCGCGTACAGCATCGTCAGGACCCGGTAGCCGGTGAGCGCACGCCACAGCGGCAACTCGACCGACATTCTCATGACTCTCTCGCGCCTGGCCATCCGTTCCGTCCCCCCGCCCCCGGAGCGCTGCCTACTGCTCTTCTTTTTCCTTCTTGGCCTGGTCCTTCTCGGCCTGCGCGAGCGCCGCCTTCGCGGCCTTCTCCGCTTCCTTCCCGGCCTTCGCGGCTTCCGCGATCTGCCGCTTGGCGGCGGTCGCGTACATGTCCACGTACTCCTGGCCGGAGAGCTTCATGATCTCGTACATGACCTCGTCCGTCAGCGCCCGGAGGACGAACCGGTCGTGGTCCATGCCCTGGTAGCGGCTGAAGTCCAGCGGCCTGCCGATCCGGATGCCGGGCCGCATCAGCTTGGGCATCACCTTGCCGGGCGGCTGGATCTTCTCCGTGTCGATCATCGCGACCGGGATGACGGGCGCCCCGGTGGCGAGCGCCACGCGCGCGAGGCCGCCCGGCTTGCCCCGGTAGAGCCGGCCGTCGGGGGAGCGGGTGCCCTCCGGGTAGATCCCGAACAGCTCGCCGCGCTCCAGCACCTCTATGCCGCTCCTGATGGCGGCCTCACCGGCGCCGCGCGCGCCGGAGCGGTCCACCGGGAGCTGGCCGACGCCCTTGAAGAAGGCGGCCGTCAGCCGGCCCTTCACGCCGGGCGTGGTGAAGTACTCGGCCTTCGCGATGAACGTGACCTTGCGGTCCAGGACCGCGGGCAGGAAGAAGGAGTCCGAGAAGGACAGGTGATTGCTGGCCAGGATCGCGGGCCCCTCGGCGGGAATGTGCTCCAGCCCTTCCACCCAGGGCCTGAAGGTGACCTTCAGCGGTCCCCCCACAGCAACCTTCATCGCGCCGTACAACACCCGAGTGCCTCCTGTATGTGTCCTCAGACCTTAACCCGGAGCGGCGGCAAAGGCTCCGACGGCCCTGGTCGGTGTCAGTGCGGTCGCGTACCGTGAAGCACACGTCCCTCCCATGAAGAACAGACGAAGACAGGAGACCGAAGGTGCCGGTCCTTCCTGGAGCCGAGCCGTACCGCCATGAGGGCGGGGAGGTCGGGGTCCTCCTCTGCCACGGCTTCACCGGTTCCCCTCAGTCGCTGCGCCCTTGGGCCCGGTATCTGGCCGGCCAGGGCCTCACCGTCTCCCTGCCCCTGCTGCCGGGGCACGGCACGCGCTGGGAGGACATGGCCCTCACCGGCTGGCCCGACTGGTACGCGGAGGTGGACCGCGAGTTGCGCGCCCTGCGCGAGCGGTGCTCCCGGGTGTTCGTCGTCGGTCTGTCCATGGGCGGCGCCCTGGCGCTGCGGCTGGCCGCGAAGCACGGCGCGGGCGTCGAGGGCGTCGTCGTGGTCAACCCGGCGAACAAGGTGCACGGGCTGTCCGCGTACGCCCTTCCGGTGGCCCGCCATGTCGTGCGGTCGGTCAAGGGCATCACGAGCGACATAGCCAGGGAGGGCGTCGCGGAGGTCGGGTACGACCGGGTGCCGGTGCACGCGGCGCACTCCCTGCGGGTCTTCCTACGGCAGGTCGACGGAGAGCTTCCGCAGGTCACGCAGCCGCTGCTGCTTCTGCACAGCGTCCAGGACCATGTCGTCCCGGCGGCCGACTCGGCCCGGATCCTGAGCCGGGTGTCCTCCACGGACGTGACCGAGATCCTCCTGGAACAGAGCTACCACGTGGCAACGTTGGACCACGATGCGGACCGGATCTTCGAGGAGAGCTACGCGTTCATCGCCCGGATCGCGCCCAGTGTCGGCAAGGAAGGGACGGCCGTAGGTGGCTGAGCACGACTCCGACCGCGAGGACCGGGAGAACCGGGACGAGCGGGAGGGCCGGGACGAGCGGGAGGGCCGGGACGGCCTGGATGCCCGTCAGGGCCGGGAGCCGGAGGAGCAGAGTGTGCCTTTCGACGAGGAGGCCGCGTGGGCGGCGATCGTCGCGGGGTACGGCGCTGAGCCGCCGGACCCGCCGGGGGCCAAGCCGTTCAAGTCGATCGAGGACCTGGCACTCCTGGAATCCAAGACCAACGAGGACGAACCCCGCGACTCGGGTGAGGAGCAGGAGCCGAAACCGGCCAAGCCGCTGGGCAGCTCCGTCTCCTTCGCGCCCGGCGTCGGCCCGCGCGACTACACCGCGCCGGAGCCGGCCGAGGAGGACTTCGACGAGGACGACGAGGGCCACTTCGTCCCGCCGGAGCCGCCGCCGCTCCCGGCCGCCGACACCACCGCCAGGTTCGCCTGGCTCGGGGTGATCGGCGGGCCGGTGCTGCTGTTGCTGGCGGTGCTGCTGGGCTGGGACATGACGTGGTGGCTGACGACGGTGTGCGTCGGCGGCTTCCTCGGCGGCTTCGCCACCCTGGTGGTGCGGATGCGACCGGACGACGAGGACGACGAGGATCCCGGCCGGGGGGCCGTGGTCTGACGCTCTAGGCAGCGGGGATTCTGAGGGCGGCCAGGACCGGGAGATGGTCCGTGGCCGCCCTCAGGTCGTTCTCCGTGATGCCGGGGAGGCCGAGGGGGACACCGCAGCCGAGTACCTCCACGGCCTTCGTCGTGAAGAGGGCGTCGATACGGCGGTCCGGGGCGGAGGACGGGAAGGTGTGCTCGGTGCCCCAGGGGGCGGTGGTGCGGCAGTCCCGCAGGGTGGTGGACAGGCGGGCGAAGGTGCGTCCGCCGGGGCGTTCGTTGATGTCGCCGCCCGCGATGGCGTGTTCCACGCCCAGGCCGGCGAGGCGGTCGAGGAGCATGCCGCCCTGGTCGTAGCGCTCGTCCTTGTGGAGGCTGAGGTGACAGCTGATCACGCCGAGGCGGGCGCCGGCGAATCGTACGACCGCTGTGGCGAGGCCTCGGCGGTGCCGGCCGGGGGTGAGGGGAAGCAGGATGTCCTCCGTGCGTTCCACCGTGGCGCGGAGAGAGCAGAGGACGGCCGGGCCCGCCGCCGTGCCGCCGCCGGTGAGGATCACCTGGTCGGTGGCTGCGGCGAGGCGGGCGAGCTTCTTGCGCCAGCGGAAGAAGAGGGGAGCTTCCTGGAGGAGGACCAGGTCGGGGGCGCAGGCGGTGATGACTCGGGCGAGGGCGGCTGTGTCGTCGCGCATCGAGCGGATGTTGTAGCTCAGGACCCGGATGACGGCCGAACCGTCCGACTCGGTGCGAGAGTTGGGGAGCTGCGGCATGTGGATCAATTTACGCCCAATGGGTCGGGGCGCGGGGATTGTGCGCGACTGCCGGTTCGTCGTGGCTTGTCGCGCCCGCGCGGCGGAGCCGCATGTTTATACAGCCCCGCGCCCCTTGGGTGGGTGCAGTCGGCGTCCCCGAAAAAAGTGACCCCTACATGATCGGGTCGGGCTCTCTCGCCAGGTCCGCCGCTCCCACCAGGCCCGCCTTGTTGCCCAGCTGGGCCGCGATCACGTCGGCGACCGGGCGCCAGTTGCCGCCGACCAGCCAGCGCTTGTAGGACTTGCGGATCGGGTCGAGGACCAGTTCGCCCTCGTCGGAGAGGCCGCCGCCGACGATGAAGGCGGAGGGGTCGAAGAGGGAGGCGAGGTCGGCGAGGCCGGCGCCGGCCCAGCGGGCCAGCTCGCGGTAGGAGTCGACGGCGACCGGGTCGCCCTGGCGGGCGGCCATGGAGATGTGCTTGCCCTCGATGCCGTCGGGTGTGCCGTCGCCCAGGCCGAGGAGGATCTCCGCGTTCTCCGGGGTGGCGTTGGCGCGCTGCTTGGCGTATCTCACCAGCGCCCGCCCCGACGCGTACTGCTCCCAGCAGCCCTGCGAGCCGCAGCCGCACAGCAGGCCGTCCGGGACCATCCGGATGTGGCCGAACTCCGCGGCGACGCCGAAGTGGCCGCGGCGCAGCTTGTTGCCGATGATGATGCCGCCGCCGAGGCCGGTGCCCAGCGTGATGCAGATGACGTTGCGGTGGCCCTTGCCCGCGCCGAACTTGTACTCGCCCCACGCGGCGGCGTTGGCGTCGTTCTCGACGACGACCGGGAGGCCCACGCGGGCCTCGACCTTGTCCTTCAGCGGTTCCTGGCGCCAGTCGATGTTGGGGGCGAAGTAGACGGTGGAGCGCTGCCGGTTGACGTAACCGGCCGCACCGATGCCCACGCCGACGATCTCGTGGCCCGCGCGGGCGCCCTCCACTGCCGAGGCGATGGAGTCCACGATGGCCTCAGGCGTGGTGGGGGTCGGCACCTTGAAGGTCGAGAGGATGTTGCCTTCCTCGTCGACCACGCCGGCCGCGATCTTCGTGCCGCCGATGTCGACGCCGATGGTGAGTCCCATGAATCCCTCAGTTTCGGTCGAGCCCCGCTACGGCCAACGGTACCCGAGCCACTGCCGTCGGATTCCCGTCGTCCGCCCGGCGGACAGGGCCGGCGACGCCCTGAAGGCCCTCGGTCAGTCGAGGTCGATGCGCTGCCCCGGACCGGTGCCCTCGCCCCCGTCGCCGGAGTCGTCGTCGCGGGGGTCGTCCTTCAGATCGTGTCCACGGCTCGTCCAGCGCTGTTCCTGGTGCTGGACCGCGGAGCGGTAGGCGGCGAGCAGTTCGCCGCCGGCCGCCGCGAGGTGGTCGAAGACGTCGGGGTTGCGTTCGATGACCGGCTCGACGGCGGCCTTGGCCTGCTGGACGACCTGCCGCACCACCTGCTGGGCGGCACCGCCCGCGACCGCGCCGAGCAGCGGGGACTGGATGCCGGAGAGCTTGTCGGCGACGGCGTCGACGAGCTTGCGCAGTTCCTCGGCGGCCGTGCCCTCCGGCCGCCCCTGCTCGGTACGCCGGCGGGCCTTCTCCCGGGCCAGGTCCTCGGCGCAGGCGGTGGCCCAGGCGTCGGCGTCGGTCGCGCGGGGCTCCTCGGCGACGGCCTCGTCCCGGGCGGCGTCGGGCGTGGGGCTCTCTTCGCTCATGACGGACTCCTGATGGCTCCTGAGAACTCCGGTGAGCCGGCTGAGGCTCCTGGAAGCTCCTGAGGGACGACGTCTGATTACGGTTCGTCTCTCACGACGTTACCCGAACGGGGGTATGTCGTTCACCGTCCCTGCGGCCACAGACCGGGATCCGGCGCGAACCGGATGCGCAGCTCACCGTCGCGCAGGGCGGCGCCGTCGACGGTGCAGCGGCGCAGGGCCGAGGGCAGCGGGACGATACGACGGAAGGGTCCGGCGGCGAGGACGAGTTCGTCGCCGCGCCGGATGAGGTCCAGCTCGTCGCGTATGGCGCCGGGCAGCGGGAGGTGCCAGACGAGGACGCCGTCCTCGGCGAGCCGGTCGGTGACGGGCCACTCGACCGGGGAGGTCGCCGTGTTGACCCGGGGCACGGCGAGCGCCGCGAGGTCGTCGGCGCCCCGGGGGTCGTGACCGAGGTGAGCGACGGCCCGCGCCGTCTCTCCCCATTCCCCGAGGGCCTTGCGCTGCTGGGTGACCAGCCGGCCGAGCCACCCGTCGTCGGCGGCCGCCTCCGGCAGGACGCGGTTGGCGACGAGCGTCTCGACGGGCAGTGCGCGCAGGGCGAGGCCGAGGCGGGCGTCCCGGACGGCGTCCGCGCCGGCCGGGCCCGGTTCGGCGACGAGCCGTACGACGGTGTCGCGGTCGGCGAGGACCGCCTCCACGGCGGCCAGCTCCACGTCCCAGCGGGCGGTCGTCTCGTACAGCCACTCGGCGGGCATCGGCACCCCGGCGAGGCGGCCGAGGACGGGGCGCAGGGCGCGGGCGGCCTGGCGTTCCGGCGGGAGCAGGCGGCGCAGATAGCGGCGCAGCTCCTCGGGGAGGGCGAGCAGGGCGAGGGCCTCGGCGGTGGGCGGCAGGTCGACCACGAGCAGGTCGTGCGCCTCGGCGAGGGTGGCGTCCCGCAGCGCGCGCAGCAGGGTCAGCTCCTCTGCGCCAGGCAGCGGGGTGACCTCCTCGGGGTCGAGGCGGGCGGCACCGAGCAGGTCGAGGACGGTGGAGGCGCGCTCCTGGAAGCCGGCGAGGTCGTCGCGGAAGCCGGCGCCGGCGTCGGGGCGCCAGGCGGTGAGGTGCGGCGCGGCCTGCACCGGCTTCGCCCCGGTCCGCACCCCCAGCGCCGCACCGAGGGTGTCGGTGCGGTCGGCACTGAGGACGAGGGTGCGGGTGCCTCCGGCGGCTGCCTGGAGTGCGGTGGCGGCCGCGACTGTCGTACGGCCGCTGCCGCCGGGGCCGGTGATCAGGATCGTGCGCATGAGGGTGAACCGTACCGTTGGCAGGGGTGCAGGCGTGTCGAGCCGTGGCCCGGCGCTGAAGGCTGTGCCCACCCGTTCCTCCCCCAGTGCCTTAAGGGCCTGGGGGGACCCCCAGCGGAACGACTGCCCACAGCGCTTACTACTACGCTCCGGACTCCACGCGCTTCTTCAAACCAGCCAGTGCCCGGTCGATGATGACCTTCTCCGCCTTGCGCTTGATCATGCCGAGCATGGGGATCTTGACGTCGACGGTCAGCTGGTAGGTGACCTCGGTGGCGCCCGCGCCGGCCGGCTTCAGGATGTAGGAGCCGTCCAGCTGCCGCAGCATCTGGGACTTGACCAGCGTCCAGGACACCTCGTGCTCGCCGGTCCAGGTGTAGCCGAGGACCTGGTCGTCCTTGATCGCGCCCGCGTCCATGACGAGGCGGACCTGCTCGGCGCGGCCGTGCTCGTCCTCCTTGAGGACCTCGGCCTGCTTCACCTCGCCGGTCCAGTCCGGGTAGCGGGCGAAGTCCGCGATCACGGCCATGACGTCGGCCGGTGCCGCCTCGATCGTGATGCTCGAACTGGTGTGTTCCGCCATCGCCGTGACTCCTCCGGATGCGGGCCCGTAAAGGTACGTGTGTGCAGCGTGAAGGCTACCGTGCGGCCGACCGGCCGAGTTCACCCCCACCGCGCGGCGAGCTCACCACTCCAGCGCCCACGGCTTCCCGCTCCCCGCGAAGTGCCCGACGTTCACGCACTCGGTCGCGCCGATCCGCATCCGCGGGGCCAGCGGCTGGTGGACGTGTCCGAAGAGGGAATAGCGCGGGCGGGTCCGGTGGATGGCGTCCAGCAGGGCGCGGCTGCCCCGTTCGAAGCGGCGCGCGACGGTGTCGTAGACGAGCTCGGGCACCTCGGGCGGGATGTGGGTGCACAGCACGTCGACCTCGCCGACGGCCTCGATCTTCGCGGCGTACTCCTCGTCGCTGATCTCGTACGGCGTGCGCATCGGCGTGCGCAGGCCGCCGCCGACGAAGCCGAAGACGCGGCCGCCGATCTCCACCCGCTCGCCGTCCAGGACGGTCGTGCCCGGCCCGGCGTACTCGGGCCACAGCTGGGGGATGTCCACGTTTCCGTACGTGGCGTAGGTCGGTGTCGGGAACGCCGGGAACAACTCGGCGTACTGCTTGCGCACGGCCTGTTCGATCAGCGTGGCCCGGTCGCCGTCGATGCCGCCCCAGAGGCGGCGCCCGAGTTCGCGGGCCTCCTCGAAGCGGCGGGCGGTGCGCAGCTCGACGATCAGGTCCGCGTTCTCCACGCCGAACAGGTCGGGGAAGATCCCGCGGGAGTGGTCGGCGTAGTCGAGGAAGAGGACGAGGTCGCCCAGACAGATCAACGCGTCCGCGCCTTCTCCGGCCCGGGCCAGGTCACGGGCGTTGCCGTGCACGTCGCTGACCACATGGATGCGTGTCCTGCGGTTACCGGAGGGTGTGGATGCCATGTCGATCAAGGGTAGGCGTGTGCGGCATACGTGAACAGTGGCGACGGAAATAGCGGTTACTGGCCAGTCAGTAAAGGGGTGGACTACTGTGCGCGGGAAAGCACCAATCTGTGTGACGCAGCGAACATCTCGTCGGGACCCCCTGTCAAAGAAGCCATACCGGCGGGTAACGTCCGGGCAGTCCAGTCGTGCTCAGGATTTCAATCATTGAAGCCCTGAGCACCAGCCCGAGCCTTGGACCGCACCGTCGCAGCACACAACGTCGTGGCGCCGGCGCCCTATGAGGAGCAGCAGTCTTGCGCGAGTTCAGCCTTCCGGCTTTGTACGAGGTCCCTGCGGACGGCAATCTGACCGACATCGTCCGCAGAAACGCCGCGCAGCACCCTGACGTCGCCGTCATCGCCCGCAAGGTGGGAGGCGCCTGGCAGGACGTGACCGCCACGGCCTTCCTGGCCGAGGTGCGCGCCGCCGCCAAGGGGCTCATCGCCTCCGGGGTCCAGCCGGGCGACCGGGTCGGCCTGATGTCGCGCACCCGCTACGAGTGGACGCTGCTCGACTTCGCGATCTGGAGCGCCGGCGCGGTCACCGTGCCGGTGTACGAGACCAGCTCGCCGGAGCAGGTGCAGTGGATCCTCTCCGACTCGGGCGCGACCGCGATCGTCGTCGAGCTGGACAACCACGCCGCCGCCGTCGAGTCGGTGCGGGACACGCTGCCGGCGCTGAAGCACGTGTGGCAGATCGAGGCGGGGGGTCTCGAGGAGCTCGGGCGGCTCGGCCAGGACGTCTCCGACCAGGCCGTGGAGGAGCGCAGCTCGCTCGCCAAGGCCGACGACCCGGCGACCATCGTCTACACGTCCGGTACGACCGGCCGGCCCAAGGGCTGTGTGCTCACCCACCGCAGCTTCTTCGCCGAGTGCGGGAACGTCGTCGAGCGGCTGCGTCCGCTCTTCCGTACCGGCGAGTGCAGCGTGCTGCTCTTCCTCCCCCTCGCGCACGTCTTCGGCCGGCTGGTGCAGATCGCCCCGATGATGGCGCCGATCAAGCTGGGCACGGTCCCGGACATCAAGAACCTCACCGACGAGCTGGCCGCCTTCCGGCCGACGCTGATCCTGGGCGTGCCGCGGGTCTTCGAGAAGGTCTACAACTCGGCCCGGGCCAAGGCGCAGGCGGACGGCAAGGGCGCGATCTTCGACAAGGCGGCGGACACCGCGATCGCGTACAGCAAGGCGCTGGACACCCCGTCCGGCCCGTCGATCGGTCTGAAGATCAAGCACAAGGTGTTCGACCGCCTGGTCTACAGCAAGCTGCGCGCGGTGCTCGGCGGCCGGGGCGAGTACGCGATCTCCGGCGGCGCTCCGCTGGGTGAGCGCCTCGGTCACTTCTTCCGCGGCATCGGCTTCACGGTGCTGGAGGGCTACGGTCTGACCGAGTCCTGTGCGGCCACCGCGTTCAACCCCTGGGACCGGCAGAAGATCGGCACGGTCGGGCAGCCGCTGCCGGGCTCGGTGGTGCGGATCGCGGACGACGGCGAGGTGCTGCTGCACGGCGAGCACCTGTTCAAGGAGTACTGGAACAACCCGGGCGCGACGGCCGAGGCGCTGGCCGACGGCTGGTTCCACACCGGTGACATCGGCACCCTCGACGAGGACGGCTATCTGCGGATCACCGGCCGCAAGAAGGAGATCATCGTCACCGCGGGCGGCAAGAACGTCGCCCCGGCCGTGATCGAGGACCGGATCCGCGCGCACGCGCTGGTCGCGGAGTGCATGGTGGTGGGCGACGGGCGGCCGTTCGTGGGCGCGCTGGTCACCATCGACGAGGAGTTCCTGGGCCGTTGGGCCACCGATCACGGCAAGCCGGCGGGCTCCACCGCGGCGTCGCTGCGCCAGGACCCCGACCTGCTGGCCGCGATCCAGTCGGCGGTCGACGACGGCAACGCCGCGGTGTCGAAGGCGGAATCGGTGCGGAAGTTCCGCATTCTCTCCTCCCAGTTCACGGAGGACTCGGGCCATCTCACGCCGTCGCTGAAGCTCAAGCGCAACGTCGTGGCGAAGGACTTCGCGGGCGAGATCGAGGCGATCTACGCCAAGTAGCCCCCTTTCCGCACAAGCGTCATGGCGCGGCGTCCTCGGCGAGGACCCGCGCCATGGTGCGTTCGGCGAGCGCGGTGATGGTGACGAACGGGTTCACCCCGATGTTGCCGGGCACCAGCGAGCCGTCGGTGACGTACAGCTTCGAGTACCCCTTCACCCGGCCGTAGTTGTCGGTCGCCTTGCCCAGCACACAGCCGCCGAGCGGGTGGTACGTGAAGTCGTCGGCGAAGACCCTGCTGGGGGTGCCGAAGAGGTCGGAGCGGTAGATCGTGGAGTTCGCCGAGTTGATCCGGTCGAACAGTTTCTTCGCCATGCCGGAGGAGACCGAGCTCTGCGCGGCGCTCCAGTTGAGGCTCAGGGCGTTGTTGGCGTACGAGAACGTGGCGCGCTGCGGGTTCTTGGTGATCGCCAGATAGAGGCTGACCCAGTGTTCGAGTCCCGTCGGCAGCGGGGCGATCTCCGCGAAGACGGGGTTGGCGGTGTTGGCCCAGTCGTCGATGCCCATCACCGGCATGGTCGACTGGTTGGCTCCGACGGTGTCCCACAGGTGGTTGGCCCGTCCGAGCATCACGTTCCCGTTGGGCCCCCAGCCGGCCCCGACGCTCGCGTCCAGCGCCGGGAGCGTGCCCGACTGCCGTGCCCTGAGCAGCAGTTCGCTGGTGCCTAGGCTGCCGCCGCCGAGGAACAGGTAGGTGCAGCCGTACTGCTTGGTCTCGACGACCGCGCCGGTGTCGTCGATGCGGTCGGCGGTCAGCACCCAGGTGCCGTCGCTCGCCCTGCTGATCCCGCGGACCTTCTCCATGGTGTGGATGGTGACGTTCCCGGTGCCGAGCGCGGATGCCAGATAGGTCTTGTCGAGGCTCTTCTTGCCGTAGTTGTTGCCGTAGATGACCTCCTGGCCGAGGGCCGATTTGGTGGCGGTGCCGGCGGCTTCGCGCTGCATGTAGCCGAAGTCGTAGACGCTGGGCACGAAGGTGGTCTTCAGACCGGTGTTGGTGGCGTGCTTCCGCGAGACCCGGCTGAACTGGTACCACTCCGTCGACTCGAACCAGGCCGGGTCGATGGTGTTGACGCCGAGCATGGCGCGGGCGCGCGGGAAGTATGTGGTGTACATCTCCGTCACGTCCACCGTGGGGAACTGCTCGGCGAAGTAGGACTGCAGCGGGGTGACCGCCATCGAACCGTTGACCAGGGAACCCCCGCCGACCCCGCGGCCGACGAAGACGGACATGTTGTCGAAGTGCACCCGGTCCAGGACGCCGGGGTAGGGGTTGATGTCCTTGTTGACGACGTCCAGCCAGAGGAAGGAGGCGAGCGGCGCCTCGGTGCGGGTCTTGAACCACATGGAACGCGAATCGGGGCTGGCGGTGTTGCAGAAGACCTTTCCGTCGGCGCCGGCGGTGTTCCACAGCCGGCCCATCTCCAGGACGAGGGTGCGGATGCCGGCCTGACCGAGGCGGAGGGCGGCGACGGAGGCGCCGTAGCCGGAACCGACCACGATCGCGGGCGCGGACTCGACCGCTGCGGGCTCGTCCGCCTGGGCCGACTTGAGGCCCACGCGGGTGAAGCCGAGGGTGGCCGCCGTCTGGAGGGCGGCCATACCAAGGATCTGACGTCTCGTCAGCTGACGCTGCATCAGTTTGACTGTCATATGCGCAGCATCAGCCGAAAGCCGTCATTAGCCCAGAGAGCGGACGGAAAAGTCTAGAGCAATGTTCTGAGCCGCTCCGCGAGGAGATCCCAGCGCCATCGCTCCTCCACCCACTGCCGCCCCCGCTCCCCCATCCGGCGGCGCAGCTCGGCGTCCTGGAGCAGTACGACGATCCGCTCGGCGGCCTCGGCCGGGGAGCCGCCCCGGACGACCCAGCCGGTCTCCCCGTCGAGCACGGCGTCGGGCGCCCCGCCGGAGTCCCCGGCGACCACGGGCAGCCCGGTGGCGGACGCCTCCAGGTAGACGATCCCGAGCCCCTCGACGTCCAGACCGCCCCGCCGGGTCCGGCACGGCATCGCGAAGACGTCCCCGGCGCCGTAGTGCGCGGGCAGCTCCGACCAGGGCACCGCTCCCGTGAACCGCACCGAGTCCGCGACCCCGGTCTCCCGTGCCAGCCGCCGCAGGTCCTTCTCGTACGGCCCGCCCCCGACGATCAGCAGGACGGCGTCCGGCTCGGCGGCCAGGATCCGGGGCAGGGCGAGGATCAGCGTGTCCTGGCCCTTGCGCGGCACCAGCCGCGAGACGCACACGACCACCGGCCGGTCGGTCAGCCCGAGCCGCGCCCGCACCTCGTCGCCGCCCGAGCCGGGGTGGAAGGTCTTCTCGTCGACGCCCGGCGCCAGCTGCACCATCCGCCCGGCCGCCTCGGCGCTCAGCGCGGTCGCTATCCGCGAGCGCGTGTACTCGCCCAGGTAGGTGATCGTGTCGGTGGTCTCCCCGATCCGCCCGAGGAGCCGGCGGGCGGCGGGCAGCTGCGCCCATCCGGCCTCGTGCCCGTGGGTCGTCGCGACGAGCCGCTCGGCGCCGGCCTTCCGCAGCGCGGGCGCCATCAGCCCGAGCGGCGCGGCCGCCCCGAACCACACCGACGTGCAGCCGTGCTCCCGCAGCAGCCCGACGGCCCGCCGGGTCGCCCCGGGCGTCGGCAGCAGCATCGTCGTGGAGTCCCGTACGACGGTGAAGGGCTGTTCGGCGTCGAAGGCGGCCGTCGCCTCGACGCCCTCCCGGCTCCGCTTCCAGGTGGAGGCGTAGACGACGAGACCGTCGGGGTCCAGCCGGAGCGCCATGTTGTGCAGGAACGCCTGGATACCACCGGGGCGGGGCGGAAAGTCGTTCGTCACGATCAGGGTCTTGTGCATCGAGGCCGACCCTATCCAAACGCCACTCACAGCCGCGTGGGGCCGCGCTTCACAGCCGGCCGGGGGATCATGGGCTCCACGGACGGACAGGACCGGACAGAGACGGACAGGACGGACATCCGGTGGACATCACGGAGGCGAGACGGCCGCTCACCTGGCTGCTGGCGACCTGGGGCGTGACCCGGCTCGTCCTGCTGCTCTTCGTCTGCAAGGTCCTCGTCTTCCCGGGCCCGGACGTGACGACCGACGTGTCGTCCATCTACCAGGGCTGGTACGAGGTGCTGCGCACCGGCAGCTTCCCGCGGACCGACGTCACCTGGCAGTACCCGCCCGCCGCCGCCCTCGCGATCCTCTCCCCCGGTCTGCTCCCCTTCCTCGGCTACACGCAGGCCTTCTTCGTCCTCGCCTTCCTGGCCGACCTGGCCGTCCTCGTACTGCTCCTGAACGCGGGCCTGCGCCCCGGCCGCTCGCTGCGCGGCGCCTGGATGTGGGTGGCGGGCGTCCCGCTGCTCGGCCCGACGGTCTACTCCCGCTACGACGTGATGGTCACCGCGGTCGCCGTGGCCGCCCTGCTCGCGGGCGCCCGGCACCCCCGGGTGATGGGCGCGCTGACGGGCTTCGCCGCACTGCTGAAGGTCTGGCCGGTGCTGCTGCTGGCGGCCGCGGTGCGCCGCCGGGCGTGGGGTGCGGCGGCGGCGACGGTCGCCGCCCTGTCCGCCCTGTTCGCGTGGCTGATGCCCGGGGCGTTCGCCTTCCTCACCTTCCAGCGCGAGCGGGGCACCGAGGTGGAGTCGCTGGGTGCCCTCGTCTTCCATGTGGCCCGGCAGTTCGGCTGGCAGGGGCGGGTGCTGCTGAACTACGGCTCGGTGGAGTTCCTCGGCCCGTACGTCCCGCTGGTGAGCGACCTGGCCCTGGGCCTGACCGCGCTGGCCTTCGGCTGGCTGCTGCTGTGGCGGCTGGTGGCCAAGCGCTTCGCACCGCACACCCTCGCGGACGCCGCCCTCACGGCGGTGCTGCTGTTCACCGTCACCAGCCGGGTGATCAGCCCGCAGTACCTGGTGTGGCTGGTCGGCCTGGCCGCGGTCTGCCTGTGCTCGCGCGCGACCCGTATGACCCTCCCGGCCGTGCTGGTCCTGGCCGCGTCCTTCGTGACGGTGCTGGAGTTCCCGGTCCACTTCGCGGACGTCGTCAACAGCACCCCCCTCGGCGTGTCCCTCCTGTTCCTGCGCAACGGCCTGCTGCTGGCCGCCACGCTCTCCGCCGCCGTACGCCTGTGGCGCGCGACCGTCCCCGAGCCCGCCCCGGAGCTCGTCCCCGGTCAGACCGCCCGCGCCAACGAGACGGCCCCCGCCTCCTCCTGACGCCAGGTCCGCCGCACCACGACCGCCACCACCGCGCACTGCACGCCCATCGCGAGCGCCAGCGCCAGACACACCCCCGGCAGCCCCAGTCCCGACAGCGCGTACGCGAGCGGCAGCTGGACCGCCGTACCGAGCAGGGTCACCCGCAGCAGCACCGGCGCTCCCCCGCTGCCCTCGAAGACCCCGCCGAGCGCGATGAAACCGGCCATCAGCGGCAGGTACGGCCCGACGCAGCGCAGGAACAGCACGCCCTCGTGCGCCACGGCGGGCCCGGCGCCGAAGGCGGCCATGATCCAGGGGGCGGTGACGAGGAGAAGGAGGGCCGCGACGAGGCCGGCGCCCCCGGACACGACCACGGCCTGCCGACCGATCGCCCGCCGCTCCTGCCCGCCCCGCCCCCGGGTGTGCGCGGTGTGGATGGAGGCGGCCTGGCGCACGGCGTAGAAGGCCATGGTCGCCACGTACATGACCTTGTAGGCGATGGAGTACGCGGCCACCGCCGTCACCCCGAGCCGTGCCACCACGGCCACCAGCCCGAGCGCCCCGGCCTGCCGGACGGTGAA
Organism: Streptomyces sp. NPDC096132; assembly: GCF_044763345.1. NCBI lineage: Bacteria > Bacillati > Actinomycetota > Actinomycetes > Kitasatosporales > Streptomycetaceae > Streptomyces > Streptomyces sp. NPDC096132. The sequence continues at coordinate 474,200 of NZ_JBIWGA010000002.1, forward strand.
GTCGACGGACATGGGCAGACCGGTCGCGAGCGTCCGCCGCAGCGCGGTGCCGGTGGAGGCGGCGGGCGCGGCCCCGGCGGCCGAGCGCAGCAGGGCGTTGCGGCGCAGCGCGACCAGTCCGGCGCCGAGGGCCACGCAGCGGCACAGCACGGTGGAGGCCGCGGCGCCCCGGACGCCGTAGAGGTGGATGAGGAAGGGGTCGCAGACCAGGATCAGGCCATTGGCGAGGAGGGCGAGGCGCAGGGGGGTCCTGGTGTCGCCGGTGCCCTTGAGCATGCCGTCGACGAGGTTCTGCGCGAAGAAGACGGCCGTGCCCGGCATCGAGATCGCGAAGTAGGAGACCGCGAGCGGCAGTGCGGGGCCGCCGTCGCCGCCGAGGACGAGCCGGGACAGCGGCTCGCGCAGCAGGAACCCGCCGGCCGCGACGACCGGGGTGACGACCGCGCACAGCGCCCAGCCGCCGCGTACGGCCGCCCGCACGGCCCCCGGGTCCCGGGCACCCCGGGCATGCGCGACCAGCACGGTCGTCCCCGAGGCGAAGACCAGGGCGACGCCGAGCAGCACGTTCTCGGTGTTGGTGGCGACCGCGACCGCGGCGACCGCGGGGCCGCCCAGCCGGGAGACCCAGACGGTGTTGATGATCCCGGCGGCCACGGAGGCGAGGAGCGAGAAGTAGACGGGGTGGGCGAGCGAGACGAGTTGCTTGCGGTGAGCGTTCATGCCGGAGTCCCCCCGATCGGGCTATCTCGATTCGAGGTAGCTCGAAAAGAGGTAGCATGGTCGCGTCACCCACCGCAAGGGAGCACCATGCTGGAGCTGTCGATCCTCGGCTTCCTCGCCGAAGAGCCGCTGCACGGCTACGAGCTGAAGGAGCGCATCACAGCGCTGAGCGGCCATGTGCGGCCCGTCAGCGACGGCGCGCTCTACCCGGCGATCACCCGGCTCGTCACCGCCGGCAAGCTCGACCAGCACACCGAGGACGGGGCGAGCGCGGCCCCGCGCCGGGTGCTGACCCTCACCGCGCCGGGCCGCGAGGACCTGCTGGAACGGCTTCGGCACCCCCGGCAGGTCGAGATCACCGACCAGGTCAGGTTCAACACGGTCCTGGCGTTCCTGCGGCACCTGCCCGACCGCCAGGAGCAGGCGGCCGTCCTGCGCCGCCGGCTGGACTTCCTTCAGACGCCCACGAGCTTCTTCTACGACGCGGGCAGGCCCGTACGGGCGGAGGAGACCGAGGACCTGTTCCGGGAGGGCATGCTGCGCGTGGCGCGGGCGACGGGGGCGGCCGAGCGCGCATGGCTGGCCGAGGCCGTCGAGCGGCTGACTCAGGCGAGCTGATCCCGCAGATAAGTCCGCCAGTGCGCGGTGAACTCCGGCAGGGACGTGCCCAGCACGCTCTTCAGCGCCCCCTCGACCGCGCCCGTCCGCTTCTCGTGCGCGCCCACGGCCCGGTAGAAGGCGTCCAGCTTCACCTCGCCCCACCGGTCGGCGATCATCCGGCAGGCCAGCCAGCCGCCCTCGTACGCCCGGGCCAGCCGGGCCGCGTCGCCGGAGAAGCCGAAGTCGGCGTCGGTGGGCAGCCCGGCCGGGACACGGCCCTCGGTCACGGCGTTCTGCAGCTCCGGCGCGACCTGTCGCGGGGTGCGTCCCGTCTCCCGGTAGCCGACCCAGTCGGCGTACCCCTCGGACAGCCACAGCGGGGTGGCGGCGTTGGTATGGGCGCGGGTGGCCACATGGGTGGTCTCGTGGGTGAGGACGACCTGCCGGCCGACCGTGCCGAGCAGGGCGTACGCGTCCGGGTTGACGACCACCCGGTCGGCGGGCGTGCGCGTCCCGCCGCCGGTCTCGCCGGTGGTGACCGCGGCGATGCCCCGGTAGGAGGAGGCGGGCGAACCGAGCAGCCCCGCCATCCCGTCCAGCGACTTCGGTACGAGGACGACGACATGCCCCGCCCAGTCCGTGCCCCAGGCCGCCGACACCGCCGGGACCGCGCCGTCGGCGAGGTCGGCGAAGGCACGGAGCCGCGCGGCGGGCTGCCCCGCGCCGAGCACGAGACTGTGCTCACCGCGCACGACGGTCACCACACCCTGGTCCCACAGCTGCTCGCCCGCCTTCTTCGCGGGCTCCTCGGAGGTCACCCCCCACCGCCCGGCGGCGTCCCGGGCCAGCCGCAGGGTGCGGCCCACGGTCACCGGGGCCCTGTCGTAGCCCCGGATGCGGTAGCTCAGCTCGGCGTCGGCGGTCACCGTGTCGCCGTCCCGGCGCACGGCGGTCACCCTGTACGACCAGGCCGCCAGCGGCAGGGCCCGCACGTCGGCGTAGCCCTCGCTGGTGCCGGTGGCCGCGTAGGCACCGGCGTCGTGGTGCAGGACGGCCGCCGCCCGCCGGTCCAGCACCCGCTGGACGTCGGCCTTCGCGGTGCCGGTCGTCGGCCGCCCGCCGCAGCCGACGAGGGAGAGTCCGGCCAGGAGGACGAGCACCAGACAGAGACCCGGGACCCCGGATCCGCGCACCCGCCCACGACCAGCCATCCTCCCGATCGTACGGTGGCCCGCACGCGAGGACTCCCGTCAGGGCCTGGTCACCGAGGAGACCGGCATCATCCCGACCGGGTCGTAGCGCACCGGCGCGCCCGGGTAGGGGGCGTGGATGACCTGGCCGTTGCCGGCGTACATGCCGACATGGCTGGCGTCGGAGCGGTAGGTGACGATGTCGCCGGGCTGCGCCTGGGAGAGCGGGACGCGGCGGCCGGCGTGCGCCTGGGCCTGCGAGGTGCGCGGCAGGGAGACCCCGGCCTGCGCGTACGACCACTGCATCAGGCCCGAACAGTCGAAGCCGGAGGGGCCGTTGGCGCCCCAGACGTACGGCCGGCCGAGCGCGGAGCGGGCGGCCGAGAGGGCGGCGGCCGCCCGGCCGGAGGCGGGGACGGCGGCGCCGAGGCCGGGCATGTCGAAGCGGCCGGAGCGGGACGCCCGGTCGTAGGCGGCGCGCTCGGCGGACGGCAGGGCGTTGAGGAGCTGCCGCGCCCTGGCCAGCTTCTGCTCGACGGCCCGCTTGTGGCCGGCGACGGCCTTGCGGCTCTTCTCCAGTTCGGCGAGCTTGTGGGCGGCCTCGGTGCGCTCCTGGGCCAGCTCGCGCAGCGCCTCCTGGAGTTCCCTGAGCTCGCCGGCCTGGTGCGCGGTGATCCGGTCGAGGACGGACGCCTTGTCGAGGTACTCCTCCGGGTCGTCGGAGAACAGCAGCGCCAGCGACGGATCGAGGCCGCCGGAGCGGTACTGGGCGCCGGCCAGCGAACCGAGCTGCTCGCGCAGGTCATTGATGTGCCCCTGCTGCCGCGCGATCCGGTCCTGCGCGTCGCCCACCTCCCGGCGCAGGCTGCCGGCGCGCTCGCCGGCCTCGTTGAAGGCCTCGGTGGCCTTCTCGGCCTCCTCGTAGAGACGGTCCACCTCGGCACGGGTGTCGTCGTGCGGCGCGGCCGAAGCCGGTACGGCGGTCAGGGCGCCGAGCGCGGCGGCCGCGGCGGACAGCACGCCCAGGGCGCTGGTGGCGCCCCGGTCGAACCCGGACGGTGCAAGGCGGCGATGGGACCCCACGGGAAGCCGCGCTCCTTCCACTGGCGGACGAAACGCGGCAGACAGTAGCCCCGTGTCAGGGGGGTGGCCAAAGACCTCGGCGGCCACACACAGTGACGCCCCGCCGCTGACGCAGGTCACCGGCGGGGCGTGGGGTCACTTCGGGTGGTCGCAATTCGCCCGTTCGGGCGGCACCGTGTCCTGATCTTGGAACGGACCCGCGGGGGTGACGGACCCCCGGGGAGCGTCCTGGACGCGGACGGGTCCTGGACGCGGACGGGGACGGGTCCTAGACGCGGACGCCGAACATGAACGGGCCGCCGATCGTGCTCATCGACTCGTAGCGGACGACGGTGCCGGTGCGCGGCGCGTGGATGATCTGGCCGTTGCCCGCGTAGAGGCCGACGTGGTGCAGGTCGTTGAAGAAGAAGACCAGGTCGCCGACCTTGAGGTCGCTGGTGGAGTAGATGCGCGTCCCGGCGTTGGCCTGCGACTGCGAGGTCCGCGGTATGGAGACGCCGGCCTGGGCGTAGGCCCAGGAGGTCAGACCCGAGCAGTCGAAGGAGGAGGGGCCGGAGGCGCCGTAGACGTACGGCGAGCCGAGCTTGGACTGGGCCGCGGAGAACGCGGCGGCGGCGCGGCTGGAGGCGGAGCCCGTGTCCCCGAGGTCGACCCGCTCGGCGGAGGAGCGGCTGGCGCGGGCCTCGTCGGCCGCCAGCTCGGCCCGCTCCGCCGCCGTCAGGGAGTTGAGGAGCTTCTGCGCCGCGGCGAGCTTGCTCTGGACGACCTTCTTCTGCTTGGCCAGTTCGGTGCGGGTGGCCGAGAGGTCCTTGAGCTTGGCGGAGGCCTCGGAGCGCTCCTGCGCGAGCTCGCGCTGCTTCTCCTGGATCTTCTTCAGTGCCTCGACCTGCTGGGCGCTGAGCTGGTCGGCGGTGGACGCCTTGTCCAGGTAGTCGTCCGGGTTCGAGGACAGGAAGAGCTGGAGGGAGGAGTCGATGCTGCCCGTGCGGTACTGGGCGGCGGCCGCCAGGCCCATGGAGTCGCGCAGCTCGTTGAGCTCCTCCTGGCCGCGGGCGACGTTGTCCTGGATGGTGGAGATCTCCTTCTGGAGCTTCTCCTGCTTCTCCTCGGCCCCGTTCAGCTTCTCGGTGGCCTGCTCCTGCTCCTCGTAGAGCTTGTCGACCTTGGCCTTGACCTCACTCTTGCTGAGCTTCTCGCTCGGGGCCGCGTTGGCGGCCTGGGAGCTCAGAGCGACGGCAGCGGCGGCTGCGGTGGTCAGCACGGTCACGCGTGTGCGACTCGGCTGCTTCGGTCGACGATGGGACGCCACGGAGACGGGCTCCTTCTTTTGAGTGATCACCCGTGTGGAGGTTCGAGCACCAGACCTTAGTGACCTCGCTGTGATCAGTTCAAATCCCCAGCCACAAAAATCGCGCTACGCAACGCAGTTTTTTCATATAACTCACGTGCAGTGATGCGTGATTGACTTTACGTTGCGTGACGATCCCGCCAATTCGGGCATTAAACCTGCAACTTCGACCTTCAGGACAGCCGCTTCAGAAGTACCGCGGAAGCCACGGGCCGGGCACCCGCTTTCGCGACCCCGTCGGCGACCTCGCGGTCGGTCGAGGCGACGATGACCGGCCGCCCCGGCGGCTCGGCGCGCACCAGCTGGCGGATCAGCTCGTCGGCCGTGACACCCGGCTTCGAGAACAGCACCCGCACCCCGCGCGGCGGCGCGAGCAGCACCGGAGCGGCCAGTTCGGCCCCGTCGAAGACACAGGTGACCTCGGCGCCGGTCTGCGCGGCGAGCGCCGAGAGCTGCCCGAGCAGCCGCAGCCGCTGCTTCTCCAACGGCATCTGCGGATAACCGGTCTTGGTGACGTTGTAGCCGTCGACGACGAGATGCGCCTGGGGCAGGGCGAGCAACTGGTCGAGAATGGCCGGATCGTGCTCCGACAGGGCGCGTGCGGCGATGTCCTTCGGGGTCATTCGTCCCGGTTCGACCGCATCGACCGTCTCCGCAGGCCGCACGGACACCGGGGGCAACGCCAGTTCGCGCCGCAGCCCTTGGGCCGCGTCGAGCACGGTGTCCAGCAGCAGCCGTACGCGCATGTCCTCGACGCTGCGCCCCTCGCGGGCCGCCCGCCGGGTGGCCTCCAGGGCGGCCTCGGTCTCCCCGAGGCGCGCCTTCAGTCGCCGGGTCTCGCTCTCGGCGGCGGACACCTGGGCCTGCCCGTCGGTGCGTACGGCCTCGATCTCGCCCTGCATCTTGCGCAGCGCCGCCTCGCCGCGCTTGACGTCGCTGAGGGCCGAACGCAGCTTGCGGTGAAGCGATTCCGCTTCCTTCTTCGCGGCGTCCAGCTCGCCGCGCAGCCGCTCGGTGTCCGCGCGGGTCTGCTCGCGCGCCTGCGCGAGCTCCTCGCGAAGCCGCTCCAGTTCGGCCCGGCTCTCCTCGTCGGCCCGCTCGGCGTCCGCCCGCTGGGCCTCCTCGCCGGCCGCGGTCACCAGCTTCACCCAGCCGGTGGGCCGCAGCACATAGGCCGCGGCCGCCACGTCGAGCGGGTCCGCGGCCGGGGTCGGCGAGCCGGAGTCGAGAGCGCCGGAGATCTCCGGCTGGGCCTCTCTGAACTTCTCGGCGATGCGCTGCCGGAACAGCGGATCGGTCTCCAGCGCGGCCGCCATCGCGTTGCCCGCGAACTTCGCCCGGCGGTTCGGGGCGAACCGGGCGTACTGCCGCAACTGTGCGGGAAGTTCGCCGACGGTCAGGCCGCCGAAGCCGTCGGAGACGATCTGCACGACCCGGCGGCGCACACCGTCGGGCAGCGGACGGTCGAGCACCTCAGCGGCGCCGTCGCCCGGCCCCCCGCCTGCGCTCTCCACCATCCGTCACACCCCAATACCTGTGCGGGGCCGGCTCCTGTCAGGAGCCGGCGCCGGGCCGATCCACGAGTTCCACCTGGTCCACTGCGTTGCACCAGCGGCACCGCACCGACTCGATGGTCTCACTGACCACCTCGCGCTCCTCCACCTTCGGTTCTCCGGCAAGGTCGAGGTGGACGTACTCGACGACCTTCGACGAGCGCGTCACGTCGAACCGGGTGAGGTTGCCGCAGAGGGTGCAGCGCCACCGCGTGGTCGCGGTCGGCAGGGGAACCGTCATCGTGACTGTCCGCTTCCTTCTAGTGTCGGTCTTCCACTCGGGTCGCGCCGGAGGCTCCCCGCTGTGCATGGCTCGTAACCCTACGGCCTGGCGGGTACTCGCCGCCCATCCGTCCCACCGCCCGATCCGGCGGCGAGGCGATCTGTGCGGGTGCGTCCCGTTACGCCATGCTCTGTGTTCATGATCGGCAACTGGAGCGGGACCGTCCGCAGAGCCCTCCGCAGCCCCTCGGCGCCGGTGACGTACGGACTGATCGCGCTGTGCTGTCTGATCTTCGCGATCGGCCCGGCCTCGGGCCTCAATCCGTCGTACGGCTCCGGCGACGAGCTGGTGGCGGCGCAGCGGGCCTATTTCCGCCGCTGGGGCGTGGTCCCGGCGGAACTCTTCGACGGCTCCGCGCGCGCCGCGCTGACCCCCGCCACGGCCCTGTTCGTCCACGGCAGCTGGGTGCACCTCCTGGGCAACATGCTCTTCCTCTACGTCTTCGGGGCGATGACCGAGGACCGGATGGGCCGCATGCAGTTCACCCTCTTCTACGTCGGCTGCGGCTATCTGGCCCTGGTGGGGTACGCGGCCGCCCACGCCGGGTCCTCGCATTCGCTGGTGGGGGCCTCCGGGGCGATCTCGGCGGTCCTCGGCGCGTTCCTCCACCTGTTCCCCCGGGCCCGGGTGACCAGTCTCCTGCCGTTCCTGTTCTTCCTGCCGCTGCGTTTCCCGGCGTGGGTCGTGCTGCCGTTCTGGGCGGCGCTGCAGTGGGTGGCCGCGGGGCAGGCCGACCAGGGGCCCGGGGTGGCGTATCTGGCGCACCTGGTGGGCTTCGGTCTCGGCTTCTGTTACGCGTGGGCCCGTTTTCGTCCTACGACTAGAGTGAGGGCCGCCCCAGCAACGGCCCCCGAGGGAGAGAACCAGCCGTGATCACCGCGATCGTCCTCATCAAGACCAGCGTGGACCGGATCCCCGAGATCGCGGAGCGGATCGCCGCGCTGGACTCCGTCAGCGAGGTCTTCTCCGTCACGGGCACCTACGACCTGATCGCCATGGTGCGGGTGAAGCAGCACGAGGACCTCGCGGAGGTCATCCCCGGCAGCATCAGCAAGATCCCGGGCGTGGAGGCGACCGACACCCACGTCGCGTTCCGCACCTACTCCCAGCACGACCTCGAGGCGGCGTTCGCCATCGGGCTCGACAGCTAGCAGCCCAGGACGCGCCCGGGGCTACAGGGCGAGGGCGGTGATGCCGTCGGCGGTGGCCGAGTAGATCCGGTTGTCATGGACGACCGGGCTCTGGGTGCCGAGGGACGCCCCGCCCTCGGCCCGCTTCTGCCAGGTGCGCTCGCCCCGGCGGTCCACGCCGTAGAGCATCGAGCCCTGGCGCAGGTAGACGGTGTCGCCCGAGACCGTGGGATCGCTGTACTGGCTGCCCTCGCCGCCGGGCAGGAAGGTCCACGCCGTCGATCCGTCGGCGGGATCCAGGGCCACGAGCTGGTAGTCGCTCGCGGTGACGGCGAGGCCGCCGAAGGCCACCCAGGTGAGGTAGCGGCTGCCGCCCAGCTCGTCGTCGCGCCGGTTCCACAGCGACTTGCCGCTCAGGCCGATGCCGTGCAGCGGCTGCTCGCCGCCCGAGCCGACCACCAGCGTCTTCCCGACCGGCGTCGGCCGCCCGGTGTCCAGGCCCACGCGCGCGGTCCACAGCCGCTTCCCGCTCGCCGCGTCCAGGGCCCATGCCTCGTCCCCGAACGTGCCGACGTACACCACACCGTCCGCCACCAGGGGCTCGCTGGTCGGCGCCGCCCCGGTGGACGTGGTCCACCGCACGCTGCCGTCCGGGGCGAAGGCCCGCACACCGCCCGCGTCCGAGGTCCCGCCGTACGACACCAGCACCAGCCGTCCCGAGGCCACCGGGACCTGGCTGTTCGCCGCGGCGAACGACCGGGTCCAGCGGACCTTCCCGGTGTGGCTGAGCGCGCAGAGTTTCGAGGCGCCCTCCTGCCCGTCGAACAGCAGGCAGTACACGCCGTCGGCGGTGGCGAGCGGGGACATGACCTCCCCGCCCAGAGCCGTCTGCCATACCTTCAGCCCGTTCAGGCCCACGGCGTGCAGCGAGCCGTCCTTGCCGCCGACGTACAGGCGCTTCCCGTCGGGCGACAGCGCGGCACAGGGCCCCCGCTTCCCGCCGAGCCCGTCGACCTTGTACTGCCAGCCCACTCGGGGCGCGTCCGGTGTGCCCGAGGAGGAGGCGCCGGCCGTGGCCCGGCGGGTGCCGTCCGACGCGTCCCGCAGCAGCAGCCGGCCGCCGAGGCCCCCGGCCGCCACCACCGCCGCGCCGCCGGCCAGGGCTCCCAGCAGCCGTCGCCGCGAGGGTGCCCGCGGTGCGGGCTCCGCGGCCTGCGGCACGTCGGTGACGGTCATGGGCGCCACGTACTCCACCCGGCTCTCCCGCTCTCCCGAGCCGTGTTCCGGGATCCAGCGCTCACCGCCGTCCGAGGCCGCGGGCCGCCGCGGGGCGCCGGGTGTGTACCACCCGGCCCGCAGGCCTTCGCGCAGGGAGCGCGCGGTGTGCCCGGTGGCCGCGACCACGTCCGCGGGCGTCGGCCGTGCGCCGGGGTCGTCCCGCAGACATGACTCCACCAGCGGCAGATCCGCCTTCGGTACGGCGGACAGATCGACGTCCCCGGTCAGAATCCGCAACAGGACAACCGAATCCTGTCCCTCGCCGAACGGTTCCCGTCCGCCGGCGGCATACGCGAGGACCGCGCCCAGCGAGAAGACGTCACAGGCCGGCCCCACCCGGGCGCCGTTGCGGATCTGCTCCGGCGAGACATAGCCGACCGAGCCGACGACCACCCCGGTCCGGGTCAGCGCCGTCCCTTCCAGGGCCCGGACGATCCCGAAGTCGATGACCCGGGGACCGTCGGAGGCGAGCAGGATGTTGGAGGGCTTGAGATCCCGGTGCACCAGCCCCTTGGCGTGGATCGCGGCCAGCGCCTCGCCCAGCGCGGCCGCGAGGAGCCGTACCGCGTCCCCCGGCAGGGGCCCGCCGTCGAGCACCGCGTCCCGCAGGTTCGGCCCGGCCACGAACTCGGTGGCCATCCACGGCCGTTCGGCCTCGGTGTCCGCGTCCACGACCCGCGCGGTGTACGTGCCCGCCCCTCCGACGCTCTGCGCGGCCCGCACCTCGTGCCGGAACCGCGCGCGGAAGGTGCGGTCCTCCGCGTGTTCGGCCCGCACCACCTTCACGGCCAGCCGCGGCCCGCCCCGCGCCTCGGCGAAGTACACCTCCCCCATGCCGCCGGATCCGAGTCTGCCCAGGACCCGGTAGGGACCGATGGTCCGAGGATCCGTCTCGCGCAGCTCCTGCACCCCGTGCTCCCCCTGCCCTCCGTACAGTTGCTGAGGGGAGCGTATCGGCCCGGGTAGACGTCGGTACGTCAGACGGCCGGGACGCAGCGGCCGTCCTCCGTGCGGTACGTCCACTTCGCGCCGTCGGCCACCAGCTCCCGGACCGCCGCCACGAAGCGGTCCACGTGCTCGTCGGGGGTGCCGGCGCCGAAGCTCACCCGGATGGCGTTGAGGGACTTCTCGCCCGGGGCCGCCTCCGGGGCGCCGCACTCGCCCTGGGTCTGCGGGTCGCTGCCCAGAAGGGTGCGCACGAGGGGGTGGGCGCAGAACAGGCCGTCGCGGACGCCGATGCCGTACTCGGCGGAGAGGGCCGCGGCGAAGTGGGAGCTGTTCCAGCCCTCGACGACGAAGGAGATCACGCCGACCCGCGGGGCGTCGTCGCCGAAGAGGGAGAGGATCCGGACCTCCGGGACCTCGGCCAGGCCCGCCCGCACCTTCTCGACGAGGTGCTGCTCGCGGGCCACGAGGGTGTCGAAGCCGGCCTCCGTCAGCGCCTTGCAGGCCGACGCGATGGAGTAGGCGCCGATGACGTTCGGGGAGCCGGCCTCGTGGCGGGCCGCGCTCTCGTGCCACTCCACGTCCACTCCCCCGTCCTCGCGCCGGGTGACCTTGCGGCTGGCGCCGCCGCCGGCCAGGTACGGCTGGGCCTCGCGCAGCCAGTCCGCGCGGCCCGCGAGGACGCCGGAGCCGAAGGGGGCGTACAGCTTGTGCCCGGAGAAGGCGACCCAGTCGACGTCGAGGTCCTGGACGCTCACCGGGTGGTGCGGGGCGAGCTGCGCGGCGTCGAGGACGATCCGGGCACCGTGGGCGTGCGCAGCAGCCGCCAGTTCGCGTACGGGCCACAGCTCGCCGGTGACGTTGGAGGCGCCGGTGACGCACACCAGGGCGGGGCCCTGGGGGTCCCGGGCGGCGAGGGCCCGCTCCAGGGTCTCGACGGCCCGCTCCGGGGTGCGCGGGGCGTCGAGGTAGGTGACCCGGGCGTCCTTCCAGGGCAGCAGGCTCGCATGGTGCTCGGTCTCGAAGACGAAGACCTGGCAGTCGGCGGGCAGCGCGGCGGCGAGGAGGTTGAGCGAGTCGGTGGTCGACCGGGTGAAGATCAGCTGGTCGTCCTCGCGGCAGTCGAGGAACTCGGCGACCGTCCGGCGGGCGTTCTCGAAGAGGTCGGTCGACAGCTGGGAGAGGTAGCCGGCCCCGCGGTGCACGCTGCCGTAGTAGGGCGCGTAGGCCGCCACGTCGTCCCAGACCCGCTGGAGGGCCGGGGCGCTGGCCGCGTAGTCGAGCGCCGCGTAGGTGACCTCGCCGCCCGTGACGAGCGGGACGGTGACATCCCGGCCCAGAACGGGCAGCGGGGCACAAATGGTCTGGGCGGAGGCAGCGGTGGAGACAGACATGGGGAACTCCCGTGAGAAAAGAGAAAAGTGAGATGGGTGTGCGGAGGCGGGGCTCGGCGCCCTATCGCATTCGCTTGCTCACGGAAGACTCCTCGAACGACCAGGATCCCTGGTTCGTGAGGGATCCGCGCTTGCCGTGGACCTCGCTGCCCACGGCCTGGTCTTCACCCGGGGCACCCCGCCACGGACGGAGGGTTGCCGGACAGTCGGCCGGGGCCTCATGACTGTCACTCATGACCTGGTACAGGAACGTACGTGAAGTGATCGTCGTCCCGCAACCCGTGTCCGGATCGCGGGACGACCATCGGGGTGACGTGACGGCTAGGCGTTGCTGGCCGCGACCCAGCGCTCCAGGGCCCGCTTGGCCGCGCCAGAGTCGATGGACTCGGCCGCCTTGGCCATGCCGGTGCGGATCTGCTCGGCGAGGGGCCCGGGGCCCGGGTCGAGGGCCACCAGGGCCGCTGCCGAGTTCAGGAGTACGGCGTCCCGTACGGGGCCCGTCTCGCCGTCCAGGAGGCGGCGGGCGACCTCCGCGTTGTACGACGGGTCCCCGCCCCGCAGGGCCTCCACCGGCACCAGCTCGATGCCGACGTCACGCGGGTCGAAGGACTCCTCGGTGACCTTGCCGTCCCGGACGGCCCACACCCGGGAGGTGGCCGTCGTGGTCAGCTCGTCGAGGCCGTCGTCGCCCCGGAAGACCAGGGAGGAGTTGCCGCGCTCGGCGAAGACACCCGCGACGACGGGCGCCATGCGCGGGTCCGCGACCCCGACCGCCTGGGCCCGCACCCGGGCCGGGTTGGTCAGCGGACCGAGGATGTTGAACACCGTACGGATGCCCAGCTGGCCGCGTGCGGCGCCCGCGTGCCGCAGCGCCGGATGGAACTTGATCGCGAAGCAGAAGGTGATCCCGGCCTCCTGGGCCACCTCGGCCACCCGCGCCGGGGTCAGCTCCAGATTGACGCCGAGCTTCTCCAGGACGTCCGAGGCGCCGGAGGCGGAGGACGCGGCCCGGTTGCCGTGCTTGACGACCGTGGCGCCCGTGCCGGCGACGACGATCGCCGACATGGTGGAGATGTTGACGGTCTTGGCGCCGTCGCCGCCCGTGCCGACGATGTCCACCGTCCGCCCGGGCACCTCGATCACGTTGGCGTGCTCGTACATGGCCCGGACGAGGCCGTTGATCTCCTCGACGGTCTCGCCCTTGGCCCGCAGGGCCACCACGAACCCGGCGATCTGCGCGTCCGTCGCCTCACCGCGCATGATCCGGTCCATCGCCCACGCCGTGGCGTCGGCGCTCTGGTCACGGCCGTACAGCAGGGCGTTCAGCACGTCGGGCCAGGAACGGCCCGCCGCGGTGTCGCCTCCAGCGGGGGTCACAGCGCTCATCAGCCGCTCCTGGGTGTGTCGTACCGGATCGCGAGTTCTCTCGTCGGAGAGTGCGCTCCCACCCTATCCAGCCGGGAGGCACGGCGAAGGGCCCCGTCCGAACACCGGACGGGGCCCTTCGACCGTGGCGTGGCGACGCCGGAGGATCAGTGGTGGCCGTGGCCGCTCGTGATCTCCTTGTACTCCTCGACAGTCGGCTTCGGGATCTGCTGGTCCTCGCCGAAGTACGCGTTGCTGATCTTGGCGCGCAGCTTCTCGGACCGCTTGATCTTGCGCTCGACGCCGTTCTCGTCGACGGCCGGACCGATCGCGACCGGCTCGTACTGCTCGTGCGCCGTGATCGTGTGCAGCTGCTCCTGGCTGAGCGGCTCGTGGACCTCGATGAACTCACCGTGCGGCAGGCGCTTGATGGTGCCGGTCTCGCGACCGTGCAGCACCTTGTCCTTGTCGCGGCGCTGCAGGCCGAGGCAGATCCGCTTGGTGAGGATGTACGCGATGACCGGTCCGACGAAGAAGAAGATCCGGACGAACCAGGTGATCGAGTTGATCGACAGGTTGAAGTGCGTGGCCCACAGGTCGTTGCCACCACCGACCAGCGTGATCATGTACATCGTGACCCAGGCGACGCCCAGCGCGGTGCGCGTGGGGGCGTTGCGCGGACGGTCCAGGATGTGGTGCTCGCGCTTGTCGCCCGTGACCCACGACTCGATGAAGGGGTAGAGCGCGAGCGCCGCGAGGACGACACCGAAGAGGACCAGCGGGATGAACACGCCCAGGACCAGGGTGTGGCCCCAGAGGTTGACCTCCCAGCCCGGCATGAAACGGATCAGACCCTCGGCGAAGCCCATGTACCAGTCGGGCTGGGCGCCGGTGGACACCTGGTCCGGACGGTAGGGGCCCATGGCCCAGATCGGGTTGATCTGCGCGATGCCGGCGATGAGCGCGATGACACCGAAGACCAGGAAGAAGAAGCCTCCGGCCTTGGCCATGTACACCGGCAGCAGCGGCATGCCGACGACGTTCTTGTTGGTCTTTCCGGGGCCCGCGAACTGCGTGTGCTTGTGGTAGAAGACCAGGATCAGGTGGCCCACCACCAGGCCGAGCATGATGCCCGGCAGCAGCAGGATGTGGATCGAGTAGAACCGCGCCACGAAGTCGTGGCCCGGGAACTCCCCGCCGAACAGGAACATCGAGATGTACGTGCCGACGATCGGCATCGACAGGATGGCGCCCTGGGTGAAGCGGACACCGGTGCCGGAGAGCAGGTCGTCCGGGAGCGAGTAACCGGTGAAACCGGTGAACATGCCGAGGACGAACAGCAGGAAGCCGAACAGCCAGTTGATCTCACGCGGCTTGCGGAACGCGCCGGTGAAGAACACGCGCATCATGTGCACGAACATGGCCGCGAGGAAGATCAGCGCCGCCCAGTGGTGGATCTGCCGGATGAGCAGACCGCCGCGCACGTCGAAGGAGATGTGCAGGGTCGAGCTGAACGCCTCGGACATCAGCTGTCCCTGGAGCGGGACGTAGCTGCCGTGGTACTCCACCTCGTTCATCGACGGGTGGAAGAACAGCGTCAGGTACACACCCGTCAGGATGATGATGATGAAGCTGTAGAGCGCGACCTCGCCCAGCATGAACGACCAGTGGTCGGGGAAGATCTTGCGCATGTTGGCCTTGGCCAGGGAGTAGATCCCCAGCCGGCCGTCGGCCCAGTCGGCGATCCGCTCGCCGGCCGGCGCCTTCCCGCGTTCGCGGGACTCGGTGTTCTCTGTCGTACTCATCCGCGCTCCCAGAAAGCAGGACCGACGGGCTCTTCGAAGTCGCCGAGCGCCTCGAGGTAGCCCTCGTCGTTCACGCCGATGCGCAGCTGCGGCAGAGCGTGACCGGCCGGGCCGAAGATGACCTTGGCACCGTCGGAGAGGTCGAAGGTGGACTGGTGGCAGGGGCACAGCACGTGGTGTGTCTGCTGCTCGTACAGGGAGATCGGGCAACCGACGTGGGTGCAGATCTTCGAGTACGCCACGATGCCCTGGTGGGACCACTCGAGTTCCTGCTTGTCCTTGATGTCCTCCGGCTGGAGCCGGACGATCATCAGGGCCGCCTTGGCGATCTCGTTCTGGAAGTCCTCGTCGTGCTCCTCCAGGCCCTCGGGCTTGGCGAAGGTGAGCGAACCGACGGCGACGTCCGAAGGACGCAGCGGCTCGTTCGTGTTCATGTTGACGAGGAGCTTGCCCTTGGCCCACAGCGTGTGGCGCAGCTTGTCCTCGGGCAGCGGGCCCAGGTCGCGCAGCAGCACGACACCGGAGAGCGGCACCAGGGTGAGCGCGCCGAACATCGTGTTGCGGATCAGCTTGCGACGGCCGATCGCCGATTCCTTGGCGCCCTGCTTGAAGTCCGCGTGGACCTTCGCACGGACCTCGGGGTCGGCCGCGATCGCGTGACGGTCGTCGGCGACCTCGACGTCCGACATCAGGGTGCGGGCCCAGTGGACCGCGCCGGCGCCGATGGTGAACAGCGCCGTGCCCAGCGTCAGACCCAGCGCGAAGTTCAGCGCGCTGAGGTGGCCGATCGGGAACACGAAGATCGACTTGTCGGCGGGGATCGCCACGTACGCGGCGATGAAGGCGACGGTGGCCAGCATCGACAGCGTGAACAGCAGGGCGACCGTGCGCTCGGACCGCTTGGCGGCCCGCTCGTCGATGTCCTGGATCCGGTGCTCGTGGGGCGGCAGCCCCGGGTCGGCGAACGGGTTCTTCTCGTCCGCGACGCCTACGGCCGTGCCGTGCGCGTGGCCCTGCTCTGCGGGCAGGTTCTCTTCTGGAATGTCTTGGCTACTCATGACTTCTTGGCCTTTGCGGTCCGAGCGGCGACCCAGACGGCGACCGCGATCAGGGCACCGAGGCCGAAGATCCAGGAGAACAGACCCTCACTGACCGGCCCGAGGCCGCCCAGCTCCAGACCACCGGGGTTGTTCGTCTCGTCGCTGTTGACCGCGTGCAGGTACGCGATGATGTCCTTCTTGTTCTGCTCC
The DNA here is from genome assembly GCF_044763345.1 of Streptomyces sp. NPDC096132. Taxonomy (NCBI): domain Bacteria; kingdom Bacillati; phylum Actinomycetota; class Actinomycetes; order Kitasatosporales; family Streptomycetaceae; genus Streptomyces; species Streptomyces sp. NPDC096132. The sequence continues at coordinate 490,144 of NZ_JBIWGA010000002.1, forward strand.
GACAGCGTCGTGTCGGGGAAGGAGGGCATGTTCTGCGGGCCGGTCTGCATGGCCTCGTAGATGTGCTTCGGGTCCACGTCCTCGAGGGTCGGAGCGTACTTGCCCCTGGTCAGGGCACCGCCCTTGCCGGTGAAGTTGTGGCACTGCGCGCAGTTGGTGCGGAACAGCTCGCCGCCCTTGGCGATGTCGGCGCCCTCCGGGCCGTACTCGGCCTCGGTCGGGATGTTCGGGCCGGCGCCCAGGGAGGAGATGTACGCGGCCAGCTGGTCGATCTCGGCCTGCGTGTAGACGACCTTCTTCCGGGGCACCTGCGCGCCCTGGGAGGTCGCGGCCGGCATACGCCCGGTGCCGACCTGGAAGTCGACGGCCGCGGCGCCCACGCCGACCAGGCTCGGACCGTCGGAGCTGCCCTGACCGCCGGTGCCGTGGCAGCTTGCGCAGCCTACGGCGAAGAGCTTCTTGCCCTCGTCGATGGCCAGGGACTGGGCGGTTTCATCTGCCTTCGCCTGGCTCGCGGGCGCGAACGCGGCGTACAGCCCCCCCGTGCACGCCAGCGCGAGGAGTAGGACGACGAGCGCCGCCAGCGGATGGCGTCGTCGTGCGGAGAGCTTTTTCACGGATTACCCCGGTGTCAGGATCTTCTGCGTCGATGCTTCTGGGTGGTGCGCTTCTGCGGCGCGTGGAACGGGCCCGGCTACTTGATCATGTAGATCGTGGCGAAGAGGCCGATCCAGACGACATCGACGAAGTGCCAGTAGTAGGACACGACGATCGCGGCGGTCGCCTGCTCGTGGGTGAACCTCTTGGCCGCGTAGGTGCGCCCGAGGACCAGCAGGAAGGCGATGAGGCCGCCCGTCACGTGCAGGCCGTGGAAGCCGGTGGTCAGGTAGAAGACCGAGCCGTACGGGCCGGAGGAGAGCGAGAGCCCGTCCTTCTTCACCAGCTCGGTGTACTCGTAGATCTGACCGCCGATGAAGATCGCACCCATGATGAACGTAACGATGAACCAGCCCCGGAGCTTCTTCACGTCACCGCGCTCGGCGGCGAAGACGCCGAGCTGGCAGGTGAGGGAGGAGAGCACCAGGATCGTGGTGTTCGTCGCCGAGAACGGGAAGTTCAGGAACTCGGCCTGACTCTTCCAGTACTCGGCCCCCGTCACCGATCGCAGGGTGAAGTACATCGCGAAGAGGGCCGCGAAGAACATCAGCTCGGAACTCAGCCAGATGATGGTTCCGACGCTGGTGAGGTTCGGCCGATTGACCGACGGGTGCGCGTGCCCGGTTTCTACTGTCGTTGCTGTCGCCACGACCGACATTATGTCGGTCGCTTATCTCGCGCTCACTCCGGGGGGTGCCGTTCGGAGTGTTCGCAGGGTGCGTACGCCCGGATGGCCCATCGAAGTGGTGTTCCAGGCGGTGTTGACGCGGTGTTCATGGGAGTAGCATCCGCCGCAACGGTTCTGTCCGTACGACGCCGAAGTCACGGAGGAAGCATGCAGGCGACCGCGACGGTGCTGGTCTACAGCGACGACTCCAACACCCGCGAGCAGGTCCGGCTCGCGACCGGGCGCAGGCCGGCTCCGGACGTCCCCCTGGTGGAGTTCGTGGAGTGCGCGACGCCCGAGGCCGTCGTCAGGGAACTGGACAAGGGCGGGATCGATGTCTGCGTGCTGGACGGCGAGGCCGTGCCGATGGGGGGCATGGGGGTGTGCCGGCAGATCAAGGACGAGGTGTTCCAGTGCCCGCCGGTGCTGCTGCTGATCGCTCGGCCTCAGGATGCGTGGCTCGCGACCTGGAGTCGCGCTGACGCGGCGGTGACCTTGCCGGTCGAGCCTGTGGAGTTCGCCTCGGCGCTGGCTTCTCTGTTGCGGCAGAAGAGGTTGCTGAGCGCCTGAGAGGGTGCGGTGTGAGGTCGTGGGGCGACTGCGGGCCGTCGTGGGCTGCTCACGCCCCGCGGCGGAGCCGCACATCGACACAGCCCCGCGCCCCTGGTGGGTCACAGCACCGTAGGCCGGAGAGTGGTCGTGTCGGGCTGGGTCTTCTGCTTGCCGGTGGTCAGCGCGCTGCCCGTCCGCCACTTCGTCCAGTCGACGTTCCAGTCGCCGAAGCCGTTGCCGAACGGTTCCATCGTGTTGCCGTAGCTGTTGATCACCTTGACGACGTCGCCCGGGCGGACGTGGTCGAAGAACCAGGCCGCGTTGGATGTGCTCATACCGGTGCAGCCGTGGCTGACGTTGGCGTAGCCCTGGGAGCCCACCGACCAGGGGGCGGCGTGGACGTACTCGCCGCTCCAGGTGAGCCGGGTGGCCCAGTAGACGGGGAGGTCGTAGGACTCCGAGGAGCCCTCGGCTATGCCGACGGTGGAGCTGCGCATGCGGACGAACTGCTCCTTGCCGAGGACGACCTTGACGCCGTTGCGGGTCTCGAAGCCGGGCTTGCCGGTGGTCACGGGGAAGGTGTTGACGACCTCGTCGTTCTTGTAGAACGTCAGTGAGTGGGCCGAGGCGTCCGTGACGGCTATGACCCGGTCGCCGATGCTGAGGTTGACGTCCTTCGAGGTGGTGCCCCACAGCCGGTCGCTGATCCGGATGCCGTTGAGGTTGCTGTGGGCGCGGATCGTGGCGTGGGCGGGCCAGTAGTCCTTGGGGCGGTAGTGGAGCTCCTTGTCGTCCACCCAGTGCCAGCCGCCCGGTACGGCGGGCGTGGAGTCGACCTTGAGGCCGCGTTCGACGATCGCCCGCTGGGCCGGGTCCTTGACCGGCTCGCTGAGCTTGGCGGTGACGGGCTGGCCGACGCCGTAGGTGCCCGTGTCGGGGCCCAGCTCGACCGTGAGGCGCTTCTTGCCGCTGGGTTTGCCGGTGTCGAAGGTGAGGACCCGGCGGCCGGGGGCGCCGTCGTCGTCCTCGGTGCTCACCCGGACCGTGTAGTGGGCGTCCGCGGCCAGCGGCTCGGTGCTGTGCCAGCGGGTGCCGTCGGCGGAGAGTTCGCCCGCCACATAGCGGCCTGTGGCGTCCACGGCGGTGACGTCCGTGATGGGCTCGTCGGCGTCCTCCGCGACGACCTCCAGGGGCTTGTCCGGGTCGGCCTTCTTCTTGCCGTCGCCGTCGGGGCCGTTGAAGGAGATCTGGTCGCTCGCGTCGTAGGGGCGCTCGGCGAGGGGATTGCCGTCGGAGGAGCAGGCGGTGACGGCGCCCGCTCCGAGGGCGATCACCAGCAGCGTGCAGCTGACGACTGTGCGGGGGCGGGGTGAGTGGCTCATGGCTTCACGCTAGGAAGCCGCGTCAACCGCGGCGCGCTGGACGCCACGTATGGAGGACAGGGATTACGGCAAAAGAAGGAGCCCGGACTCTCCTGACGGAGTGTCCGGGCTCCCGTGCGCTCAGCGCGTGCTACTGGGTGCGGTTCTCACCGTGGTAGTACTCGAAGACCCAGCCCCAGATACCGATGAGGATGATCGGGACGGAGAAGTACAGCAGCCACCAGCCCACGGCCACGCCGAGGAAGGCGATGGCACCGCCGATGCCGAGCGCCAGCGGCTGCCAGCTGTGCGGGCTGAAGAAGCCCAGCTCGCCGGCGTCGTCCGCGACGTCCGCTTCCTTGTTGTCCTGGGCGCCCGCGTCGACCCGCCGGGCCGTGAAGCCCAGGTAGAAGCCGATCATGATGGACAGACCGAAGGCCAGGAAGAGGGCCGTGGTGCCGGCCGGCTCCTTCGACCACACGCCATAGACGATCGCCATGACGAGGATGAAGACGCTCAGCCAGGTGAACATCCTGCCTTGGACCTTCACTTGCCGGCCTCCTTGCTGCCCGAGATGGCACCGTGGCCCGCGTGCTCCAGCTGCTCGAGCGCGGCGATCTCCGGGTGGTGCAGGTCGAACGCCGGGGATTCACTGCGGATCCGCGGCAGGGTGAGGAAGTTGTGCCGCGGCGGCGGGCAGGAGGTCGCCCACTCCAGGGAGCGGCCGTAGCCCCACGGGTCGTCGACGCCGACCGGCTTGCCGTACTTGGCCGTCTTCCACACGTTGTAGAGGAACGGGAGGATCGACAGACCGAGGACGAACGAGCTGATCGTCGAGATCGTGTTCAGAGCGGTGAAGCCGTCCTGCGCCAGGTAGTCGGCGTAACGACGCGGCATGCCCTCGGCACCCAGCCAGTGCTGGACCAGGAAGGTGCCGTGGAAGCCGATGAACAGCGTCCAGAAGGTGATCTTGCCGAGACGCTCGTCGAGCAGCTTGCCGGTGAACTTGGGCCACCAGTAGTGGAAGCCGGCGAACATCGCGAAGACGACGGTGCCGAAGACGACGTAGTGGAAGTGCGCCACCACGAAGTACGAGTCGGACACGTGGAAGTCCATCGGCGGCGAGGCCAGGATGACGCCGGTCAGACCGCCGAAGGTGAAGGTGATGAGGAAGCCCGTCGCCCAGAGCATCGGTGTCTCGAAGGACAACGAGCCCTTCCACATCGTTCCGATCCAGTTGAAGAACTTCACGCCGGTCGGTACGGCGATGAGGAACGTCATGAAGGAGAAGAACGGGAGCAGGACGCCACCGGTGACGTACATGTGGTGCGCCCACACGGTCACGGAGAGGCCGGCGATGGCGATCGTCGCGGCGATCAGGCCCATGTAGCCGAACATCGGCTTGCGGGAGAAGACCGGGATGATCTCACTGATGATGCCGAAGAACGGCAGGGCGATGATGTACACCTCTGGATGGCCGAAGAACCAGAAGAGGTGTTGCCACAGTAGGGCGCCGCCGTTGGCCGCGTCGAAGACATGGGCACCGAACTTGCGGTCCGCCTCCAGGGCGAACAGCGCGGCCGCCAGGACCGGGAAGGCCAGCAGGACCAGGACACCGGTCAGCAGCACGTTCCACACGAAGATCGGCATGCGGAACATGGTCATGCCGGGCGCGCGCATGCAGATGATCGTGGTGATGAAGTTGACCGAGCCGAGGATCGTGCCGAAGCCGGAGAAGGCCAGACCCATGATCCACATGTCGGCGCCGATGCCCGGGCTGCGGACCGCGTCCGACAGCGGGGAGTAGGCGAACCAGCCGAAGTCGGCCGCGCCGTCCGGGGTGAGGAAGCCACCGACGGCGATGAGCGAGCCGAACAGGTACAGCCAGTAGGCGAACATGTTCAGCCGCGGGAAGGCTACGTCCGGCGCACCGATCTGCAGCGGCATGATCCAGTTCGTGAAGCCGGCGAACAGCGGCGTCGCGAACATCAGCAGCATGATCGTGCCGTGCATCGTGAACGCCTGGTTGAACTGCTCGTTCGACATCAGCTGCAGGCCCGGACGGGCCAGCTCGGCGCGCATGAACAGCGCCATCACGCCGCCGATCATGAAGAACGCGAACGACGTGACGAGATACAGCGTCCCGATGGTCTTGTGGTCGGTGGTCGTCAGCCACTTCACCACGACGTTGCCGGGCTGCTTGCGCCGGACCGGCAGCTCGTTCTCGTAGGAGTCTTCAGCTGCCGCCGCACCCTGGGGTTCGTTGAGGATGCTCACAGGTTGTTCGTCTCCCGGTTCTTCTCATGGGCGGTCTGCTCGATGCCCGCGGGAACGTAACCGGTCTGCCCCTTCTTGGCGAGGTCCTTGAGGTGCTGCTCGTAGCGCTCGGGGGAGACGACCTTCACGTTGAACAGCATCCGGGAGTGGTCGACGCCGCAGAGCTCGGCGCACTTGCCCAGGAAGGTGCCCTCATGGTTGGGAACCACCTGGAAGGCATTGGTGTGGCCCGGAATGACGTCCTGCTTCATCAGGAACGGCACCACCCAGAAGGAGTGGATGACGTCACGCGAGGTGAGGACGAAGCGGACCGTCTTGCCCTCGGGGAGCCAGAGGGTCGGACCCGGGTTGTTGGTCTGCGGGTTCCGCTCACCGGGGACACCGCAGGTGTAGACGCCGCCCGCGTCGGCCGGGAAGTCCGCCTTGTACCGGTCCGGGATCGCGGCCAGGTTCTTGTCGGTCTTCGCGTCGCCGGTGGAGCCTTCGACGTTCGCGATGTAGTTGAAGCACCAGCTCCACTGGAAGCCGACCACGTTGACCGTGACGTCGGGCTTCTTCTCGAGGCTGAGGAGCTTCGTCTCGTCGCGGGCCGTGAAGTAGAACAGCACCGAGACGATGATGATCGGGACCACCGTGTACAGCGCCTCGATGGGCATGTTGTACCGGGTCTGCGGAGGAACTTCGACCTTCGTCCGGCTGCGCCGGTGGAAGACAGCGCTCCACAGGATCAGGCCCCACACCAGCACGCCGGTGGCCAGCGCGGCAGCCCAGGATCCCTGCCACAGGGAGAGGATCCGCGGAGCCTCTTCTGTGACCGGGGTGGGCATACCAAGGCGGGGGAAGTCCTTGTATGTGCAACCGGTGGCGGTCGCCAGGACCAGGCCCGCGGTCATTGCCTGCAGCAGCTTCCGCCGCATCGGGCGCCGCGGCGAGCGGTCGGAGCCGTTGGGACTCACGTAGCGCCTTCCCGAGAGTCTCGCCCGCGCGGTTGGCTGCGGCCTGCCTTCTCGCTGGTCGGTCGCCGCCCTGCGTCGGGCAGGGGTTTGGATGTTTATGCGGACCAAACCCTAGCCGACGCCCTCCGGGGGTTCTCGGGGAGGGGTGCCATACGCGCCGCGGGTCAGCCGAAAGCGCCTAGTAGTTCGTCGGGTGCGGCTGTTCGGCGTGTGCGGGCGCTTTCGTGGCTGGTCGCGCAGTTCCCCGCGCCCCTGCGTCGCTCACCTACGTTTTAACGTTGCCGTATGGCCTACTTCGACGCCGCTTCCGCCGCTCCCCTTCATCCCGTCGCCCGTCAGGCGCTGTTGGCCTCTCTTGATGAGGGGTGGGCCGATCCGGGGCGGTTGTATAGGGAGGGGCGGCGGGCTCGGATGCTGGTGGACGCCGCTCGGGAGGCTGCTGCGGAGGCCGTCGGGTGCCGACCGGACGAGCTGGTCTTCACGTCCTCCGGGACCCGGGCCGTACAGACGGGCATCGCGGGGGTGTTGGCGGGGCGTCGGCGGGTCGGGCGTCACCTGATCGTGTCATCCGTTGAACACTCGTCGGTGCTCCATTCGGCCGAAGCGCACGAGGCGGAGGGTGGGACGGTGACCCGGGTTCCGGTGGTGCGGAGCGGCGCCGTGGAGGCCGGGGTGTACGAGGACGCGCTGCGGGCCGACACCGCGCTGGCGTGCCTGCAGTCGGCCAATCACGAGGTGGGGACCGAGCAGCCGGTGGCCGCAGTGGCCGAGGTGTGCCGGGCGGCCGGGGTGCCGTTGCTGGTGGACGCGGCGCAGTCCCTCGGGTGGGGGCGGGTGGACGGCGACTGGTCGGTCCTGACCGCCAGTGCGCACAAGTGGGGCGGGCCGTCGGGCGTCGGGCTGCTCGTGGTGCGCAAGGGGGTGCGGTTCGCGGCGCGGGAGGTGGAGGAGTTCGGGAACCTGCCGGCCATCGTGGCGGCCGCCGCGTCCCTGCGGGCCGTACGGGCCGAGGCGGTCCAGGAGTCCGTACGACTGCGGGAGCTGACGGAGCGCATTCGGGTGCGGGTGCCCGAACTGGTGCCGGACGTGGAGGTGGTGGGGGATCCGGAGCGGCGGCTGCCGGGGGTCGTCACCTTCTCCTGCCTGTACGTCGACGGGGAGGCGCTGCTGCACGAGCTGGACCGGGAGGGGTTCTCGGTGTCCTCGGGCTCCTCCTGCACCAGCAGCACGCTGACGCCGAGCCATGTGCTCAAGGCGATGGGGGTGCTGAGCGAGGGGAATGTGCGGGTGTCGTTGCCCGCGGGGGCGGCCGAGGAGGACGTGGAGCGTTTCCTGGCGGTGCTGCCGGGCGTGGTGGCAGGGGTACGCGAGAAGCTCGGGGCACCGGCACCCGCCACGGCCGTGGAGGAGGACGTCCTGGTCGTGGACGCCCTCGGCAAGCGCTGCCCGATCCCGGTCATCGAACTCGCGAAGGTCATCGGGAACGTGCCGGTGGGCGGCCGGATCCGGGTCCTGTCGGACGACGAGGCGGCCCGCCTGGACATCCCGGCGTGGTGCGAGATGCGGGGGCAGGAGTACGTGGGCGAGGAGCCGGCGGAGAAGGGGACGGCATACCTGATCCGCAGGCTCAGCTGACCCACCCAGGGGCGCGGGGCTGTGTCGACATGCGGCTACCGCCGCGTGTGCGCGACCAGCCCCCACGCACCTGCACCCGACGACGATCCACCCTCACCCGAGGTGCTTGCGAACCTCCGCCGCCGCCTCGTCCCCGTACGCCTTGGTGAACCGCTCCATGAAGTGCCCCCGCCGCAACTGGTACTCCTGCGTCCCCACCGTCTCGATGACGAGCGTCGCCAGCATGCACCCGACCTGGGCGGCCCGCTCGTGCGAGACCCCCCACGCGAGGCCGGAGAGGAACCCCGCGCGGAAGGCGTCGCCGACGCCCGTGGGGTCGGCCTTGCGCTCCTCGTCCGGGCAGCCGACCTCGATCGGGTCCTCGCCGTCGCGCTCGATCCGGACGCCGCGCGCGCCGAGGGTGGTGACGCGGTGGCCGACCTTCGCGAGGATCTCGGCGTCCGTCCAGCCGGTCTTGGACTCGATGAGGCCCTTCTCGTACTCGTTCGAGAAGAGGTACGTGGCGCCCTCCAGCAGTATCCGGATCTCCTCGCCCTCCATCCGGGCGATCTGCTGCGAGAAGTCGGCGGCGAAGGGGATCGCGCGGGCGCGGCACTCCTCCGTGTGGCGGAGCATCCCCTCCGGGTCGTCGGCGCCGATCAGGACCAGGTCGAGACCGCCGACGCGGTCGGCGACGGTCTTCAGCTCGATCAGGCGGGCCTCGCTCATCGCGCCCGTGTAGAAGGAGCCGATCTGGTTGTGGTCGGCGTCGGTGGTGCACACGAAGCGGGCCGTGTGCAGGGTCTCGGAGATGCGGACCGACTCGGTGTCCACGCCGTGCCGGTCCAGCCAGGCGCGGTACTCGTCGAAGTCCGCGCCCGCGGCGCCGACCAGGATCGGCCGCGTGCCCAGCTGCCCCATCCCGAAGGCGATGTTCGCACCCACTCCGCCCCGGCGTACGTCCAGGTTGTCCACGAGGAAGGAGAGGGAGACCGTGTGGAGCTGGTCCGCGACGAGCTGGTCGGAGAAACGTCCGGGGAACGTCATGAGGTGGTCGGTCGCGATGGAGCCGGTGACTGCGATGCGCACGGCGTGGACTCTCCTGAGGGGAGGGGGATTGACAGTTCACGCTACCCGGTCGAGGGGCGCCACTGAAGCAGCCGAAACTACCCGATAGTAGATCTTTCTTCGCGGGCTCGAGCGTGCTTACGGTTCCGCTATGACGAACCTCGAGCTCCACGCAGCCCCCGCTCCGGCCGACCTCGACGGCGACCTCGCGTCGCTGCGTGGCGACTGCGCACGGATGGTTCCACACTGGGCGGCCCCGGAGAAGATCACTTCCCGTCCGGTCTCCCCGTCACTCATCCACGGCGTGAACGTCCCGGCGAGGTCCGCGCGCCTGCTGGAGGCCATGCCGGACTACGGCAACTAGGGGTTTCCCCAGGTACGGCCAGGGCTTTCCGCCGTACGGCGCCCGGAAGGGAACCGTGCGCTCCCCCGCCGCGTCCCATCGCTGTCCCCCGTAAAGGGGATGTGAGGTACGACAGCAGGGCAGCCGAAGGAGCGATGCGGTGAACACCGAGCGACCCGAGAACAGCGACGCCGCGCGCGAGCCGGAGGAGAGGGTTTCCGCCGACCCGGCCGCGCGGGCCGAGAAGGTCGCGCCGACGGAGAAGGCCGAACGGGCCGAGAGCGTCGAGGAACCCGCGCGCGCCGAAAAACAAGAGCCCGAGCAGGTCGAGGAGGCCGCGCCGACCGAAGAGGCCGGGAACGCCCCGCCGCCCGCCGACGAGGCCGGGAACGCAGCCTCGCCCGTCGACGAGGCCGAGAACGCAGCGCCGCCCGTCGACGAGGCCGAGAACGCAGCGCCGCCCGTCGACGAGGCCGAGAACGCAGCGCCGCCCGTCGACGAGGCCGAGAACGCAGCGCCGCCCGTCGACGAGGCCGAGGAAGTCGTGCCGCCCGGCGGAGAGGCCGAGGAAGCCGAGAAGGCCGCGCGGACGGACGAGGCCTCAGCCGTCGGTGAGGCCGAGACCGCCGCGCCGGTCGGCGAGGACACGGCCGGCGCGGAGGCCGCCGCCGTCGGCAAGGCCGCGCGGGCCGTGGAAGCCGTCGACGAGGTCGAGCGGGGCGACCACGAGCCCTCCCCCGTGCGCCGACGCCGCTCCCCCCTCCTCGTCGCCTCCGTCGCCGCCGCCGTGCTGCTGGTCGGGGGCGGCGGGGCGTACCTCGGTGCGCAGGCCACCGGTGGCTCCGGTTCCGGTGCCGGCGCGCCCTCCGGTGACGGCACGCCCGCGCCGCTCGTGCTGGACGACTACACGGCGGACGGTTCCGACGGTGGCTCGAACGGCATCGCGCCCGGTGAGCCGAACCCGTACGGGGTGACGTACAAGGCCGACGGCACGCTCCCCGACGGCCCCGGTTCCGCGCCCGTGTACTGGGCGAAGGGCGCGGTCGGCAAGGACGAGGTGGCCCGGCTGGCGAAGGCGCTCGGGGTGGACGGGACGCCCGTGGTCGACGGGGATGCCTGGAAGGTCGGCTCCGGCAACGACGGCTCGGGACCGGTGCTGCGGGTGAACCGGCAGGCGCCGGGCATGTGGACGTTCAGCCGGTACGCGCCGGGCACCGACAACTGCAAGGGCGGCATCGCCAAGTGCACGCAGGATCCGGCCGCCCCGGCCGCCGACCCGGTGAGTGAGGCGGCCGCGAAGAAGGCGGCGGCGCCGATCCTGAAGGCCGTCGGGCAGGACGACGCCAAGGTGGACGCGAGCCAGGTCATGGGCGCCCAGCGGGTGGTGAACGCGGACCCGGAGGTCGGCGGACTGCCCACCTACGGGTGGACGACCGGGATCAGCGTCGGCTCCGACGGCGTGGTCATCGGCGGGAACGGGCAGCTGAAGGCACCGGCCGAGGGTGAGACGTACCCCTTGCTGAGTGCCGAGGAGGCGCTGGACGCGCTGAACGCGGCGTCGAGTGACGCCGGCCATCGGATGGGCATCGGAGGGTGCGCCAGCCCGGTGCCGTTGAAGGACCGGCTGGAGAGCCCGTGCGGCTCGTCCACCGGCTCCTCCACGGGTTCGTCCACGGGCGCTCCCCAGGGAGAGACGGTGACGATCGAGGACGCGGTGCTCGGGCTCGCCCCGCACAGCTCGGGCGGGCGGCAGGTGCTCGTCCCGTCCTGGCTGTTCGACGTGAAGGGTTCGGGGGCCGCGGACGAGTACCGGGTCACGCAGCCGGCGGTCGACCCGGCGTATCTGAAGGCGGCCACGGCACCGACGCCCACGCCCAGCGGCACCGCGGGTCCGCGGGACGTGCAGGTGGACGGCTACACGGCCGAGGGCAAGGAGCTGGTCGTGAGCTTCACCGGCGGGGTGTGCGGCGACTACGAGGCGACGGCGAAGGAGAGCACGGACGAGGTGACGGTCACCGTGACCGAGACGCCCTGGCCGGACAAGGTCTGCATCATGATCGCCAAGGAGTACCACCTGACCGTGCAGCTGGACGAGCCGCTCGGCAGCCGGAAGGTGGTCGGCTCGGACGGCGGGGCCGTGCCGCTGGAGAAGGACGGGGCGCGGCTGCCCGACGTGCAGTAGGCGCCGTGGGACGACGAAGGCGGCGGCACCCTCGGGAGGGTGCCGCCGCCTTCCTCACGCCGTCATGGGCTCAGCTGAAGGAGTCACCGCAGGCGCAGGAGCCCGTCGCGTTCGGGTTGTCGATCGTGAAGCCCTGCTTCTCGATGGTGTCGACGAAGTCGATGGACGCGCCGCCCAGGTACGGGGCGCTCATGCGGTCGGTGACGACCTTGACGCCGCCGAAGTCCTTGACGACGTCGCCGTCGAGGGAGCGCTCGTCGAAGAAGAGCTGGTAGCGCAGGCCGGAGCAGCCACCGGGCTGCACGGCGACACGCAGGGCCAGGTCGTCACGGCCTTCCTGGTCGAGCAGGGCCTTGACCTTCGCCGCTGCGGCGTCGGACAGGATGATGCCGTCGGTGACGGTGCTGGTCTCGTCCGATACGGACATCTACATCTCTCCCGGGTTGTACGGAGACTGCTTGCCGACGGTTGCAACCGACGGGGCCGCGGATTCATTCCGGGCCGGGCACTTCTCGTCGCCAGATTCTCTGCCTGTTCCTTCATGCTCGCACACCGGCGACGAAGCGAACAGCGACCGCACGGCCCGCGCGACCGGCCTCTGCGCGCCGTGTCCGGGATTCATGTCACATCGACGCGATGACCATCGTCAAAGTGACACGAAGCAAGCTATCATAGATAGCGTCAGATCGACGAAAAGTAGAAAGGGTGCGTGTCGTGACCACCGCCCAGACCACGGAGCTCGACGTACAGCCGACTCCGCTCGCCCTGTTGCTGCTCGGCCGTGAGGCCGACCCGAAGAGCGAGCGGGGCGTCGAGTGCCCCGGCGACCTGCCCTCGCCCTCCGACCCGGACCTGGTCGAGCGCGCCCGCGCGGCCAAGGAGAAGCTCGGTGACAAGGTCTTCGTGCTCGGCCACCACTACCAGCGCGACGAGGTCATCCAGTTCGCCGACGTCACGGGCGACTCCTTCAAGCTGGCCCGGGACGCGGCCGCCCGCCCGGAGGCCGAGTACATCGTGTTCTGCGGTGTGCACTTCATGGCCGAGTCGGCGGACATCCTGACCTCCGACGCCCAGAAGGTGGTCCTCCCGGACCTCGCCGCCGGCTGCTCCATGGCCGACATGGCGACGGCCGAGCAGGTCGCCGAATGCTGGGACGTGCTCACCGAGGCCGGCATAGCCGAGCAGGTCGTGCCCGTCTCGTACATGAACTCGTCCGCCGACATCAAGGCGTTCACGGGCAAGCACGGCGGCACGATCTGCACCTCCTCCAACGCCCAGCGAGCCCTGGAGTGGGCCTTCCAGCAGGGCGAGAAGGTGCTGTTCCTGCCCGACCAGCACCTGGGCCGCAACACGGCCGTCCGGGACATGGGCATGTCCCTGGAGGACTGTGTCGTCTACAACCCGCACAAGCCGAACGGCGGGCTGACCGCCGAGCAGCTGCGCGACGCGAAGATGATCCTGTGGCGCGGTCACTGCTCGGTGCACGGCCGCTTCAGCCTGGAGTCGGTCGAGGACGTCCGCGCCCGCATCCCCGGCGTGAACGTGCTGGTGCACCCCGAGTGCAAGCACGAGGTCGTCGCCGCGGCGGACCACGTCGGCTCGACCGAGTACATCATCAAGGCGCTGGAAGCCGCCCCGGCCGGCTCGAAGTGGGCCATCGGCACCGAGCTGAACCTGGTGCGCCGCCTGGCGAACCGTTTCGCGCCCGAGGGCAAGGAGATCGTCTTCCTCGACAAGACGGTCTGCTTCTGCTCGACCATGAACCGCATCGACCTCCCCCACCTGGTCTGGGCCCTGGAGTCCCTCGCCGAGGGCAAGCTGGTCAACCGCATCGAGGTCGACAAGGAGACCGAGGCGTTCGCGAAGCTGGCGCTGGAGCGGATGCTGGCGCTGCCGTAGCCGGTCCACCCCGGCCCGTGCTCACCCCGCCGAGACCGCTTTCCGGTCGGGGTGGGCCGGGTCGAGGGTGAAGACCGTGCCGTCGGCGGTCACCACCACCAGGGCGCCCTTGTTGGCCAGCACGGTGGGCACGATCCCGTCGGGCAGGATCTCGGCGCGGGCGCCCGACTCCCACAACAGGGTGCCCTTGGCCGCGTCCAGCGCCGCCACCCGTCCGCTGCCGGTGGCCATGTACACGGTGCGCCCGTCGTCGTCCACGGTGACGTCGCCCGGTGCCTCCAGGTTGGTGTGGGTCTGCCAGGTCCGGCTGCCGGTGCGGGCCGAGACGGCACTCACCCGGCCGCTGGAGTTGGAGAACCAGATCGTGCCGTCCCGCAGCACCGCCCGCCCCGTGTACTTCTCGGACAGCTCGGTCACCTCGCGTTCGCGGCTTCCGGGGTCGACGCGCACGATGCGGTCGTAGGCGACGTCGCTGTTGAGGGTCCCGTCGTCCTCGTACGCCAGAAAGATCAGCTGCCCGTCGAGGATGCCGAGGAAGTTCTCGTCCGCCGCCACTCCCGTCGACCGCAGCAGGGATCCGTTGGCGGGGTCGATGACCATGAACTGCGTGTCGTCGGAGTCCTCCGACGCGCTGGTGCACTGCACGACCGCGCGGTCCGCCACCGCCAGCATCCCGCAGTAGTGGTTGGCGGGCAGGGAGACCCGCGAGCGCTCCCTCCCGTCGGCCGCCGAGCGCAGGATCACCGACGGGCCGTCGTCGTCCTGCACCAGGACCAGCCCGCCGGAGTAGACCGCTCCCCCGACGCCGTCGTAGTTCGCCTTCTGGGACCACACCTTGTCGCCGGTCTTGGCGTCGAGGCCGAGGATCAGGTGCTCCTTCGTCTCCCCGGACTTCTCGTCGACCGTCAGCTCCACGAGCACCAGACCGTCGTGCACCCCGATGACCGCCGTCTGGTACCGGTCGGCCGAGTACCCGGCGGGCGTGATGTCCGCACGCCACAGCGTCCTGCCGGTGGCGCCGTCGATCCGTTCCGGGAGGAGCGCGGTGCCGCCGCAGTAGACCGCGCCGTGGTCCGTCAGGCAGAACGGCGCGGCGAAGTCCGCCCCCTGGGCCTCGCGGACACCGCGCTCGGCGTCCGCCGACACGGTCGTCTGCCAGGGCTTCCAGCCGGCCGGGACAGCCGCCCAGCGGGACGAGGGGGATGCCGAGGGGCGCGCCTGCGCGGCCTCTTCGGGGTCGAGCGGGGCGAACGCGAAAAGTGCGGTGAGGGACGCGGCCATGAGGCCGGACGCGGCGAGCAGTCCCGGCAGTCCGCGCCACCACGGGCGGCGGCGGCCGGAGCCGGTGACGGAAGTGGCGGTGCGATGAGCGCCGGTCCCCGGGTCGGTCGCCGCGCCGTCCCGCAGCGCGGCCCGCAGTGTGTCCACCCGCAGACTCATCGTGTGCGGCTCGTCCTGCGCGTACTCGGGCAGGACGGCCGCGAACTCCCGGGCCAGCTCGTCGAGTCCGGGCCGTTCCTTGGCCTCCTTGGCCAGACAGCGCTCCAGGACGGTGCGCAGGGGGCGTGCCACCCCTTCCAGCACCGGCTCGTTGTGGACCACCCGGTAGGCGGTCAGATAGGGGCTGTCGGCGTCGAAGGGGCCACGCCCGGTGAGGGAGTACGCCAGTAGCGCCCCGAGCGAGAACACGTCGGAGGCGGGTCCGACCGAGCGGGCGTCGACGAACTGCTCCGGCGACATGAAGGGCGGGGTGCCGATCATCTGGCCGGTCTCGGTGAGGGTGTTGTGGTTCTCGGCCGCCCTGGATATACCGAAGTCGATGACACGGGGGCCGTCCTCGGCCATCAGGACGTTCGCCGGCTTCAGATCGCGGTGCACCACGCCCGCCCGGTGCAGGTCCCGCAGCGCCTCCACCAACCCCAGCGCCACCAGCCGCAGTTCGGCGTCCCGGATCGGGCCGCCCTCGCGGATCCGGTCGGCGAGTGAGCGCCCGGGCACGTACTGGGTCGCCATCCAGGGCCGCGCGGCCTCCGGGTCGGCGTCCACGACCGGCGCGGTGAAGGCGCCGCTCACCCTGCGGACGGCCTCGATCTCCTGCCGGAACCGGGCGCGGAAGACGGCGTCCTCGGCGTACTGCGCGTGGACCACCTTGAGGGCGACCTCGCGCCCCGACCGCGAGCGGGCCCGGTAGACGATGCCCATGCCTCCGGCCCCGAGACGGTCGACGATCTTGTATCCACCGAGCGCCTTCGGGTCGTCCTTGTGGAGCGGCACGTCCCGATTCCCTTCCGCCGCAGATCAGTTCGAGCGCTCAGCATAGGGAACCGGCCACGGGGGAAAAGCGTCGGCGTGACGGACCCGGGGTCCGTCACGCCGACATGTCCTCAGACGCCGGCCGGTTCGGGCGTCTTCTCGGGCTGTGCGGTCTGCCTCTTCAGGGCCTTCTTCTTGGCCCTGCGCTCCTTGCGGAGTTCGAGCATCGCGTACAGCGTCGGGACGAGGAGCAGGGTGAGCAGGGTCGAGGTGATCAGACCGCCGATCACGACCACCGCCAGCGGCTGGGCGATGAAGCCGCCCTCGCCGGTGACGCCCAGGGCCATCGGGAGCAGGGCGAAGATGGTCGCGAGCGCGGTCATCAGGATGGGGCGCAGACGGTGCCGGCCGCCCTCGACCACGGCCTCGACGACGCCGTGACCCTGCTTGCGGTACTGGTTGATGAGGTCGATCAGGACGATCGCGTTGGTCACCACGATGCCGATGAGCATCAGCATGCCGATCATCGCCGGGACGCCCATGGGGGTGCCGGTGGCGACGAGCAGGCCGATCGCGCCCGTCGCCGCGAACGGGATGGAGACCAGCAGGATCAGCGGCTGGGCGAGCGAACGGAAGGTCGCGACCAGCAGCATGAAGACGATCGCGATCGCCGCGAGCATCGCCAGGCCCAGGTTCTTGAACGCGCTGTCCTGGTCGGAGGAGACACCGCCGATCTCGGCCGTGGCGCCCGCCGGCAGCTTCAGCGCGTCGATCTTCGACTGGAGCTGGGTGCTGACCGCGCCCGTGTTGTCGCCGGTCGGCCGGGCGGTGACGGTGGCCGCGCGCCGGCCGTCGATCCGGGTCATGGACACCGGGCCGTCGACGAGCCGGACGGCGGCGATGTCACCGAGCTTCACCGGGCCCAGACGCAGGGCCTTGAGCTGGGCGAGGGTCTGCGCCGGCTTCGCCGACCGGATGACGACGTCCCGCTCGGTGTCGTCGAGCACCGCCTTCGCGGCCGTCGTCCCGCGGACGGCCTGGGTGACCGCCGCGCCCAGCGTCTGGTCGTCGAAACCGGCCGCCGCGGCCTTGGAGTTCGCCGTGACCGAGATGCGCGGCACGCTCTGCGAGAGGTCGCTGGTGACGTCGGTGACGTGGTCGAGGCCGGCCACCGCCTTGCGGACCTGCTCGGACGCCGTGCGCAGCACACCCGCGTCGGCCGCCTTCACGACGACGCTCAGGTCCTGGCTGCCGAAGCCGTCACCGGCGGCGACCGTGGTCGTTCCGATCCCGTCGAGCTTCTTCAGCCCGTCCTCGATCCGGTCCTGGACGTCCTCGTACGACGCCGAGTCCTCCAGCATCACCTGGTAGGAGGCCTGGTTGGTGTCGGTGCCGCCGCCGAAGGCCGCCATGAAGCCGGAGGAGCCGACGGTGACCTGGTAGTCCTTCACGCCCTTGACGCCGGCGAGCAGCTTCTCGACCTTCCCGGCCTGGACGTCGGTCGCCGCGAGGCTGGTGCCGGGCTTCAGCTCCTGCTTCACCGTCAGGACCTGCTGCTCGCCCTGGTCGAAGAAGTTGGTCTTCAGCAGCGGGGCCATGCCGAAGGTGCCCAGCAGCACCACGACCGCGATGGCCACGCTGGTCAGCCGGCGCCGGGTCGCGAACCGCAGGACGGGGACGTAGAGGCGCTGGAGACGGCTCCTCGCCTCCTTCTCCTCCGCGACGCGACGGGCCTCCTCGGCGTCCTCCGAGGTGCCCTTGGGGGCGCGCAGGAACCAGTACGACAGGACCGGCACGACCGTCAGCGAGACCAGCAGGGACGCCAGCAGGGCGGCCGTCACGGTGAGGCTGAACGCGCCGAACAGGGCGCCCACCATGCCGCCGACCAGACCGACCGGCAGGAACACGGCGACCGTGGTGAGGGTGGAGGAGGTGACCGCGCCGGCCACCTCGCGGACGGCCGTGATGATCGCCGTGTGCCGCTCCTCGCCGTAGCCGAGGTGGCGCTTGATGTTCTCCAGGACCACGATCGAGTCGTCGACGACCCGGCCGATGGCGATGGTCAGCGCGCCCAGGGTCAGCATGTTGAGCGACAGGTCGCGGGTCCACAGCACGATCAGGGCGAGGACGACGGACAGCGGGATGGAGACCGCGGTGACCAGCGTCGAGCGGACCGACGCCAGGAAGACCAGGATGACCAGGACCGCGAAGAGCAGACCGAGCGCGCCCTCGGTCGTCAGGCCCTCGATGGCCTTCGACACGGCCGGGCCCTGGTCGCTGACGACGGTGATCGTGGCGCCGGAGCCGAGGTCCTCGCGCAGGCTCGGCAGCTTGTCCTCGACGGCGTTCGAGATCGCGACCGCGCTGCCGTCGTGGTCCATGGTGACCATGACCGCGAGGCTGGGCCTGCCGTCGGTGCGGGTGATGGAGTCGGCCGGGGCCTCCTCCTGCTTCACCGTGGCCACGTCACCGAGACGGACCGGCTTCTTGCCGCCGACACCGGGGATCCGCAGGTCCTCGATCTGCTGGACGGAGGTGTAGCCGCCGCCGACGCGGACCGTGCGGTTGCTGCCGTCCTCGTCGAAGGCGCCGGCCGGGACGGTCGCGCCGCCCGCCTGCAGGGCCTGGGCGAGCGACTGCGTGGTCAGCCCGGCCTTGGCGAGCTTCGCGTCGGCCGGGGTGACGGTGACCTGGAGGTCGCGGACGCCGGTGACGGTGACCTGGCCGACGCCGTCGACGTCCTTCAGGGCAGGCACCACGGTCGTGTCGAGCTGGTCGGCGAGGGCCTGCTGGTCCTTGTCGGAGGTGACCGCGAGGACCACGGTCGGCATGTCGTCCGTGGAACCGGCGACGACCTGCGGGTCCACGGCGTCCGGGAGCTGGACGCCGGCCCGGTTGACGGCCAGCTGGACGTCGGCGACCAGCTGCTTGGTGTCGTTGCCGTAGTCGAAGGACGCCACGATGACGGCGTTGCCCTCGCTCGCGGTGGAGGTGACGCCGGTGATGCCGTCGACACCCTCCAGCTGGTCCTCGATCGGCTCGATCACCTGCTTCTCGACGACGTCCGGGGAGGCGCCCTGGTAGGGCGCGAGCACGGACACCATCGGCAGTTCGATGGTGGGCAGCAGCTGCTGTTTGAGCTGCGGGACGGCGATCGCGCCGAAGACGAGCGCGACGATGGACATCAGGCCTATCAGGGCCCGTTGGGCGAGGCTGAACCTGGACAGCCAGGACATGGGTTACGGGTCTCTCTTCTGTGAGCGGCAGAAGCGGTGTGAGGGCACATATGAGCGCCGACCCCTACACCCTGAGCCATGGCCCGGCCCCGATCCGTAAGCCCCTGGTCCATTTCCTTATGCGGCTCATACTCCGCCCGCAGTACGAGCGGGTGGGGCTCACTCCACCCTTGGGCGTACCAGCCCGGACTCGTACGCGATCACCACGAGCTGTGCCCGGTCGCGCGCGCCCAGCTTGGCCATGGCCCGGTTGACGTGCGTCTTCACGGTCAGCGGGCTGACCTCCAGGCGTTCGGCGATCTCGTCGTTGGAGTGGCCGCCGGCGACCTGCACGAGGACCTCGCGCTCGCGCACGGTGAGTGCCGCGAGGCGCTCCTCCCTGGCCGGGTCGCGGTCGTCGCCCAGCGCGTCGCCCTGGGCGAGGAAGCGGGCGATGAGGCCCTTGGTGGCGGCCGGGGAGAGCAGGGCGTCGCCGCCGGCGGCGATCCGGATCGCGTTGAGGAGCTCCTCCGGCTCGCTGCCCTTGCCGAGGAAGCCGGAGGCGCCCGCGCGCAGCGACTGCACCACGTAGTCGTCGACCTCGAAGGTCGTCAGGATGACCACCCGGACGTGCGCGAGGTCGGGGTCGGCGCTGATCTGCCGGGTCGCGGCGAGACCGTCGGTGCCGGGCATGCGGATGTCCATCAGGACGACGTCGGCGCGCTCCTCCTTCGCCAGCCGGACCGCCTCCGCCCCGTCGGACGCCTCGCCGACCACCTCCATGTCGGACTCGGAGTCGACGAGCACCCGGAACGCGCTGCGAAGCAGCGCCTGGTCGTCGGCGAGCAGGACACGGATGCTCATGCGGGGTCCTCGGCTGGGCGGGTACGGGTCTTGACCGGCAGGATCGCATGCACGCGGAAGCCGCCTCCGTAGCGGGGACCGGTGGTGAGGGTGCCGCGCAGGGCGGTGACCCGCTCACGCATGCCGAGGAGACCGTGCCCGCCGCCGGTCACCGGGCTCTCCTCGGCCTCCGGGCGGCCGTCGTCGAGGACCGTTATCTCGATGTGCGGCCCCACCCGTACGACGCTGACCTCGGCCTTCGCGTCCGGTCCCGCGTGCTTCTGCACATTGGTGAGGGCCTCCTGGATGACCCGGTAGGCGGCCAGGTCGACGGCGGCGGGCAGCTTGGTGTCGTGGTCCGTGCGGGCAACCTCGACCAGCAGGCCCGCGCTGCGGAAGGTGCCGGCCAGCTCGTCGAGGCGGTCCAGGCCGGGCGCCGGTTCGGTGGGGGCCTCCGGGTCTCCGGACTGGCGCAGCAGACCGACGGTGGCGCGCAGCTCGTTGAGCGCGGAGCGGCTGGCCTCGCGGACGTGGGCGAGGGCCTCCTTGGCCTGGTCGGGGCGCTTGTCCATGACGTGCGCGGCGACTCCGGCCTGCACGTTGACCAGGGCGATGTGGTGCGCGACCACGTCGTGCAGATCGCGGGCGATGCGCAGCCGCTCCTCGGCGACGCGGCGGCGGGCCTCCTCCTCTCGGGTGCGCTCGGCCCGCTCGGCGCGCTCGCGGATGGCCTGGACGACGGCCCTGCGGCTGCGGACGGCGTCCCCGGCGGTGGCGCCGATGCCGGTCCAGGCGAGGATGCCGAGGTTTTCCTGGGCGTACCAGGGCAGCGGGCCCGCGAGCATCGCCGCGCTGGTGAGAGCCGTCATCGTGATCAGGCCGGCGCGCAGGGTGGTGGGGCGGTCGGTGGTGGCGGCGACGGTGAAGAGGGCGACGACGGCGGACATCGCGACGGGAGCGCGGGGGTCGCCGGTGACGCACTCGACGACCGAGAGGGTGCCGGTGACGGCGAGGACCGTCATGGGGGCGCTGCGGCGGAAGATCAGGGCGATGGCGCCGAGGGTCATCAGCAGGAGGCTGAGGGGGTCGGGGCTGCGGATGCTCCAGCTGACGCTGTGGCCGCTGTGGGGGTCGACGAAGGAGCCGGCGAGCATGCAGAGCAGGACGCCTGCGGCGAGAGTCGCGTCCAGGGCCAGGGGGTGAGCCTGCAGCTGGCGTTGGGCTCGGCCGAGGGGGGTCACTTTGCTGGTTACCGTCGCTTTCCCTGCCGTAGCTGGGGGCTGCCGCCCCCGGACCCCCGCTTCGGCCCTGAACGGGCCTCGTCCTCAAACTCCCCCAGAGGGGGCACCCCCAGACGGGCTGATCGATCTCACCCTGGGATCAAACCGTCGTCGCTCAGCATCTCCCGGACCTCCTCCAGCGTCGCGTCCGGGGACGGAAGGATCAGTTCCGACGGTTCGAGGGAGTCGTCGGGGAGGGGGGTGCCCAGGCGGCGGACGGCGCCCAGAAGGGCGCCGAGGGTGCGGCGGAACCCGTCCGCGTCGCCGCCCTCCAGCTCCGCGAGGAGTTCGTCGTCCAGCTTGTTCAGTTCGGCGAGGTGGCCGTCGTCCAGCCTCACCTGCCCCTCCCCCATGATCCGTACGATCATGTCGCCTCCCTCGGCGTGGGCCCTACTGCTTGTCGAAGCGCGGGGTGTCCTGCGGCTGCTGCTGGGGCTGCGACTGGTTGGTGCCACCTTCGATGGCCTGCTGGCCCGAGGAGGTGCCTCCGGCGAGCTCGGCCTTCATGCGCTGCAGTTCCAGCTCTACATCCGTACCACCGGAGAGCCGGTCCAGCTCGCTCTGGATGTCGTCCTTCGCCAGGCCGGTCGGGTCGTCGAGGGCACCGGAGGCGAGCAGCTCGTCGAGGGCGCCGGCCCGGGCCTGGAGCTGGGCGGTCTTGTCCTCGGCGCGCTGGATGGCCAGGCCGACGTCACCCATCTCCTCGGAGATGCCGGAGAAGGCCTCGCCGATGCGGGTCTGGGCCTGGGCCGCGGTGTAGGTGGCCTTGATGGTCTCCTTCTTCGTACGGAAGGCGTCGACCTTGGCCTGGAGGCGCTGGGCGGCGAGGGTGAGCTTCTCCTCCTCGCCCTGGAGCGTCGCGTGCTGCGTCTCCAGGTCGCTGACCTGCTGCTGGAGGGCGGCCCGGCGGGAGAGGGCCTCGCGGGCGAGATCCTCACGGCCGAGCGCGAGTGCCTTGCGGCCCTGGTCCTCCAGCTTGGAGGACTGCGACTGCAACTGGTTGAGCTGCAGCTCCAGACGCTTGCGCGAGGTGGCCACGTCGGCGACGCCGCGGCGGACCTTCTGCAGGAGCTCCAGCTGCTTCTGGTACGAGTAATCGAGGGTCTCGCGCGGGTCCTCGGCCCGGTCAAGGGCCTTGTTCGCCTTCGCGCGGAAGATCATCCCCATACGCTTCATGACACCGCTCATGGGCTTCGCGCGCCCCCTTCTGACGTCCAGCTCCAGCTCTGCGACAGAACCCACAGTACGGGCCCTGCATCCATTGACGCACTGTTCGGGGACGGATGTGCTCCTCCCCAAGGACGACTGACCGAGACCTTGCTCCGGCGTAAGGAGTAGGTGACCTTCAGGGTCGACGCCGGCTCACCCCTACGTCCCCTCTTCCCGAGGTTTTCCCCGATCCGTCCCGGTCCGTCTCCACTACAGACGACTGGTGTTGCCGGATCGTTCCCCGCCGGGCTGGGGTCCATGCCCGCGAGCGCTTACCCTTGGGTTTTGTGTTCCGTAGCCGTGCCAAGGAAGAGAAGGCCCCCGCCGACAAGGCGGCGGTGACCGACTCCAAGCAGACCCGTGACCCGCAGGCCCCCAAGGGCCGACCGACGCCCAAGCGCGCCGAGGCCCAGTCCCAGCGCCGCAGCGTCGCCAACACGCCGACCACCCGCAAGGAGGCGGCGAAGCGCCAGCGCGACGAGCGCCGCTCCCAGCTGGAGCGCCAGCGCCAGGCGCTGGCGGGCGGCGACGAGCGGTACCTGCCGGCCCGTGACAAGGGCCCGGTCCGCAAGTTCGCCCGCGACTTCATCGACTCCCGGTTCAACGTGGCGGAGTTCTTCCTGCCCATGGCCGTGGTCATCCTCCTGCTGAGCCTGGTCCGGGTGGCCTCGCTGCAGACCATGGCGCTGCTGCTGTGGCTGGTCGTGATCGTGCTGATCGTGCTCGACTCGATCGTCACCGGCTTCCGGCTGCGCAAGCGGCTCGCGGAGCGCTTCCCCGACCAGAGCCGCCGTGGCGCGATCGCCTACGCGCTCATGCGCTCCCTGCAGATGCGCCGGCTCCGGCTGCCCAAGCCGCAGGTCAAGCGCGGAGAGCGGCCCTGAGCACGACGTCTTTCTCCGGGGGAGCGGCCGAGGCCTGGCTGAACAAGCTGGGTGGGCTGCGTGATGTCGTACGGCAGGAGCTGGTGGCCCGCCAGCTCGACGAGCAGATCGCGGGCCGGTACCCGGTCGGACAGCGGCTGCGGGTGCTCGACGTGGGGATGGGCCAGGGCACGCAGGCGCTGCGGCTCGCCCGCCTCGGCCACCAGGTGACCGGACTCGAACAGGACGCCACCATGTGCGCCGCGGCCCGCCGGGCCCTGTCCGGGGAGCCGGAGGGCATCCGGGAGCGGATGCGGATCATCGAGGGCGACGGCCGGGACACGGGCGTGCACTTCCTGCCCGGCAGCTTCGACGTGGTGCTGTGCCACGGCGTGCTGATGTACGTCGAGGAGCCGGACGCACTGCTGGCGGGGCTGGCGCGGATGCTGGCCCCGGGCGGGCTGCTGTCGCTGCTCGTGCGCAACGCGGACGCGCTGGCCATGCGGCCGGGGCTGAGCGGCGACTGGGCGGGCGCGCTGGCCGCCTTCGACACGGTCGCCTACACGAACCGGCTGGGCCTGGACGTGCGCGCGGACCGGCTGGCCACGCTGACGGACACGCTGGCCGGGATCGGGGCGCCGCTGCAGGCCTGGTACGGGGTGCGGGTGTTCACCGACACGGCGGCGGACGGGACCACGGCTCCGGACGATCCCGCGGAGGCGGAGGCGTTGCTGGCGGCCGAGGAGCGGGCGGGGCGGACGGATCCCTACCGGGGCGTGGCGGCACTGTTGCATCTTTGTGGGGTTCGGGGGGCTTGAGGTCGTAGGGGATGTGCCGGCCGGTGGGGGCTGGTCGCGCCCACGCGACGGAGCCGCAGATCGACACGGCCCGCGCCCCTGGGTGTGCTGCCGTGGGCGCTTGTTTCCCTCGTTCGGGTGAGTTGGGGAAGCCCTGTCCTCGCCCCGCCGTGAGACTCGGGGCATGGACGCTTGCCGTAGTCGTGCCTCGGGGCTCGCCGTGCTCGCATGCTCCCTTGCGCTGCTCGCCGGGTGTTCCGGGGTCGGTTCGCCGGTGACGACGAGGGCCACGACCACCCAGGCCGCGCCGCGGGCGACGCCGACCCCCCGGGACGGCACCGATCTGCAGAGCGACTACCAGCGGGTGATCAAGGACGTCCTGCCCTCGGTCGTGCAGGTGCAGTCCGACGACGGGCTGGGGTCGGGGGTCGTCTACGACGGCAAGGGGCACATCGTCACCAACGCGCACGTCGTCGGTGACGGGCGGACCTTCCAGGTCACGACGGCCACCAGTGAGGAGCCGCTGACGGCCACCCTCGTCTTCTCCTATCCGCAGCAGGACCTGGCCGTCGTCAAGCTCGACAAGGTGCCGGGCGGGCTGAGGGCGGCCGCGTTCGGCGACTCCTCGAAGGTCGAGGTCGGGCAGATCGTGCTGGCCATGGGCTCGCCTCTCGGGCTGTCGTCGAGCGTGACGCAGGGCATCGTCTCGGCGACCGGACGGACCGTCAGCGCGGGTGACGAGGACGGCGGGCCGGGGGCCACCTTCGCGAACATGGTGCAGACGTCCGCGCCCATCAACCCGGGCAACAGCGGGGGTGCGCTGGTCGACCTGGACGGGCGGGTCATCGGCATTCCGACGCTCGCCGCGACCGACCCGGACCTCGGCGGCGCCGCGGCGGGCATCGGGTTCGCGATCCCGGCGTCGATGGTGCGGACCGTCGCCGACCAGATCGTCCGGGACGGCAGGGTCACCGACTCGGGCCGGGCGGCGCTCGGCATCACCGGGCGCACCTACGTCGACGCGGGCTACCAGCCGGCGGGGGTCGCGGTCGTGGAGGTGCGGGAAGGGGGTGCGGCCGACAAGGCGGGCCTGCGGGCCGGGGACGTCATCACCGGGCTGGGCGACACGGACATCACCACCATCACCTCGCTGACGGAGGCGCTGGCCGAGGAGAGGCCGGGGGCGCGCACGACGGTGACGTTCACCCGCGACGGGAGCGAGAAGAAGACGGACGTGACGTTGGGCGAGCAGTGAGACGGGGGCACCGCCGTGGTGTCACGGCGGTGCCCCCGGTTCTACGGTCGCGTGGCTAGGACTCGTTCGCGTGCAGGCTCATGGGGCCGTAGATCTCGGTGGAGTCCTCGAAGAGCCGCACCTGGTCCGCGCCGCCTTCGAGCAGGGCCTTCCACTGTTCCCCGATCCAGGACTCGGCGTCCCCCTGGGTGGTGAACTCCTCCGGCTCCACTGCGGGCTGGACCTCCGTCCCGTCGGCCTTCTCGAACCGCCACGTCCATGCCGCCATGTACGCCTCCCTGATATGAACACGTGCAGAGCAGAAGCCGGATCTTGGTCCGGCTCCTGCCGAGCAGCCTAGTCGGATGCGCAAGACCAGGTCAGAGACGCGAAAATCAGCTTTGTGGAAGTGACTCTGCTCGGTACCGGTGCCCCCGCGGGACTGCCCCGCCCCGACTGCCCCTGCGCGGTGTGCGCGACCTCGCTGGGCCCGCACGCGCGTGCGGCGACCGCGTTGCTCGTGGACGGGGCGCTGCTGCTCGATCTGACGCCGGGTGTGGCGTTCGCGGCTGCCCGGGTGGGGCACTCGCTGGGCGGCGTACGGCAGGTGCTGTTGTCGCATCCGCACGACGGGCCGCCCGTGGAGGTGCCGGCGGGGCTGCCGCAGCCCGGGCGGGTGCCGGACGGGCGGGAGCTGGCGCTGCTGACGGGGCATCGGGTGCGGGCGGTGGCGATGGACGCGCCGGGGACCGGGTACGCGGTGACCGGGCCCGACGGGCATCGGCTGCTGTATCTGCCGCCGGGGGGTGCGCCGGCCGGTCTGGAGGAGGGGTCGGAGCACGCCGAGCGGTACGACATGGTCCTCGCGGATCTCGTGGGGCGGCCGGACGCGCTGGCGAAGCTGCGGGCGGTGGGGGCGGTGGGGCCGACGACGGACGTCGTCGCCGTACACCTGGACCATGACGTGCCGGCGGGCGCGGAGTTGACGCGGCGGCTCGCGGCGGCGGGGGCGCGGGCGGTGCCGGACGGGGCGACGCTGGTGGTGGGGGTGTACGAGGACGTGCCGGACGTGCCGCGGCGGACGCTGGTGCTGGGCGGGGCGCGGTCGGGGAAGTCGGTGGAGGCGGAGCGGCGGCTGGAGTCGTTCCCCGATGTGCTGTACGTGGCCACGGGCGGGTCGCGGGGCGGGGACACCGAGTGGGCGGCACGGGTGGCGGCGCACCGGGAGCGGCGGCCGGGGTCGTGGCGTACGACGGAGACGTGCGACCTCGTGCCGCTGCTGGCGCAGGACGGGGCGCCGTTGCTGATCGACTGTCTGTCGTTGTGGCTGACGGACGCGATGGACTCCGTCGGGGCGTGGGACGACGCGGAGTGGGCGGACGGGGGTGAGCGGGCGTTGCGGGCGCGGGTGGCGGAGCTGGCGGCGGCTGTGCGGGGGGCTCGGCGGACGGTGGTGCTGGTGTCGAACGAGGTGGGCTCGGGGATCGTGCCCGCCACTGCCTCCGGGCGGCGGTATCGGGACGAGTTGGGGCGGTTGAACGCCGCTGTGGCAGGTGAGTGCGAGGAGGTCGTGCTGGTGGTGGCGGGCCAGGCGGTGGTGCTACGGGGGTGAGGCGGGCGTGGCTGACGGGTTGCCCGGGGTGGGTGCTGGGCGGGGGTGGGTCGCGCAGCCCGGCGCTCGCGGGGTGCCGCTGCGCCCACCCTCCCCCACTCTCGGCTTCGCTCGAGCGGGGGGACCCCCATCGCCCCAGCGGCACGACTGCCCGCAGCCAGGAAGGACGACGGCCGCTGCCGGGTCGGCACAGGCCCGGCGGCGCGCCTGGCCGCAGCCGCGGAAACTGCACTCTCGCGCGCGGCGCGAGTGCCCGTGGCTGCGGAGACTGCGGCTGCTCGGGCGACACGACTGCGCGCGGCTGCGCGCGGCTGCGCGCGGCTGCGCAAGTCAAGGGGCGCGGGGAACTGCGCGACCAGCCACCCACCGCCCGCACTTCGCCGACGTGCCGCGGCTACCTCTTGCGGGCGATCAGTCGGTACGCGTTGGAGAAGCGGGTGCGGCTGAGGAGGGGGGAGAGGGTGTGGTCCAGGGCTGCTGCGAGGGCTGCCGCGGGGAGGGCGGCGCGGTGGAGGCGGGTGCGGTTCAGGGAGCGGAAGGCGGCCACGGAGAGGTCGTGGGGGGTGTGGGGGGATCTGCGGTCCGTGGTGACGATGTCGCAGCCCTGGGACTCCAGCTCCGTGCGGAGGTTGGGCAGGGGGATCAGGTGGAGGTGGCGGGGCTGGTCGTGGGAGTGCCACCACTTGCCCAGGACGGCGGCGGACGCGCTGGCGGGGTCGGCGAGTTCCAGGAGGAGGTGGCCGCCGGGGCGCAGGACCGTGAGGGCCGCCGTGAGTTCCTCCCGCGGGTCCCGGGTGTGTTCCAGGTGGTGGAGCATGCTGACGACGTCGTAGCGGCCGCGCAGGCGGGACAGGACGTCCGGGGCCGTGAGGTGGCCCATGTGGGCCTCGTCCAGGCGGCCCGCCGCTCTCGCCCGCCGCACGCGCGGGGTGGGGTCCAGCCCGTCGAAGGCCGTGTACATGAACAGTTCCTTCGCCGTCAGCGGGAAGGCCGCGTCCCCGGTCCCCACGTCCAGCCAGCTCTCCGGCTCGGGGAAGGCAAGCATCGCGCGGGCCGTCCGCCTCAGGTGCCCGCGGCTGAACCGCTCGTCCCCCCGGGCGTCGTACAGCGCCAGTCCCTCGGGCGTGAGGCGGGGGTTCTGGAAGGCGTGGGCGCAGTCCCGGCACTCGTCGACCACGAAGGTGCCCGGTCTGCGATGCCGCAGGTCCGGTGCGCGCAGTCGGGTGCGCAGGCGTGTCGAACCGCACCAGGGGCAGTCGTCGCGGCGCGGATCGTGGACGGGTCGGGGCACGGTCCTGGGCCTGGGGGACATGAGCGGCTCCGGGGAACAGAGAACAGGATCCGCGACATTCAGCGGCAAAAGGAACGTATGGGATACCGATCTTGGGTGCAAAGACGTCGTGGGGGTGTGGTGACGATGTGGCGCCGGACCGCCCAGCCGGTGCCGGTACTGTTCGGCGAATGAGCTCGCTTAATCTCGACGACTTCACCGATCTGATCGAGCGCCCCGACGGCGGAGTGCGCCGCGACGCGGAGGCCCGCCGGGAACGTCAGATCGTGCCGCCCGGATCACTGGGGCGCCTGGACGACCTGGGTGAGTGGCTGGCGGCGGCGCAGGGCTCGGTGCCCGTGCGGCCGGTCGTACGGCCGCGGGTGGTGCTGTTCGCCGGCGACCACGGTGTCGCCGAGCTCGACGTCTCGACCCGGCCGGCGGGCACCGCCTCGGAGCTGGTGCGGGAGATCCTGGAGGGCGCCCGCCCGGTCTCGGTGCTCGCCCGCCGGCTCGACGTACCCGTGCGGATCGTGGACATGGCGCTGGACTGCGACCCGGCTCTGTTCCCGGAGGACGTCGTACGGCACCGGGTGCGGCGCGGCAGCGGTCGTATCGACATCGAGGACGCGCTGACCGTGGAGGAGGCCGAGGCTGCCTTCCGGGCGGGCATGGCGGTCGCGGACGAGGAGGCCGACTCCGGTACGGATCTGGTCGTCCTCGGCGATGTGAGCGTCGGCGGGACGACGGCCGCCGGGGTGCTGGTGGCCGCGCTGTGCGGGACCGACGCCTCCGTGGTGACCGGTCGGGGCGGCGAGGGCATCGACGACCTGGCGTGGATGCGCAAGTGCGCGGCGATCCGGGACGCGCTGCGCCGGGCGCGGCCGGTGCTCGGGGAGCAGTTGCAGCTGCTGGCGACCGTGGGCGGCGCCGACCTCGCCGCGATGACGGGCTTTCTGCTGCAGTGCGCCGTACGGAAGTTGCCGGTCGTGCTCGACGGTGTCGTGGCCGCCGCCTGCGCTCTCGTCGGGCAGCGGATCGCGTTCCGGGCGCCGGACTGGTGGCTGGCGGCGAGCAAGAGCGGTGAGCCGGGGCAGGCGAAGGCGCTGGACCGGATGGCGCTGGAGCCGCTGCTCGACCAGGGCGTGAAGGTCGGCGAGGGCGCCGGGGCGCTGCTGGCGCTGCCGCTGGTGCAGGCCGCGGCGGCCCTGGCGGCGGAGCTTCCCGAGAAGCCCGAGAAGCCCGAGAAGCCCGAGGCGTCCGAGGCGTCCGCGAAGGAGCAGGCCGCGGAGCCGGAGCAGGAGTGGAGCAACGAGGCGACGTAACCGGACAGCTGCGGACAGGAAGGGACAGGCGGCCCCAAAAGATCGGTTTCCCGGAAGTCCACCCATATGATCACCGCTCATGGGAAACGCCCGGGTCGCCGCCGTCCTCGCCGTCTGGTATCTGCGTGCCGTCGCCTTCGTCAACTTCCTCAGCGCGGTGTGGGTTTCCCTGGGGCAGGACGTGCGGCGGCACAACCAGGAGGACCTGTTCACGCCGTATCTGCTGACCGCCGGCTTCGCCTCCGGTGTGTTCACGGCGTTTCTGGCGATCACCATGCGGCGCCGCAAACGTGCCGCGTGGATCCTGAACCTCGGGCTCGGCGGGGCGTTCCTCGCGCTGCTCGCCTTCGCCATGGTGTTCCCGGAGATCCGGCGGCACCCGCAGAACTGGGTCTCGCTGGCACTGACCGCCGCCTTCGTGGGGGCGCTGGTGCTCGGGCGGCGGGAGTTCTACGCCAAGGGCGACCGCGCCAATCCCCGGCTCGCCGCGGCCGTCGGCGTCGGCGGGCTGCTCGGCGCCTCGCTGTTCGCCGCGCTGCTGGTCACGGCCACCAACCAGGCGCAGGGGCACTCCACCTTCGCCGAACGCTGGCGGTACGGGACCCTCCGGCTGGTCTCCATCTCCGACTTCCGCTCCCCCGGCATCGCCACGCCGAACTGGGTGGACGTGACGGTCAACGTGCTCAGCACGCTCCTCGTCCTCGCCGTCCTGTACGCGGCCTTCCGCTCCCGGCGGGCCGTCGACCCGCTCACCGAGGACGACGAGAAGCGGCTGCGGGAGTTGCTCGACCGGCACGGCGAGCGGGACTCGCTCGGGTACTTCGCGCTGCGCCGGGAGAAGAGCGTGCGCTGGTCGCCGACCGGGAAGGCGGCCGTCGCCTACCGGGTGGTGGGCGGGGTGTCCCTCGCGTCCGGGGATCCGCTCGGGGACCCGGAGGCCTGGCCGGGGGCGATCGAGCCGTGGCTCGCCGAGGCGCGGGCGCACGGGTGGATCCCGGCGGTGATGGGGGCCGGCGAGGAGGCCGGGACCGTGTACGCGCGGCATGGGCTCGACGCCCTCGAACTCGGTGACGAGGCGATCGTCGAGGTCGCCGAGTTCACCCTGGAGGGCCGCGCCATGCGGACCGTCCGGCAGGCGTACAACCGGGTGCGCCGGGCCGGCTACACCGTGCGGGTACGGCGGCACGAGGAGATCCCGGCCGACGAGATGGCGTACCTGCTGCGCCGCGCCGACGACTGGCGGGACGGGGCCACCGAGCGCGGGTTCAGCATGGCGCTGGGGCGGCTCGGGGACCCGGAGGACGGGCGCTGCGTGATGCTGGAGTGCCGCGACGCCGAGGGGCGGCTCAGAGCGCTGCTCTCCTTCGTGCCGTGGGGCCCGCACGGGCTGTCCCTGGACCTGATGCGGCGGGACCGGGACTCCGACAACGGTCTGATCGAGTTCATGGTGATCGACCTCCTCACGGGCGCCCGGGAGATCGGGATCACCCAGGTCTCGCTCAACTTCGCCATGTTCCGCTCGGTCTTCGAACGCGGCGCACGTCTGGGCGCCGGGCCGGTCCTGAGGCTGTGGCGGTCGCTCCTCAGCTTCTTCTCCCGCTGGTGGCAGATCGAGTCGCTGTACCGCGCCAACGCCAAGTACCGGCCCATCTGGGAACCCCGCTTCCTCCTCTTCGAGAAGAGCGCGGACCTGCCCCGCATCGGCCTCGCGTCGGCACGGGCAGAAGGCTTCCTGGAGGCGCCCGGGCTGCCGAAGTGGCTGCACCGTGCTCACCTGGAAACCCATCGATGAACGAGACCCGTCGATGAGCCAGGTCGGCCGCTGGGCCCGCGCCGAATGGGGGCCGCTGTACGAGGCCGTACGCGCGCCACTGGTGGAGCGGCGTTGGCGGGCGGTGCCGATGACGGCGACGGCCGTGTGTCTGACGTCGGTCCTGCAGATCGTGCAGAACCAGTCCTGGGGCTACCGTCCGGTCCAATGTCTGGGCGCGATCCGGGCCCAGGACCCCCTGGAGCTCGCCCTCCTGCGCACCCCGCTCTCCCTCTTCGTCCCGGCGCTGGACCTCCCCGTCTGGGGCGCCCTCGCCCAGATCCTGCTGGTGTTCGGCCTCGCGGAGCTCTGCCTGGGCTGGTGGCGCACCCTGGCCGTCGCCTACGCCGCGACCCTCGCCGGCACCCTGTACGCCCGCGCCGGCATCGCCCTCGACTGGCTCCCCGCCTCCGACGCCGTGGTCGTCGACACCGGCCCGTCGGCGGCGGTGGTGGGCCTGGCGGTGTTCCTGGGCCGGCGCTACCGGGCGTACACGACAACGGCTCTCGTGATCCTCGCGATGATCGTGGAGGTCCTGCTGAAGAACAACCTGGCAGGCAAGGAACACCTGGCGGCGATCGCGGGGGTGGCTCTCCTGTGCGCGGCAAGCACAACCACCACCCCCCACCCCCTCAGGCGCCCTTCCTCCCCAGCTCCGCGTTCGTCTTGCCCCCCAACCAGTCCCCCAGCACCCGCCCCGGCCGAGCCCACCGCCGATCGTGCCGATAGGCCCGCAACACCGCCTTCGCCCGGGCCCGCGGCCGCCGCCGGTAGAACCGGCGGGCCCACGGCGAACCGGGCCGCGCCACCCGTATCAGACCGATCAACCCGACGAACGGGATGAGCACGCTGAACACGGCCATCTTGATCTTGCCCTTGAACAGCACGGCCAGCGAGAGGAGGAAGTTCACGCCGACGGTCAGGGCGACGGTCCCCCGGTCCTGGAGCTCGTCGTCGCTCATGTCGTTGACGCCGAACGGCGCGGACCCCACCAGCAGCAGCCCGACGAGGGCGGCCGTCAGCACGACGGCCTCCACACTCTTGCGCCCCGCCTCCGTCCAGTACACGTCGTCGAGGTGCAGGATCAGCGCGAACTCGTCGAGGACGAGCCCGGCACCGATACCGAAGACCACCGCGAAGACGCCCGAGCCGAAGCCACGGGCCCCGCTCGCCACCGCGCCGAAGCCGCCCGCGAGGGTCAGCACGACCCCGGGGACCACGTGGTGGATGTGCACCCCGCCGGAGCTGATGTTCCCGAAGGGCCCCCTGCCCGCCCGGATGAGCCGGGTGATGACCCGGGTGATCAGGAAGGTGAGGACGAACGCGGTCAGGGCGAGGAGCAGGGGGAGTTTCCCCGGTTCGACGATGTTGCGCTGCAGCCACTGGCCCATGTCCCCAGTCTCGCGGCGAGCGGGGTGCGCCGCCTTGCGGGCACGGTGCCCGGGCTAGTCTGCCGGAATGTCCACGCCCCGCTCCCTCGACGGTCTCCGCTTCGCCTTCGGCACCCTCACCGTGCTCCCCGTCGAGGTGACCCGCTGGGACCGGGAGGCGGCGCGCGGCGGCATGCTGAGCGCCCCCGTGGTGGGGCTGGTCGTCGGGGGCTGCGCGGCCGGGCTAGGTCTGCTGCTGCTGTTCCTGGGCGCGGGCCCGCTGCTCGCCGCCGTCGCCTCCGCCGCCGTACCCGCCGTCCTCACCCGTGGTCTGCACCTCGACGGGCTGGCCGACACCGCGGACGGCCTCGGCAGCGGCAAGCCCGCCGAGGACGCGCTGCGGATCATGAAGCAGTCGGACATCGGACCGTTCGGCGTGCTCACGCTCGTCTTCGTGCTGCTCGCGCAGGTGGCCGCGCTGGCGCGGCTCTACGACGACTCCTGGGCCCGGGGTGCCGTCGCCGCCGTCACCGCGGCCGTGGCGGCCCGGCTGGCGCTCACCCTGGCCGCCCGCGCCGGCGTCCCGGCCGCCCGGCCGGAGGGGCTGGGCGCGGCCGTCGCGGGAGTGGTTCCAGTACCGGGCGCACTGGCGGTGACGGCCGCGTTCACCCTCGGCGCGGCGGCCTTGGGCGGTGTGACCGGGGTGTACGACGGTGTCCGTACGGCCGTCGCGGTCGTCCTGGCGCTCGCCGCCGCCGAACTCCTGCTGCGCCACTGCACACGCCGTTTCGGCGGGGTCACCGGGGACGTGTTCGGCGGGCTGGCGGAGACGGCGGCGACAGCCGCCCTCGTGCTGCTGACCCTGGGTGGCTAACAGGCCTTGCGCCAGGCGCCCAGTTCGTACTTCTTCAGCAGGGAACTCAGCTTCAGACGCTTGGACTCGGCGCAGAAGTCACTGGTGGGGAGTTCGTACTCGACGTGGAAGACGGCCTTGTCCGCCTCGATGAAGGGGGTCATGTCCTCGCACTCGTCGTACTGGGCGCACTGCTCGTTGACCGCGAAGTCGAAGTCGTCGACGAGCTCGGGGATCTGGTCGAGGTCGTTCTTCAGACCGACGGACAGGCCGCGGTCGTGGGCGAGGCGGGCGATCAGGCGGTTGTAGCGGAGCTGGTCGGCCGCCTTCAGCGGGAAGCCGGTGGTGTTCTTGTAGCCGTCCATGTTGTCCGGCTCGACCGCGTCGAAGCCCTTGTCACGGCACATGTCGAGGCGGGCCGCCATCAGGGGTTCGAGGACGTCGACCTTGCGGATGTCGAGCCACTGCTCGCCCTCCCAGCCGTTGCCCTTGCCTATCACCGACTTCGGGAAGTCGTCGGCGTCGGGGCGCCAGTCCTCCCAGGCGCCGGTGGAGAGGTAGCAGATGACCTTGCGGCCGTCCGCGTGGAGCTCGTCGACGGTCTCCTCGGTGTGGTCGAAGCCGTCGATGTCGTACACCGGGACGTCCACCGAGGTGTCCAGCTTGCCGCTGAGCTGCCACTGCCAGTCGGTGCCGGGCCGGGGCTGCCAGCGTTCGCCGGACGTCTCCGTCCCGCCGCCGCTCTCCGGCTCGTCGTCGGAGGCCGCCGTGCAGCCGGTGAGCAGCAGGAGGAGGGACGCGGTCGCGAGGAGGGATCGCGTGTTCATCGGTGGGCTGTTGCCCTTCCCAGGAGTGTGCGGACCAGCAGCGCCTGGACGGCGGCCGCCGTTGCGTACACCGTAAGGGCCACCCCGTGCGGGTCCGCCACGTGGGTGAGCAGGGCGAGGGTCTGGGCGAGGGCGGCCGCGCAGCAGACGGCGGCCGTGCCGAGGACCGCGCCGAAGGACTGAAGCAGCAGCCCGGTCCACAGGACCACGCCCAGCAGGAGCACGTCCGCGAGGCGTACGGCGGTGAGGCCGGGCGCGTCCGGCCACAGGGCCGTGGCGATCAGGCCGAGGGAGAGCAGGACCAGCAGGTAGGCGGCGAGGCACTCGGCGCCCGTGCGGAGCGTGGCCCGCCGGAAGGCGCCCGGGGTGCCGGTGGTGCGCAGTCCGGCCAGGCTGCCGCTGCGGAAGCGGTACAGCAGCCATTCGGCGGGGCCCATGCTGAGGGTGAGCGCCACGGCGGCGGGCGCGGCGAGCGCGCTGTGCTCCTCCCCCGCCGGCACGTCTCCGAGGGCCGCGTAGAGGACGAGGGCGCCCGTACCGAGGCCGAAGAGGGCGTACGGGAGGGAGCCGGTCAGCCGGGGTGCGTCAACGGCACCGGCTCCGGAGAGCAGGTTCAACTCCCTCAGTGAGGGCGCCACTTCGCGTAGGCCGAGCAGCATCACGGCGGCCAGTGAGCCCAGCAGCAGGATCGGGCCGGCCGGGTCCGGGAGGGGGTGGGCCAACGCCGACAGGGCGCCCGCCGTCATGGGTGCCAGCGCGGCCAGGAGGGCGCGTTCGCGGCCCAGGACGAGCAGGGTGGTGGAGGCGCCGAGGTAGCAGGACTGGCCGGCGGCGAAGGCCACGGCCGTCCCGTCGGCGGGCCCGGCCACGGCCAGCGCGGTCAGCGCGCCGAGCAGGGCGCCGGCCGGGGCGCCCACGAGGAGACAGCGGCGGGCGGCCGGGCGGTCTCCCAGCCCCAGCCAGGCGTACGCCCGGTGCGACAGCCCCTGGTTCCAGGTCCAGCCGAACAGGGCGCCGGCCAGCAGCGGGACCGTGCCCGCGGGGAGCCCGAGGGCGCCGGGCGGGCCGGTCAGCAGGGGGGCGCCGAGCACGTACGCGAAGCCGGGCAGGGCGAAGACCAGGCCGCGCAGCAGACAGGCCCGCAGGCTCACCCGCCAGGGGTCGTGGAGCGGGCCGTCGGGTTCCTGGTGGCGGCGCGGGACACGGGCGTAGAGCTCCTCGGCGAGCGCGAAGGAGTTCCGCACGCCGTAGCGTTCGCGGATCTGTTCGTCGGAGAGGCCGTCGGACTCCAGCAGGGCGGCTATCTCGTCCGGGTGGACGGCGGCGGCCACGAAGTCGCCGCACTGTTCGGCGAGTCGGTCGACGGGGTCGGGGGCGGCCCAGGAGGGCGTCGCCGTGCGCTGCCGGGGGATGGCGGGCAGCCCGGTCCTGTTCTGGTTCACCAGTCGGTCCCGTCCGTCGCGACGGCCCGGTACCAGGGGTCGCGCAGTTCCTCGGTCCAGTCGTCGACCGTCTCGACGGCGGGCTCGTAGACCTCGGGCAGCCCGGCGAGTTCCTGGTAGATCGTGCGGAAGTTGTCGACCGAGCGGCGGAGCGTGAAGCGGTCGATGACCCGTTGGCGGGACAACTCGCCGAGTTTCAGGCGTTGTTCGTCGTCCTTGAGCAGGGTCAGTGCGGCCGCGGCCATCTTCTCCGGCTCGCGCGGCGGGACGACCAGACCGGTGTCGCCGACGGCCTCGCGCACTCCGCCGACGTCGGTCGACACCGTCGTACGGCCGCAGGACATGGCCTCGATGAGGGAGAACGGGAAGCCCTCGGAGATCGACGACAGCATCACGACGTGGCCGGCGGCGTAGGCGCGCCAGACCTCGGTGACGCGGCCCTCGAAGGTGAGGCCGTCGGTGACGCCGAGTTCGGCGGCGAGCTTCTCCAGGCGGGTGGCGTACTCCTCGCAGCCGGGCGGCACCGGGCCGAACAACCGCAGGCGGGTGTCGGGGAGTTCGGCGCGGACGAGGGCGTAGGCGCGCAGCAGGGTTTCGAGGTCCTTGATGGGGTCGACGCGGCCGCACCAGCTCAGGGTGGGGACGTCGGGCTCGGGTCCGGCGTGCGGGAAGGCGTGCGGGTCGACGCCGTTGTAGACGGTGCGGATCTTCCCGGGGTCGGCGCCGCCGCGTTCCTCCCAGCGGCGGTTGTACCGGTTGCAGGGGGTGATGAGGTCGGCCGTCCGGTAGCCGAGGGAGTTGAGGGCGCGGTGGAAGCCGAGCATGAAGGCCTTCACCGGCCAGCGTTGTGCCTCGCGGCGGCTGCCGAGGTAGCGCTCGCGCAGGTAGATGCCGTGCTCGGTGAGGAGGAAGGGCACCCCGTCGAAGTGGCGGGCGGTGAGCGCGGGGAGGGTGGCGAGGCCGTTGCTGACGGCGTGCGCGACGGTGCCCGCCGTACCGTCGCAAGGCTGCGCGATGCGGACGCCGAGCGGGCGCAGGGCGTGTTCCAGCAGGTCGGTGGCGGTGAGCGCGTCGTACACGGTCGGGTTCGCGGCCGCCGTGGGGATGTGCGGCATCGTCCATATCCACATCAGGGAGCGCAGTGCGGTCTCACTGCGCAGAGCCGCCGACAGACGTCCCTCGCGGGCGAGTTCGGCCAGTTCGTAGAGGCTCTCGCCGAAGTCGCAGGGCGGCTCGGGGTCGAGGAAGGACAGCAGGAAACGCTCGTAGGAGTCGATGAAGCGGCGCAGGTCCCTGCCGTACGGCGGCCGGTCGCGGCCGGGGCGCGGGCCCCAGGTCGGCACGGAGGTGTGGCGGCGGACGTTGGACGGCAGCTCCCAGGTCACGGGTTCGCGGCCGCTGCCGGAGAGCGAGACGATGTGGAACTCCACCTCCGGCATGCCCTTGACGAGCTGGTCGCACCAGGTGCTGACCCCGCCGTGGACGAGTGGGTAGGTTCCTTCGGTGAGCATGGTGACGTGACGGCCTGTGCGCATGCGCTGCGCGGCTCCCCCGGTGTTGTGCGGATGGTGTGGGGGGAACTGCGGACCGGATGCCGGGTGCTGGTCTGGTGTGGCTGGTCGCGCAGTTCCCCGCGCCCCTTTGGGGCGCTTGTTCTGCCGGTGATGTCTTGCGTGAGCGCAACCGTCGTACCTGGTCGCGCCCACACGGCGGAGCCGCAGATCGACACAGCCCCGCGCCCCTTTGGGGCGCTTGTTCTGCCGGTGATGTCTCGCGTGAGCGCAACCGTCGTACCTGGTCGCGCCCACGCGGCGGAGCCGCAGATCGATACAGCCCCGCGCCCCTTTGGGGCGACGATGTCCCCTTACGGGGTGTTGTTGTTTACGGCAGCTTCAGGGTTACCGCGGTCTGCAGGCCGTTCGGGGTGGTCCAGTCCGAGCGGTGGCCCGCGTAGGGGGTGCCGAAGACGGAGCTGCCGATGAGCTGCTGCTTCTTCGTGCCCTCCGGGGCGGTGACCGGGATCTGTGTGCCGTTCGGCGCGGTGATGGTGACCGTGTTGCCGATGCGGTACGCGGTCACCTTGTTGTTGGCGACGGCAGCCTGCCAGGCGGCGCGGCGCTGGAGTTCGGTGCCGATGGCGCTCTGGCGGAGGTTCTCCAGCGGGGTGTTGTCCGCGAAGAGGGCCTTGTAGTCGCTCAGCACCTTCTCCATGACCGGGTACAGCAGACGGTCCTCGGCCAGGTTGGACTGGTGCGCGTAGTGCGGCCGCGGGTCGTTGCTGATGGCGTGGCCCAGGTCGGTGCGGGCCTCCTGCGGGACGATGTACTCGTCGTAGCCGGTGGCCGTGTCCAGCGGCTCGGTCAGGCAGGTGGAGGCCGCGTTGTTCTCGCAGATGCCGCTGCCGCCGTCGGCCTGGGAGGCGTAGATCCAGTTGTACTCGTCGGCCATCTCGGCCTTGGTGCCCGTGTTGTAGTACACGTTCATCGGGTAGCGCGGCACGGTCAGCGCCTTGCCCACCGCGCGCTGCTCGGGCTCGCGCGAGTTGTCCGAGGCGATCCACTTGACGCCGTTGTCGGAGAGGGCGCCGGCCAGGTTCGGGTTGTCGTTCGGCTGCTGCGGCAGCGTCTTGAGGCCCGAGTGCTCACCGGTGACCAGCTCGGTCCGGTCGATCGGCAGGCCCTTGGCGGCGGCCCAGTTGTTGTTGTCGCGGATCTGCGCGGAGATCTCGGCGCGGCTCATGTACTGCGTCGAGCCGTCGGCGTTCTTCGCGCAGGTCCACGGCACGGTGGAGGTGTCCTGGACGCAGCCGAGGAACGGGTGCTTGTAGGTGTGGTTGATCCAGCGGTACTTGGCCTTGTCGGCGAGCAGCCGGTCGGCCATCGCGTCGGTGCCGCCGTTCTCCGCCTTCCAGTCCTCGCCGGCGCCGGCGTTGTACACCATGTCCATGGTGAAGCCGTGCTCCTGCTGCCACTGGGCGGCGTAGGCCGCGTCGGCCTCCGTCATCCGGATCGGCGTGCCCTCGTCGCCACCGCCCACGCAGTCGATGTCGCCGGGCGTGCAGTTGCGCTCGGCGTCCCAGCGGGCGTCGGGCGCGAACACGTCGTCGACGTGCACCGCGAAGTAGTTGCGGGCCTGGCCCAGGTGGATGCCCTGGGTGAGCCACTCGACGATGCCCCGGGCCAGCAGCCGGAACTGCTGCTGGTACTGGTTGTAGGCGAACGTCACGACCAGCTCGCGGCGTCCGTCGTGGGTGTACTCGCCGACCAGACTGCCGGTGCCGCCGCCCCCGGGCAGGGGTGCGTCGACGTAGCTGGTGTAGCCGGTGCGGGGTGCCGCCAGGTAGCCGTAGCTCTCGCCGATCGTCGGCGAGTTGTCCTCGAAGGTGAAGCCGCCGTCGAGGTAGCCGAACCAGCCCGACTTGCCGGCCGTGGTGACGGACGCCTGCTGTCCGTCGAGGGAGCCCGCGTAGGACGCGTACTCCAGGCCGACCTCCGGGTGCGCCCAGGTGTAGGCGTCGACCTGCGGGATGCCGTACGTCTTCTCGTACGTCTCCAGGGCGGTCTGCTCGGCCGAACCGGCCCCGAACGGTGCCTCGTTGGGCAGCACCACGCCCTGGAACCTCGCCCTCGGCGTCCCGTTGACGGTGTCGGCCAGGAAGGCCGCCGTGATGGTCGGACGGCTCACGGAGTTCAGGTCCACGACCGTGTACGGGATGCCGGTGCTCTTGAGCTGGGCGGTGATCGCCTGCACGGGGCTGTCCCCGTTGTCCACCACCAGGACCCTCAGGTCGATCCGCGGCTCCCCTGCCGCGGCGGCGCCGGGTGCCGCCCCCAGACTCAGCGCCGTCAGTCCCGCGGCCGCCAGGAAAGCGGCGGCGTTTTTGGTGGTTCTCCACATGCGCGCACGGTGCGCCATGGTGTGTCCTCCCCCAGAGATGGATCTCCGCGCGCGGGCATGGCTGTGCCGATACGGCGGAGGATCCGTGGAAATCGTGCGAAGCGGCGAAGTGATCTCCTCGCCGGAACTCGAAGAGTGTGACCCAGCTCATGGAGTGCGAGGATCCAGAAGTGGCTACGACGCCACCGACAGGTGAACGCTCGCGTGCATGAGCGAATGCGCAGGCACGCGTACGCTCGTTGCGGGGTTCGTCACGCCGGTTCGCCGCGCCGGTGGGACCGACCCCGGATGCGACCGCTCCTCCGGCCGAGATCTAGGGTCTGCTGCCGGGCCCGGTCGACCCACACATTCCGGCCACAGCAACTTCACATCGGAAGCGAGATTTCACCACCGTGACTGCTCTCACTCTCAGCACCGCCGCGGCGCCCGGCCTCCGGGCCGACGCGATCGTGATCGGTGTCGCCAAGGGCGCCAAGGGCCCGATCGTTGCCCCGGGCGCCGAGCCCGTCGACCTGGCCTACGACGGCCGCCTCGCCGGCGTGCTGGAAACCCTCGGTGCCACCGGCGCCGAGGGCGAGGTGACGAAGCTGCCCGCCCCGGCCGGCTTCAAGGCACCGCTCGTGCTCGCGGTGGGGCTGGGCGCCGAGCCCGAGAAGGACGCCTCCTTCGACTCCGAGGCGCTCCGCAGGGCGGCCGGCGTGGCCGCCCGCACCCTCACCGGCTCCAAGAAGGCCGCCTTCGCCCTGCCCCTCACGGACGCCGGCGACGTCGGCGCCGTCGCCGAGGGCGTGGTGCTGGGCGCGTACTCCTTCGACGCCTACAAGCAGAACGGCAACGATGCCAAGGCCAAGAACGCCAAGGCGCCGCTCGCCGAGGCCGCCCTGCTCGGCGGGAAGCCGCGCGACGCCGCCCACAAGGCCGCGCTCGCCCGTGCCGCCGCCGTCGGCGAGGAGCTCAACCGGGCCCGCGACCTGATCAACATGCCGCCGAACGACCTCAACCCCGAGGCGTTCGCCGCCCTGGCGCAGACCGCGGCCAAGGAGCACGGCATCAAGGTCCAGGTCCTCGACGAGAAGGCCCTGGCCAAGGGCGGCTACGGCGGCATCCTGGGCGTCGGCGGCGGCTCCGCCTCGGCCCCGCGCCTGGTCAAGCTGTCGTACACCTCCTCGAAGGCGGACAAGCACCTCGCCTTCGTCGGCAAGGGCATCACCTACGACTCGGGCGGCATCTCGCTGAAGCCGGCCGGTCACAACGAGACGATGAAGTGCGACATGAGCGGCGCGGCGGCGGTCTTCGCCGCCGTGGTCGCCGCCGCACGGCTGGGTCTCGAGGTCAACGTCACCGGCTGGCTGGCGCTCGCCGAGAACATGCCGTCGGGCACCGCCACCCGCCCGGGTGACGTGCTGCGCATGTACAGCGGCAAGACCGTGGAGGTGCTCAACACCGACGCCGAGGGCCGGCTGGTCCTCGCGGACGCGCTGTGGGCGGCCTCCCAGGAGAAGCCCGACGCGATCGTGGACGTGGCGACCCTGACCGGCGCGATGATGCTGGCGCTGGGCAGCCGGACGTTCGGCGTCATGGCCAACGACGAGGCGTTCCGTACGGCGGTGTACGAGGCCGCCGAGGAGGTCGGGGAGCCGGCGTGGCCGATGCCGCTGCCGGAGCACCTGCGCAAGGGCATGGACTCCGCCACCGCCGACATCGCGAACATGGGTGAGCGGATGGGCGGCGGGCTGGTGGCCGGGCTCTTCCTGCGGGAGTTCGTGGGCGAGGGGATCACCTGGGCGCACCTGGACATCGCCGGGCCGGCGTTCAACGAAGGCGGTCCCTTCGGGTACACGCCGAAGGGCGGTACGGGGACCGCGGTGCGGACCCTCGTGCGGCTCGCGGAGCTGACCGCCGCGGGTGAACTGGGCTGAGTTCGCTTTACAACTCGGTCCATTCCGTCGCATAGCGACTGCAGGGGCGTGGGGGCTGGTCGCGCAGTTCCCCGCGCCCCTTTTGGGGCGCTCATCTGAACGTGGGACGTCTCACACCCCGGCCCCGTGTCTCGTTGGCCTCCGACAAGTGCGAGGATGGGGCTCGGCAGGACAGGGCCCCCACCACAGGGCCGAAGAAAGAGCGGCCGGACACCAGCCGCCGACCGGTCAGCGACGACCGGCGCACGGCGCACATGCATGGAGGACGTGACGTGGCGAACGACGCCAGCACCGTTTTCGACCTAGTGATCCTCGGCGGTGGTAGTGGCGGTTACGCCGCGGCCCTGCGCGGGGCGCAGCTGGGCCTGGACGTCGCCCTGATCGAGAAGGACAAGGTCGGCGGCACCTGCCTGCACCGGGGTTGCATCCCCACCAAGGCCCTGCTGCACGCGGGCGAGATCGCCGACCAGGCGCGCGAGAGCGCCCAGTTCGGCGTCAAGGCCACCTTCGAGGGCATCGACATCGCCGGGGTCCACAAGTACAAGGACGGTGTCATCTCCGGCCTGTACAAGGGGCTCCAGGGGCTGGTCGCCTCCCGCAAGGTGACCTACATCGAGGGTGAGGGGCGTCTCTCCTCCCCGACCTCCGTCGACGTCAACGGCCAGCGCGTCCAGGGCCGTCACGTCCTGCTGGCGACCGGCTCCGTGCCGAAGTCGCTGCCGGGCCTGGAGATCGACGGCGACCGGATCATCTCCTCCGACCACGCCCTCGTCCTGGACCGCGTGCCGAAGTCCGCGATCATCCTGGGCGGCGGTGTCATCGGCGTCGAGTTCGCCTCGGCGTGGAAGTCGTTCGGCGCGGACGTCACCGTCATCGAGGGTCTGAAGCACCTCGTCCCGGTCGAGGACGAGAACAGCTCCAAGCTCCTGGAGCGCGCGTTCCGCAAGCGCGGGATCAAGTTCAACCTCGGCACCTTCTTCTCGAAGGCCGAGTACACCGCCGACGGCGTCAAGGTCACCCTGGCCGACGGCAAGGAGTTCGAGGCCGAGGTCCTGCTGGTCGCGGTCGGCCGCGGCCCGGTCTCCGCCGGTCTCGGCTACGAGGAGCAGGGCGTCGCGATGGACCGCGGCTACGTCCTGGTCGACGAGTACATGCGGACGAACGTCCCCACCATCTCCGCCGTCGGTGACCTCGTCCCGACCCTCCAGCTCGCGCACGTCGGCTTCGCCGAGGGCATCCTGGTGGCGGAGCGTCTGGCCGGTCTGAAGACCGTCCCGATCGATTACGACGGTGTCCCCCGGGTGACGTACTGCCACCCCGAGGTCGCCTCCGTGGGCATCACCGAGGCCAAGGCCAAGGAGATCTACGGCGCGGACAAGGTCGTCGCTCTGAAGTACAACCTCGCGGGCAACGGCAAGAGCAAGATCCTCAACACCGCGGGCGAGATCAAGCTCGTCCAGGTCAAGGACGGTGCCGTGGTCGGCGTCCACATGGTCGGCGACCGCATGGGCGAGCAGGTCGGCGAGGCCCAGCTGATCTACAACTGGGAGGCGCTGCCGGCCGAGGTCGCCCAGCTCATCCACGCCCACCCGACGCAGAACGAGGCGCTCGGCGAGGCCCACCTGGCCCTCGCGGGCAAGCCGCTGCACGCGCACGACTGACCCCTCGGTCGACGAAGCGACGACACAGACTTCCGCAACTCGTAAGGAGCAACCGAAACCATGGCGGTTTCCGTAACCCTTCCGGCGCTCGGCGAGAGCGTCACCGAGGGCACCGTCACCCGCTGGCTGAAGGCCGAGGGTGAGCGTGTCGAGGCCGACGAGCCGCTGCTCGAGGTCTCCACCGACAAGGTCGACACCGAGATCCCCGCGCCCGCCGCGGGCATCCTGGCCTCCATCAAGGTCGCCGAGGACGAGACCGTCGAGGTGGGCGCCGAGCTGGCGATCATCGACGACGGCACCGGCGCTCCCGCTGCCGCCCCCGCCCCGGCCGCCGAGCCCGTCGCGGAGCCCGCTCCGGCCCCCGTGGCCGAGGCCCCGGCCGCCCCGGCCCCGGTCGCCGAGGCCCCCGCCGCGGCTCCGGCCGGTGGCGCCACCGGCACGGACGTCGTCCTGCCCGCGCTCGGTGAGTCCGTCACCGAGGGCACCGTCACCCGCTGGCTGAAGTCGGTCGGCGACAGCGTCGAGGCCGACGAGCCGCTGCTCGAGGTCTCCACCGACAAGGTCGACACCGAGATCCCGGCGCCCACCTCCGGTGTGCTGCTCGAGATCGTGGTCGGCGAGGACGAGACCGCCGAGGTCGGCGCCAAGCTCGCCGTCATCGGCGCCCCGGGCGCGGCTCCGGCTCCGGTCGCCGCTCCGGCTCCGGCCGCCCCGGCTCCGGCTCCGGTCGCCGCCGCCCCGGCCGCCCCCGCGGCTCCGGCCCCGGCGCCTGCCGCTCCGGCCCCGGCGCCCACCCCGGCTCCGGCTCCGGTCGCCGCCGCTCCGGCCCCCGCGCCGGTCGCTCCGGCTCCGGTCACCCCGGCTCCGGCCGCGCCCGCCGCCGCCCAGCCCACCGACGAGGGTGCGTACGTCACCCCGCTGGTGCGCAAGCTCGCCGCCGAGAACGGCGTCGACCTGGGCTCCGTCAAGGGCACCGGCGTCGGCGGTCGTATCCGCAAGCAGGACGTCATCGCCGCGGCCGAGGCCGCGAAGGCCGCCGCCGCCGCTCCGGCCCCCGCCGCGGCTGCTCCGGCCGCCGCCAAGAAGGCCCCGGCGCTGGAGGTCTCCCCCCTCCGTGGCCAGACCATCAAGATGCCGCGCATCCGCAAGGTCATCGGCGACAACATGGTCAAGGCGCTGCACGAGCAGGCCCAGCTGTCGTCGGTCGTCGAGGTCGACGTCACGCGGCTGATGAAGCTGCGCGCCAAGGCGAAGGACTCCTTCGCGGCCCGTGAGGGCGTCAAGCTCTCCCCGATGCCGTTCTTCGTGAAGGCGGCGGCCCAGGCGCTGAAGGCCCACCCGGTCATCAACGCCAAGATCAACGAGGCCGAGGGCACGATCACCTACTTCGACACCGAGAACGTCGGTATCGCGGTGGACTCGGAGAAGGGCCTGATGACCCCGGTCATCAAGGGCGCCGGCGACCTCAACATCGCCGGTATCGCCAAGGCCACGGCCGACCTGGCCGGCAAGGTCCGCGGCAACAAGATCACCCCGGACGAGCTGTCCGGCGGGACCTTCACCATCTCCAACACCGGTTCGCGCGGTGCGCTCTTCGACACGATCATCGTGCCGCCGGGCCAGGTCGCGATCCTCGGCATCGGTGCCACGGTCAAGCGCCCGGCCGTCATCGAGACGGAGGAGGGCACGGTCATCGGCGTC
Source organism: Streptomyces sp. NPDC096132 (assembly GCF_044763345.1). NCBI lineage: Bacteria > Bacillati > Actinomycetota > Actinomycetes > Kitasatosporales > Streptomycetaceae > Streptomyces > Streptomyces sp. NPDC096132. The sequence goes on from NZ_JBIWGA010000002.1 coordinate 535,101, forward strand.
CGCGACATGACGTACCTGACCCTGTCCTACGACCACCGCCTGGTCGACGGTGCCGACGCGGCCCGTTACCTCACGGCCGTCAAGGCCATCCTGGAGGCGGGCGAGTTCGAGGTCGAGCTCGGTCTGTAACGCGCCTTCGGCGCTCACGTCGGTGCCCCCGCCCGGAGTCTCCGGGTGGGGGCACCGACGTATACACACATGTAAGTCTCGTCTCACCTGCGTAAAAGCGCCCCCACGCGCCCTCCCCGTGGAGCGATCCAGCCGTATTGTCTAAACGTCAAACGCCCCGGGGCCCATGGGCGGCCCCTCCCTAAGGAGCACTCATGACCGCGCCCGTCGTCCACTCGCTGCGCGAACAGATCCGCGAGCACATCGTGGAGGGGATCGTCAGCGGGCGCTGGAAGCCGGGCGAGCGGATCGTGGAGCGGCGGATCGCCACCGAGCTGGAGGTCAGTCAGACACCGGTGCGGGAGGCGCTGCGCGAGCTGGAGTCGCTGCGGCTGATCGAGTCCGCGCCGAACAAGGGCGTACGCGTGCGCAACCTGACCGCGGCCGACCTGGAGGAGAGCTACCCGGTGCGGGCCGGTCTGGAGGCCATCGCCGCGGAGCTGGCCGCCGCCGGGCTCGCCGAGGACTGCTCCGCCCTCGAGCCGCATGTCGCCGCGCTGTACGAGGCCGACCGCAACGCCGACGGCACCGCTCAGGTGCGGCACACCGTCGGCTTCCACCGGGAGCTGGTCCGGGCGGCCGGCAACTCCGTGCTGCTGCACACCTGGGAGGGGCTCGGCATCGAGGTGTTCACGGCCCTGTCCATCCGCTGGCTGGGGACGCGGCAGCAGTCGTACGCCGAGGAGCACGAGGAACTGGTGCAGGCGTTCCGGCGCCGGGACCCGAGGATCGCGGAGCTGGTGAAGGCGCATGTCCTCGGCTGCGCTCCGCGCGCCGCCGAGCCCGTCGTCTGACACCTCCCGGAATCCTTCCTCCCGGACTCCTTCCTCCGGGGCATCTCCCGGCCCGGTCGGCCAGGACGAGGCCGTCGCGGTGTGCACATACTGGTGCGAACCGCGCGTTCTTCGGGACGCCGACCACGACCTCGTCGGCCGATGGAGGCGGAGTGATCTGGCCCGTGCTCTCCCCCTCCGCCCTCTCGCGTTCCCTCGCGTCGGCCTCCGCTGCGGTGGGTTCCGCCCTGTCGGGGGCCCTGCGGGCGGTGGCCGAGCGGTCGCCCCTCCTTCCGTCCCGGACGCTGCGGCACTGGCCGGTCGCGGGCGGCGTGCAGATCGAGGTACGGCGCCTGGGACGCCCCGGCACGGCCCCCGCCGCCCGGGCCGTGGAACGCGCCCTGCGGGACCTGCCCGGTGTGCGCCGCGCCGAGGTGAACGGCGTGCTGGGCTGTGTCTACGTCGGCTGCGAGCCGGAGACCGACCTGGAGCGCGTGCTCGCCCTGGTCGCCGAAGCCGACGCCGGCGCGCCCGAGCCGTCCGCCTCCGAGAGCGCCGAGGGCGCCGAGGAGCGGGGGGAGCCGGAGAGCGGGATGCGGCGGACGCCGGGGCCGGTCGGGTTCCCGGGGGCGGCCGGTTCGGCGCTCGGCGCGGCCGTGCAACTCGGTGCGGGTGTGGTGGCGGTGGGGGTGTCGTCGGTGGGCGGGGTGCTGCGGCTGCGGGGGCTCCCGCCGGTCGTCCTCTCGGCACTGCAACTGCTGGAGGCCACGCCCCGGGTGCGCGAGGGCATCGCGGACCGGGTCGGCGACACGGCGGCCGAGTACGCGTGGTCCACGGCGAACCTGTTGCTGAACACGTTGACGTTCCGGCCGCTCGGCGTCGCGGTGAGCACCGTGATGGCCGGGGCCCGGTACGCGGAGGTGCGGGCCCGCCGCCGGGCCTGGGGGGACTGGGCGCCCCGGCTGGCCGCGCACGAGGGGTCGTACCGGCATGACGCGGTGCCCGCCCACCGACGGCCCGCCCCGCTGCCGCCGGGGCCCGGCGAGCGGTACGCCAACCTCGCGGTGCCGACGTCCGTGGCGGCGTACGGGCTCACCTCGCTCGGCACCCTCAACCATGACCGGGGGCTGGCGCTGCTGACCGCCGGGACCCCGCGAGGGCCCCGGTACGGCCGTGAGGCGTTCGCGTCCTCGCTGGCCCGGACGCTGGGCGACCGGGGAGCCCTGGTGCTGCGTCCGGAGGCGCTGCGCCGCCTCGACCGGATCGACACCGTCCTCCTCGACGCGCGGCTCCTGACCGGTGGCGGCTGGACGGTCGAGCACATGGTCCGGCCGGCCCCGGCGGGCGAGGACCGGCCGGGGGAGATGCCGGACGACGACGAGATCCATGCGCGGATCCATGAGCTGGTCGAGGCGGGCGGGGTGCCCGAGCGGGGACAGCGGCGTGCCGGGAAGCCCGGGCGGCGGCGCTCCGGGTGGGCGCTGCGGCCGTTCCCGGAGGCGGAGGCCGGGGCGGCGGACGGGCGGCTGAAGAGCGTCGGGCCGGCCGAGGAGCTGGCGGCCCGCGCGGCGCGGTGGGCCGAGGAGGGGGCGCGGGTCCTGGTCGTCGAACGGGCGGGCAGCCCGGTCGCGGTGGCCGCTCTGGTGCCCCAACTGCATCCGCTGGCCGGTCACTTGGTGCGTGCGGCGGCGGAGTGCGGACAGGTGCGTCTGGTCGGCGGGCCGCCCGGGCTGCACCGCCGGTTCGGGCTCGACGAGGCGACGCCCACCGGACATCGTCGTACGGCCGCGCTGGTCCGTTCCCTCCAGGCGGAGGGGCACGGTGTCGCGGTGGTGACGGCCCGGGCCGGACGGGCCTTCACCCGCGCGGACCTGGGCGTCGGCGTGCTCACCGGTACCCGGCGGGTGCCGTGGGGCGCGGATGTGGCGGCCCCGCCGGAGGTCGCCCATCTGCTGCTGACGGCGCTGCCGGAGGCCCGGCGGCTCGCCGTGCTGTGCGCCCGTGTGGAGGGCGCGGGCGCTCTCGTGGCATCAGCGCTCGGTCTGCTCGTCCCCCGCCCGGGTGCCTGGGCGCGGGCGCGGCTGGTGTCCGACGGGGTGACCGTCTCCGGGATCACGGCGGGTTTCTGGGCGGCCCGTCGGCTGCACGCCCGTCCGGCGCCGGCGGCCACCGAACGCACGCCCTGGCACGCCATGACGGTACGTCAGGTGATGGGCCGGCTCGGCACCTCCTCGCGGGGCCTGGACGAGGCGGAGGCGGCCCGGCGGCGGCACTCCGAGGGGCGTGGCCCGCACGCCGGTCCGATGACGCTGGCCGGCCGGATCGTGGAGGAGCTGGCGAATCCGCTCACCCCCGTCCTGGCAATCGGCGGCGGCATCTCGGCGGCGCTCGGCTCGGTCGTCGACGCCATGCTGATCGGCGGTGTCCTCGGGGTGGACGCGCTGGTCGGCGGGGTGCAGCGGCAGCGGGCCGACGAGGAGGCGGAGCGGCTGGTCGAGGCGACCTCGGTGCAGGCGCGGGTGCGCCGGGGCGCCGGGGGCGAGCCGGTCGAGGTGCCCGCCGAGCTGCTGGTGCGCGGTGATGTGGTCGATCTGCGGGCCGGCGACTCGGTGCCGGCGGACTGCCGGGTGGTGCGGGCGAGGGGGCTGGAGGCCGACGAGTCCAGCCTCACCGGTGAGTCGCTGCCGGTCGCCAAGGACTCGGCGCCGAACGCGGCCCGGGCGGTGGCGGACCGGATGTCCATGCTCTACGAGGGGACGACGGTGGCGGCGGGGCACGCGCTCGCCGTGGTCGTCGCCACCGGGGCCGCCACCGAGGCGGGCAGCGCCGCCCAGGCGGGTCCCGAGGACGGGCCGCCGGAGAGCGGCGTGGAGCGGCGGCTCAAGGCACTGGGGCGGTGGTTCCTGCCGATGTCGGTGGCGGCGGGCGTCGCGCTGTTCGCCGTCGACCTGGTGCGCAGCCGGCCGCTGGGCGCCGCCCTGGGCTCCGCGGTGAGCCTGTGCGTGGCCGCCGTACCGGAGGGGCTGCCGTTCGTCGCGACGGTCGCGGAGCTGGCGGCGGCCCGTCGGCTGTCCGCCCGGGACACCCTCGTGCGCGGCGCGTCCACGATCGAGGCGCTGGGGCGCACCGATGTGCTGTGCTTCGACAAGACCGGCACGCTCACCGAGGGCAGGATCACCCTGCAGCAGGTGTCCGACGGGCGGGAGAGCCGGCATCCGGACGGTTTCGGCCCGGCGCTGCGGCGGGTGGTGGCCACGGCGGCCCTGGCGGGTCCGCCGGGTCCGGCTTCGGGGCTCACCCATCCCACCGACCGGGCGATCGCGGCCGCGGCCGAGCTGCTCGGCGAGGCCCCGGCGCGGGCCGCGGGGCATGGCTCGGACACCTGGGAGCGGGTCACGGAGCTGCCGTTCGAGCCGGGGCGCGGGTTCCATGCCGTGCTGGGGCGCTCGGGCGGCCGGGCACGGATCGTGGTCAAGGGCGCGCCGGAGGTCGTCCTGGCCCGCTGCGACCGGGTGCGCCGCGACGGCGACGACGAGCCGTTCGGCGACCGGGCGCGGGAGGAGACCGAGGCGGAGGTCGACCGGCTGGCCCGGCAGGGCCTGCGGGTGCTCGCGGTCGCCGAGCACGTCCTGGCGCCGGACGCGCCGCGGGACGACGGCGAGCTCGCCGAGGCCGCGGACCTCAGCGACGAGAACCTCGACGGCCTGTGTCTGCTGGGCCTGCTGGGGCTCGCCGACCCGGTGCGGACCACCGCCGCCGAGAGCGTGAACCGGCTGGCCCGGGCCGGGGTGCGGATCGTCATGGTCACCGGCGACCATCCGAGTACCGCCGCCGCGATCGCCCGGGAGCTGCGACCGGGCGAGGAACCGCGGCTGATGACGGGAGCGGAGCTGGACGACCTCGACGACGACGCGCTCGCCGGGGCGCTGCCGGACGTCACGGTGTTCGCCCGGGTCACCCCGGCGCACAAGGTCCGTATCGTCGGCGCGCTGCGCTCGACCGGCCGGATCGTGGCGGTCACCGGCGACGGCGCCAACGACGCGCCCGCCATCCGGATCGCCGACGTCGGCATCGCCCTCGGCTCGCGGGCGACGCCGGCGGCCCGCTCCGCCGCCGACGTGGTGGTCACCGACGACCGCATCGAGACGATCGTCGACGCGATCGTGGAGGGCCGGGCCATGTGGGCGTCGGTGCGCAAGGCGCTGGGCATCCTGCTCGGCGGCAACGTCGGGGAGATCGTGTTCACCCTGGCGACCGGTCTGCTGACCGGCGGCAGCGCGCTCAACGCGCGTCAGCTGCTTCTGGTCAACCTGCTCACGGACATGCTGCCGGCCATGGCGATCGCCGCCCGGCCGCCGGCCGACGACCCCGACCGGCTGCTCGCGGAGGGCCCGGAGGCGTCGCTCGGGGCTGCCCTGACCCGGCACATGCGGCTGCGGGCCGTCGTCACCACGGCGGCCGCCGCCGGCGCCTGGATCCTCGCCCGGGCGACCGGGACCCGGGGGCGCGCGGACACCGTGTCCCTGGTCGCGCTCGTCTCCTCCCAGCTGCTGCAGACGCTGCAGGACGCGGGCCGCGATCCCCTGGTCGCCGCGGCCGTGGTGGGGTCGCTGGTGACGCTCGTCGTGGTGGTGACGGTGCCGGGTCTCAGCCACTTCTTCGGCAGCCGGCCCCTGGGGCCCGTGGCCTGGACGATCGCGGTGGCGTCGGCGGTGGCGTCCGTCGTGGTGCCCGTCCTGGTGCAGCGCCTCCGCGCGGCAAGCCAGAGTTCACCTGAAGGACACCTGGCCGCCGCCCCGCAGACGGGATGAGAGCGGACAAAGGGAGCCGTCCCCGCACGTTGCGCACGAAAGGCGGCCGCACCATGCCGCACATCCTCACCACCGCCCTGACCAACGTGGCGATCGCCCTGCTCGAGGCGGCCCTGATACGTCTGTCGGTCATGCTCTGGAAGTCGTTCGTCGCAGCCGGACGTCCCGTGGCACCCGCAGCCAACTACGCCTGATTGGCGCTGATTGCGCCGTTTATCCGCGCCGGGGGATGGAAGGCGGCATGGAGAGAGATCCGTTCCCATCCCGAGGGAGGACGGAGATGACTTCTCCGCAGACTCAGCCCATGCCCCAGCAGGAGTCCGGCACACAGGACCAGGAGAAGCACGCGGCCGGCAGGGTGCTGCACATGCACACCGCGCATCCGCGGGTTCCCATCCCGTACGTGACCCCCGGCGACATGTTCACCGGCGCCCGCTCGGCGACCTCGATGCTCCCCTCGAAGCTCCCTTCGCTGCGCAAGATGGCCTTCTACGGGGCCCTCGGCGGCATGGCCGCCCTGGAGGTCCTGGAGTGGCCGGTCGCGCTGGCCGTCGGTGCCGCCACCGAGGTGATCACGCGCGAGCAGCGGCAGCAGCGCGGGACACAGGAGCGGGGCGAGCAGCGTGAGCGGCCCGCCACCGAGCCCGGCCGCATGGAATCCCCCAAGCCGGCCCAGGGAGCGATGACCTAGGCAGCGGCGCACACTCACACCCCTCATCCCTCATCCGAGCAGGCAAAACGCGGCACCGCGTGCCCGGATCGCTGGCACCGCATGCCAATTTCTCCGAGACCGACAGTTTTTGCCCGAGAACCTTTGATCGATCATCGATCAGGGAGTTACAGTCGCCGACGGGCTCCCACAAGAGCCCCAGCCCTGTCCTGCCAAAGACCAAGGGCACCCCCGAACCCCTTACCGATGAGGGAACCCCCTTCGACTGAGGAAGGCGGCGACATGACCGACCCCAACGCCATCCAGCCGAGCGAGCTCGACCAGCTCCCGGACCGCGACCCGGAGGAGACCGCCGAATGGCAGGCCTCGCTGGACGCGGTCGCCCAGGCGGCCGGCCCGCACCGTGCCGCGTATCTGATGCGCCGCACGCTGGAGAGGGCGGAGGGCAACGGCATCGCGCTGCCCAAGCTCCTCGAGACCGACTACGTCAACACCATCCCCACCGCCGCCGAGCCGTCCGCGCCCGGTGACGAGGAGATGGAGCGGAAGATCACCGCGTGGAACCGCTGGAACGCGGCCGCGATGGTCACCCGCGGCTCCAAGTACGGCGTCGGCGGCCACATCGCCACCTTCGCCTCCGCGGCCTGGCTCTACGAGACCGGCTTCAACCACTTCTTCAAGGGCAAGGAGGCCGACGGCTCGGGCGACCAGCTCTACATCCAGGGCCACGCCTCCCCCGGCATCTACGCCCGCGCCTTCCTCGACGGCCGGCTGAACGAGTCCCACCTGGACAACTTCCGCCGCGAGTCCGCCGGCAACGGCCTGCCCTCCTACCCGCACCCGCGCCGCCTGCCCTGGCTGTGGGAGTTCCCGACCGTCTCCATGGGTCTCGGTCCGCTCTCCGCCATCTACCAGGCCCGCTTCAACCGGTACCTGACCAACCGCGGCATCAAGGACGTCTCCGCGTCCCACGTGTGGGCCTTCCTCGGCGACGGCGAGATGGACGAGCCGGAGTCGACCGCCGCACTCGCGCTCGCCTCCCGCGAGGGTCTCGACAACCTGACCTTCGTCATCAACTGCAACCTGCAGCGCCTCGACGGTCCGGTCCGCGCCAACTTCAAGATCGTGCAGGAGCTGGAGGCCCAGTTCCGCGGCGCGGGCTGGAACGTCGTCAAGACCCTCTGGGGCTCCGCCTGGGACGAGCTGTTCCAGCTCGACACGACCGGCGCGCTCGTACGCCGCCTGCGCGAGGTACCGGACGCCCAGGTGCAGACGTACCAGACCCGTGACGCCGCCTACATCCGCCAGGACTTCTTCGGCAAGGACCCGGCGCTGGCCGAGATGGCCAAGCTGCTGTCCGACGACAAGATCCTGGAGTGCTTCCACTTCTCGCGCGGTGGTCACGAGGCGCGCAAGGTGTACGCCGCCTACAAGGCCGCCGTCGAGTTCAAGGGCGCGCCGACCGTGATCCTGGCCCAGACCGTCAAGGGCCACACCCTGGGCGAGGGCTTCGCGTCGAAGAACGCCAACCACCAGATGAAGAAGCTGACGGTGGACGAGTTCAAGGCGATGCGCGACCTGCTCGAACTGCCCATCAAGGACAGCGACTTCGTCGACGGTGTGGTCCCCTACGGCCACCCGGGCGCCGACTCCCCCGAGGTCCGCTACCTCCAGGAGCGCCGCGCGGCCCTCGGCGGCCCGGCCCCGGCACGCCGTACGCACGCGCCGGCCCCGCTGCCGGCCCCCGCCGAGAAGGCGTTCGCCTCCTTCGACAAGGGCTCCGGCACGCAGAACGTGGCGACCACGATGGCCTTCGTCCGCCTGATCAAGGACCTGGTCCGCGACAAGGAGACCGGGAAGCGCTGGGTGCCGATCGTGCCCGACGAGGCGCGCACCTTCGGCATGGAGTCGCTGTTCCCGTCGCTCGGGATCTACTCCCCCAAGGGCCAGACGTACGAGCCGGTCGACCGCGACCAGCTGATGTACTACAAGGAGGCCAAGAACGGCCAGATCCTCAACGAGGGGATCACCGAGGCCGGTTCGATGGCCGACTTCATCGCCGCTTCGACGTCGTACGCGACGCACGGCGAGGCGATGATCCCGTTCTACATCTTCTACTCGATGTTCGGCTGGCAGCGCACGGCCGACCAGATGTGGCAGCTCGGCGACCAGCTCGGCCGCGGCTTCCTCGTGGGCGCCACGGCGGGCCGTACGACGCTGACGGGCGAGGGCCTGCAGCACGCCGACGGCCACTCCCCGGTCATCGCCGCGACCAACCCGGCCGCGCTGACGTACGACCCGGCGTTCGCGTACGAGATCGCGACGATCGTCAAGGACGGTCTGCGCCGGATGTACGGCGAGGCCGCCCCGGGTGAGGACCCGAACGTCTTCTACTACCTGACGGTCTACAACGAGCCGATGCCGCAGCCCGCCAAGCCGGCCGGCCTCGGCATCGACGAGGGCATCGTCAAGGGCCTGTACCGCTTCAACACGGCGGAGTCGGCCGGGCTCTCCCCGGTCGCCAACGCCCCGCGCATCCAGCTGCTCGGCTCCGGTACGGCCATCCACTGGGTGCTCGAGGCGCAGAAGCTGCTCGCCGAGGAGTGGGGCGTGGCCGCCGACGTGTGGTCCGCGACCTCCTGGTCCGAGCTGCGCCGGGACGCGCTGGAGGCCGACGCGGGCCTGCTGCGCGGCGAGGAGCGGGTGCCGTACGTCCGTCAGGCGCTGCAGGGTGCCGAGGGCCCGGTCCTCGCGGTCTCCGACTACATGCGCCAGGTCCCGGACCAGATCGCGCAGTGGGTCGAGCAGGACTGGTCCTCGCTGGGCGCGGACGGCTTCGGTCTCTCCGACACCCGTGAGGCGGCCCGCCGCCACTTCGGCGTCGACGCGCGGTCGGTGGTCGTCGCGGCCCTGGCCCAGCTGGCCCGGCGCGGCGAGGTCAAGGCGACCGCGGTGAAGGAGGCGCGCGAGCGCTACGGCCTGTAGGGCCTGTCCGGCGGATCAGGTCGCAGGGAAGCAGCGACGACTGGTCAGCCAACCTGAGCCCCGCGTCTGCGGCGTGATCCGCCGGAGAGGCCCAAGGTCACGGTTCGGGGAAGGGGGGTACGGCGGTTGCCGTACCCCCCTTCCCCGTCGGTGCGCCCCGGCATCATGACCGTATGCGCGCTGCCCGCCTCATCAAGATGGTGCTGCTTCTGCAGTCCCGCCCCGCCATGACCGGCGCCGAGCTGGCGCGGGAGCTGGAGGTGTCCGAGCGGACCGTCACCCGGGACGCGCAGGCGCTGTCGGAGGCGGGCGTGCCGGTGTACGCGGAACGGGGGCGGGCCGGCGGGTACCGGCTGGTCGGGGGGTACCGGACGGGGCTGACCGGGCTGGCCCGGGGCGAGGCCGAGGCGCTGTTCCTGAGCGGGGTGCCGGGTGCGCTGCGGGAGATGGGGCTCGAGGACGCGGCCTCGGCGGCCCGGCTGAAGGTGTCGGCCGCGTTGCTGCCCTCGCTGCGGGACGCGCCGCGGGCGGCGGCGCAGCGGTTCCATCTGGACGCGCCCGCGTGGTTCCAGGAGCCGCGGACGCCTCAGGCGCTGGCGGTGGTCGCGGACGCGGTGTGGGACGACCGGTGTGTGCGGGCTCGGTACCGGCGGGGCGAGGGTGAGGTCGAGCGGGAGCTGGAGCCGTACGGGCTCGTGCTCAAGGCGGGGGTCTGGTACCTGTGCGCCCGGGTGTGCGAGGGCGGGTCCTTCCGGACGTACCGGATCGACCGGTTCGTCGGGGTCGAGTACCTGAAGGATCGTTTCAGCAGAGTCGAGGGGTTCGATCTGCCCGGCTACTGGGGTGAACAGGCGGAGCGGTTCGCGCGGTCGATCCTGCGGGCCGAGGTCGTCGTACGGCTGTCGGAGGCGGGGGTGCGACGACTGCCGCACGCCGTGGACCCGGTGGCCGCCCGGGACGCGCTCGCGACGGCCGGGGAACCGGACCGGCAGGGGTGGGTGACGGTCACGCTGCGGGTGGAGTCGGAGCCCGTGGCGCACACCCAGCTCACGGCGCTCGGCGCCGAGGCCGAGGTGGTCCGCCCCGAGTCGCTGCGCCGGCGGTTCGCCGAGGAGGCGGACCGGCTGGCGGAGTTGTACCGAGGGGAGTGACAATCCCCCGCACTCCGGGTGCGCCGCACACCTCCAGGCACGATGCTTGGACGCGTGATGGACGAGTTGGAGTTCTGGGAGCTGGTGGACGCCTCTCGCGATGCCGCCGAGGGTGACCCGGAGGAGCAGGCCGACCTGCTCGTGGAGCGGCTGCTCCGACTGGACCCGGAGTCCGTGCTCGACTTCGCCCGGCACTTCGAGTCCCGCTACAACCGCGCCTACACCTGGGAGCTGTGGGGCGCCGCGTGGGTGCTGCTCGACGGGGCCAGCGACGACGCGTTCGACTTCTTCCGGTGCTGGCTGATCGGGCAGGGCCGGGAGACGTTCGAGGGCGCGGTGCACGCACCGGACACGCTCGCCGATCTGCTGGACGAGTTCGACGAGGAGATCGACGGGGACGGGGAGGAACTCGGGTACGCGGCCGACGAGGCCTACGAGCAGCTCACCGGGACGGTCGCCCCGGACCTGGGCATTCCGCCCGCGCCGTCCGAACCCGAGGGCACGCCCGTCGACTTCGAGAGCGAGGGGGCGCTCGCCGAGCGGTACCCCCGGCTGTGGGCGCGCTTCAAGGAGTGAGCCGCCGTCCCGGGCCTCAGACCGCGAGCTTGCGGCGGGTGCTGTCCGTCGGGATGTACGCCTGCGTCTGGTCGGCGCGCACGGCGTGGTGCAGGGGCGCCTTGTTGGCCTGTTCGAGGGCGGACGCGGTGACCGCGGCCGGGCCCAGGACGACCGCGGCGACGGCGCACAGGACCGTCCACGGGCTGCGGGCGGCCCGGGTCCACCCGGCGGCCGTGGCCTCGGTGCCGTGACCGCCGTCGTGCGTGCTGTGGCTGCTGTTCATCGTCCCCACCTCCGGTCGGCTTGTGTTGTTCATGACCGTAGGACGTGGGCATGGGAGAACTCTGAATCCTGCCTAAGGCGTTCCTGTGAGCGTTCCTGAGGGTGCTGTGGCGGCTGTGCGGCCCTGGAGGTGGGCGGCCTTCGCGCGGATCTCGGGGAGGCGGGCGGTGAGGGCGGCGCCGGGGCAGCTCGTCATGTAGCCGTCGTTGTGGCCGGCCAGGGCGGGCAGGGTGGCGGTGACCCCGGCGGCGTACCGGCTGAGGCTGTTGCTGGAGGTGAGGCGGACCATGTCGCGCGGGTCGACGCCGGCGGGGCCGAGCTTCCAGGCGGTCAGGGCGGCGATCGCGTCGAGCATCGCCTGCGGGACGGGCACGCCGGCGGTGAACGTGCCGAGGGCGGCGATGCCGGCCGTGCGGTGGTTGAAGCCCTGGGTGTGGGCGCCGGTGACGGGACGGTCGATGCCGCCCGCACGGCCCTCGTAGATGGTGCCGCAGCGGTCGACGAGGAAGTTGTAGCCGATGTCGTCCCAGTCGCGGGCGCCGGTCTGACCGGCGTACAGATAGCGGATGATGCGGGGCGCGTCGGCGCAGTCGTAGCCGTTGGGCGAGTCGGTGTGGTGGACGAAGACGGCGAGGACCTCGTCGTCGTAGCGCGGCGGCGGCTGGGCGCGCCGGCTGCGGGCGTCGAGCCAGGCCGACCGGGGCACGATGTGCGGCCGGGGCGCGGTGTACGCGGAGGTCACCGTGCGGGCCGGGGTGGGGTGGCCGGCGCGCGTGGCCAGATGGGTCGAGGTGGTCTGGTCGACGCCGCTCGCGCACAGCGCCAGGGCGGCGACGGCGGCGAACCCGGGCAGGCAGCCCAGAAACACGAGGAGCGGGCCCGGTATACGCGCCGGGCGCCTCGCTCTTCGCGTTCCCCGGGCCCGGTGGGGGCCCGGTCGGAGGGCACACATGCACCCACTGTCGGCCGGTTCCGCCCGGCCCGCGATGTGTGCTGTGCCACCTGGTGGAACCATCGTCCCGGTCCAGGGCGTTTTCCAGGGTGCATGCGCGTGGCCGATTGCGTTCAGGCGCGGTGCGTGCGGCTGATCACTGGGCCCGTCCCCCACGTACTGAAGGGTCCTAGAGAAAGGCGGCTCTGTGGACCTGCTCGACATCCTGCTGGTGCTGGTGATCCTGGCCTACGCCGGTTCCGGCTACCGGCGTGGACTGGTGGCCGGATGTGTCTCGCTGGCCGGGTTCGTGGGCGGCGCGGTGATCGGCGTGTGGGCGCTGCCGTGGCTGATGAACCTGGTGACGCCGGGGACCACGGCGGCGACGCTGACCGCGGTGTTCACGGTCCTGGTCCCGGCGGCGTTCGGACACGAGCTGGCGGGACGCCTGGCGCTGCGGCTGCGGCGGGAACTGGACCGGGGGCCGCTCAGGGTGGCCGACGGGGTCGGCGGGGCGGCGGCGAACGCGGTGGCGGTGCTGATCGTGGCGTGGGTGGCGGCGAGCGTGCTGGCCGCGTCCTCGTCGCCGGTGGTGACCTCGGCGATCCGGGACTCCAAGCTGCTCGGGGCGGTGCAGGACGCCATGCCGGACACCACTCCGGCCTGGTTCTCCAACGCCACCTCCGCGCTGACCGCGGCGGGCTTCCCGCAGGTCTTCAACCCGTTCGAGAACGAGTCGACGGCGCAGGTCGCCAAGCCCAGCGGCGACAGCGTGACGACGAGCGCGACCAACGCGGCCAAGCTGAGCACGGTGAAGATCGAGGGCTCCACGGGCGACCAGGGCCGCGAGGGCAGCGGGTTCGTGTACGCGCACGAGCATGTGATGACCAACGCCCATGTGGTGGCGGGCATCGACCACCCGAGTGTGCGCGTCGGCGGCGTGGGGACCTCGTACGAGGCCACGGTGGTGCTCTTCGACCCGGACAAGGACGTGGCCGTGCTGTACGTGCCCCAGCTGCGCGCCCCCGTGCTGCGGTTCGACGACTCCGCGAAGCGGGGCGACGAGGCGGTCGTCGCGGGCTATCCGCAGGACGGCGACCTCAACCTCCAGGCCGCCACGGTCGCGAACAAGGTGAAGGCGACCGGGCGGAACATCTACAACGACTCGACCGTCACCCGCGAGATCTACTCGATCCGCTCCACGGTCCGCCCCGGCAACTCCGGCGGTCCGCTGCTGACCACCGGCGGCGAGGTGTACGGCGTCGTCTTCGCCCGTTCCACCTCCGACGACGAGACGGGCTATGTGCTGACGGCGACCGAGGTGGCCGGCGACGCCGCGCGGGCGGCGAAGGCGACGGCGCCGGTGGACACGGGCGAGCTCACCAGTTCCTGACCGTCACACCGGGCGCCCCATGAGGACGTCGTCCACGTACTCACCGCCCAGCAGCAACTCCTCCGGCAGGATCCCCTCCACCACGAACCCCTCGGACTCGTACAGCTTGCGGGCCGGGGTGTTGTGGCCGAGGACGCGCAGCGTGATGCGGCGCGCGCCCACCCTGCGTGTCTCCTCGACGGCGGCCCGGAGCAGCGCCCGTCCGAGGCCCTTGCCGCGTGCCTCGTCGGCGACGGCGAGGCCCTGTATCTGGCGGACGTGCGCGGTGGCGGCGAGTGAGGTGGGGGGTACCAGGCGGACATAGCCGACGACACGGTCGCCGAGCTCGGCGACCAGGTAGTCCTCGGGGAGGTGCCGCTCGTCGAAGAAGGGCTCGTCGGGCGCCGGCCGGGGCATGACGGCGTGCAGGTGCGACCAGGTGAGCCGGTCGATGAGGGCGAGCGCCTCGTCGTCGGCGGACCGGGCGGTACGGATACGGAATTCATCGGGCTCGGGCATGGGCGTCACCCTAAGGCGCGGGGACCGCGACCCGACGGGGGTTTTATCCCGGCGCGCGGCAGGATGACCTCATGGAACAGGAACGAACGCGCGTCGCGGTGGCCGGCGCCTCCGGTCTCATCGGCAGCGCCCTGGTGCGGTCCCTGACCGCCGACGGGCACGAGGTGGTCCGGCTGGTGCGCCGTGCGCCCCGGGGCGCGGACGAGGTGCGGTGGGATCCGGAGCGCGGGCGGGTGGACGCGGCGGGGCTCGCGGGGTGCGACGCCGTGGTCAACCTGGCGGGCGCGGGGGTCGGGGACCGGCGGTGGTCGGACGCGTACAAGAAGCGGATCCACGACAGCCGGGTGCATGCCACGGCGGGTCTCGCGAAGGCGGTCGCCTTGCTCGACGAACCGCCGCGGGTGTTCGTGAACGGCAGCGCCATGGGCATCTACGGCGAGACCGGCGACCGGGTCGTGGACGAGGGCGCTCCCGCCGGGACCGGCTTCCTGCCGGAGCTGTGCGTGCAGTGGGAGGCGGCCGCGTCGCCCGCCGAGGAGGCCGGCGTGCGGACGGTGTTCCCCCGGACCGGTCTGGTCGTGGCGCGCGGGGGCGGGGCCTGGGGCAGGCTGTTCCCGCTGTTCCTGGCCGGTCTCGGGGGGCGGATGGGCGACGGGCGGCAGTACTGGTCCTACATCGCGCTGCACGACGAGGTCGCGGCGATCCGGCATCTGATGGACCGTGACGATCTGTCGGGGCCGTTCAACCTGACCGCGCCGGAGCCGCTGACGAACCGTGAGATCACCGAGGCGATGGGGCGGGTGCTGCGCCGTCCGACGCTGTTCGCGGTGCCGGCACCGGTGCTGCGGACGGTGCTGGGCGAGATGGCCGGGGACGTGCTGGGCAGTGCGCGGGTGGTGCCGAAGCGGCTGCTGGAGTCCGGGTTCACGTTCGCGTTCCCCGGGATCGAGGACGCCATCCGCGCGGCGTGAGCCGCCGGGTGTGCGGCGTGAGAGGTCCCGTACGGGGGCGTGCGACCGGGTGTGCCCACCCCCGGCGACCGTATGCGACCGCTGTGCGACCGTGCCCTGTCCATGCGCGACTGTTCCTGACCGATCACGGCCCTACCCTCGATCCGAACTCGGGTATCCCGGACGCCAGTTGGGGGCATGACGTCTCCACCGGCCGCGCAATCCTCGAGGAGGGGCACGTGCTTGAGCCCGCGTACCAGGCAGACGTCGTCGTCGTGGGAGCCGGAGTCGCCGGACTCTCCGCCGCACATCGGCTGACCAGCGCAGGAATAACGACCGCAGTCCTGGAGGCCGCCCATGGCGTGGGCGGCCGCATGTCGACCGAGAAGGTCGACGGCTTCCGGCTCGACCGCATCGGGCAGTTGCTGTCCACGGCGTATCCCGAACTGGGCCTGACCCCGGGGCTCGACGCGCTGGTGCTGCGCCCCTTCGCCCCCGGCGTCCTGCTGCACAGCGACGGGCGCCACCACCGCGCCGGCGCGCAGGCGGGCGTGGGGAGCGCGAGGGGCGCACTCCACGCCGTACGCGCCCTGGCGAGCGCCCCTCGGCCGGGCGCGCTGCCCCGGCCGCGGACGGGCGCCTCCCGGGCGGTACCGCTGCCGGGCGGCCGGGCCGTGCCCCTGCCCGGGGGCCGGGGTGTGTCCCTGCCCGGGGGCCGGTCGGGCGCGCCCTGGCAGCCCGTCCCGCCGCCCAGGGTCCGGCCCGGTGCCCCGCTGGGGACCGCCGTGGACCAGGCCCGCCTGGGCGCCGCGCTCACCCGGATCGCGGCCACTCCCGCCGAACGGCTGCTGCGCCGCCCGGAGTCGGCGGCCGCCGAGGCGCTGGCCGCGCGCGGGCTGCCCGCCCGCACGATCGACGGCTTCCTGCGCCCGCTGCTCGCCGCCCTGCTCTGCGACCCGGACCTCACCACCTCCAGCCGCTGCGCGGACCTCGCGCTGCGGGCCTTCGCGGCGGGCCGGCTGTGCGTACCCGAGGGCGGCGCCGAGGTGCTGCCGGAGCTGCTCGCGCGCACCCTGCCGCCGGGCACCGTGCACACCGGCGTCCGGGTCACCTCGGTCTCCACGACCTCGGTGACCACCGCCGAGCACGGCGAGTTCCGCTGCCGCGCGGTCCTGGTGGCCACCGACGCGCGCACCGCCGCCGAACTGCTGCCCGGCCTGCGCGTGCCCGACTTCCACCCCGTGACGGTCGTCCACCACACCACGGACGAGCCCCCGGCGACCGGCGCGTCCCTGCTGCTGGACGCCGACCGCGGCGGTCCGGTCGCACACACCACGGTGGTCAGCGCCGTCGACCCGTCCCGCGCGCCCGAGGGCCGCGCCCTGATCTCCTCCACGGTCCTGGGCACCCCGCCCGACGACGTCGACACCGCCGTACGCATGCACCTCGCCCGGCTCTACGGCACCGCCACCGCCCGCTGGGAGACCCTCGCCGTCCACCGCACCACCGAAGCGGTTCCCGCGATGCGCCCGCCGCACGATCTGCGGCGGGCGGTACGGCTCCTCGCGGGCCTGTACGTGTGCGGCGACCACCGCGACACCAGCACCGTCCAGGGCGCCCTGCACTCGGCACACCGGGCGGCGGCGGCGATTCTCTCCGATCTGGGGGCGGGGGGATCCATGCACCGTGCGGATCCGGTACGAGGTGCTGCTGCACAGGCTGCCTGACGTCGTGGTTCGGCTGCGGCGCCGTCGTGGCTGGTCGCGCAGTTCCCCGCGCCCCTTCAGGGCGCCTCAGCCGAGCGTCGATACCTTGTCGCGATAACTCCTCACCGGCGCCGCGTCCTTGTACGGCTCCAGCCGGCGCTCGAAGTCCTTGACGTACTCCACCGCCCGGACCGACCGCATCTCCGCCGCCTGCACGGCCGCCTCGGCGGCCAGCTGGCAGGCCTGGTCGAGTTCGCCGAGGCCCAGGCGGGCGGAGGCGAGGACGACGCGGCAGAAGAGCCGGCTGCGGGCGTAGGCGACGGGACGCAGCTGGAGGGAGCGTTCGGCGTGCTGCGCGGCGGCCCGGAACTGCTGGAGGTCGCGGTGGCAGTGCCCGAACTCGTCGGCCAGCTGCCCCTCGTCGAAGAACCGCGCCCAGTACGGCACCTCGTCGCCCGCCCTGGCCGCCTCCAGGGCCCGCTCGGCCCGCACCAGGGCGGCCGTGCAGGCCCGCACCTCGCCGAGCACGCCGTGCCCGCGCGCCTCGGCCGCGTGCAGCAGGGCCTGCACGACGGGCGGGGCGCCGGTGCCGACGCCCTGCTGGGCGACCCGAGCGAGCTGGACGGCCTCGCGTCCGTGTCCCAGATAGACGGCCTGGCGGCTCATGGTGACCAGGACGAAGGAGCCGTACGCCCGGTCCCCGGCCGCCTGGGCGAGGCGCAGGGACTGCACGAAGTAGCGCTGGGCGAGGCCGTGCGCGGCGATGTCGAAGGAGGTCCAGCCGGCCAGCCGGGTGAGGTCGGCGGCGGCGCCGAAGAGCCGGCGGCCGGTCTGTTCGCCGTACGTGCCGCGCAGCATCGGCTCGCACTCGTGCTCCAGGTAGCGCACGAGCGCCTGGCGGGCGTGGCCGCCGCCGTACATGTTGTCGAGGCTGCGGAAGAGCTCGCCCACCGAGCGGAGCGCGGAGATGTCGCCGCCGGTGACCCGCTGGCCGGGGCCGCGTTCGCTGCCCTGGCCGCGCTGGCGGGGCACGGCGAGCGGGACCGCGGGGGCGGTCTTCAGGCCCGTCGTCCGGGGCGGCGCCGGACGGCTCTGGACCGGCACCCGGGGAGTCTGTTCGCCGCGGGCCACCTTCTCGTCGGCCCGCCCGATCAGCCAGTCACGGCTCGGGACGACGAGCCCCGCCGGCGTGAAGGCGATCTTGCGCAGCTCGGCGTGGCTGCCGGAGTCCTTGCGCCACAGCCCGCCGACGATGTCGATGGCCTCCTCGGGGGTCCCGGCGAACTCCAGGCCCGCGTAGACCGGCGCACAGGCGTCCAGGCCGAGGTCCTGGGCGGTCAGCCGGCGGCCCAGACGGCGGGTGAAGACCTCGGCGATGAGGGCGGGGGTGGTGCCCCGGGGCTGCTGCCCGCGCAGCCACCGGGTGACGGAGGTCTTGTCGTATCTGAGATCCAGCCCGTGTTCGAGACCCAGCTGATCGACGCGACGGGCCAGACCCGCGTTGGAGAACCCTGCTTCTGAGATGAGCGCGGCGAGCTGGCGGTTGGGGGTGCGCTGCGCGGGTCGTTCCGTCATCTGCGGTGCGGTCTCCTGCCTCCCGGGCCTCTGACGTGCCCGGATGAAGTGCCCTGAGTGCTGTGATCAGGCCTGATGCCTCGTGAACGGCGCGAATGTAGCGGAGCGTAAGCAGCCGATCGCACATCTCGACGCTCATTCATCCGATCGTGTGAGGATTGCCCGTGCGGCTGACGCGGAGCGCGCGGACGTACAGTGGCTTGGGCGCGTTTCGTGCCTTACGACCTTCCAGGGAGGCGCTTGCCGTGGGTGAGTTGCGGTTCGTCCGTATGGGTTTCGGTGCCGAGGCCGTGGAGTACCAGGAGGCCTGGGACGAACAGCGCCGGGTGCACGCGGCCCGGTTCGCCGACGAGATCCCCGACACCCTGCTGCTCCTGGAGCACCCGCCGGTCTACACGGCGGGCCGCCGCACCGCCGACAACGAGCGCCCCCTCGACGGCACGCCGGTCGTCGACGTGGACCGCGGCGGCAAGATCACCTGGCACGGGCCGGGCCAGCTGGTGGGCTACCCGATCCAGAAGCTGCCGCGCCCGGTGGACGTCGTCGCACACGTACGCCGGCTGGAGGAGGCGCTGATCCGCACCTGCGCGGAGTTCGGCCTGCGGACCACCCGGGTCGAGGGGCGCAGCGGGGTGTGGGTGCTGGGCGACCCGGTGGAGCAGCGGCCGCTGATCGGCGGACTCTCCCTGGACTTCGACCCCCGGCTCACCGACGAGGAGTTCGACCCGCGGCTCAACGGCCCCGAGTACGCGCCGTCCAACGCGGGGCAGCGCCGCGAGGACCGCAAGCTGGCCCAGATCGGCATCCGGGTGGCCAAGGGCGTCACGATGCACGGCTTCGCGATGAACGTGAACCCGGACACCAAGTGGTTCGACCGGATCATCCCGTGCGGCATCCGGGACGCCGGCGTCACCTCCCTGGCAAGCGAGCTGGGGCGGGACGTCACCATCGACGACGTACTGCCGGTGGCGGAGCGGCATCTGCGGGACATCCTGGAGAACGCGGAGCTGAAGCCGAGGGTGATCGAGAAGACACCGGCGGCCTGACACGGGCAGCGGGCTTTCAAATCAACGGGCGTACCCTTGAGCACGCCGAAGAATCAATCGCTAGGGAGCCGGTCGTGTCCGCAGTCGCACCCGACGGACGCAAGATGCTGCGCCTGGAGGTCCGCAACAGCCAGACCCCCATCGAGCGCAAGCCCGAGTGGATCAAGACCCGGGCGAAAATGGGCCCCGAGTACACCAAGATGCAGAACCTCGTGAAGAGCGAGGGGCTGCACACCGTGTGCCAGGAAGCCGGCTGCCCCAACATCTACGAGTGCTGGGAGGACCGGGAGGCGACCTTCCTCATCGGCGGCGACCAGTGCACCCGGCGCTGCGACTTCTGTCAGATCGACACCGGCAAGCCCGAGGCGCTGGACCGGGACGAGCCGCGCCGGGTCGGCGAGTCCGTGGTCACCATGGACCTGAACTACGCCACCATCACCGGCGTCGCCCGCGACGACCTGGAGGACGGCGGCGCCTGGCTGTACGCGGAGACGGTCCGCCAGATCCACGAGCAGACCTCCTCCCGCGAGGCCGGCCGCACCAAGGTCGAGCTGCTCGCCCCCGACTTCAACGCGGTCCCCGAGCTGCTGGCCGAGGTCTTCGCCTCCCGCCCCGAGGTCTTCGCGCACAACGTCGAGACGGTCCCCCGGATCTTCAAGCGGATCCGCCCCGGCTTCCGCTACGAGCGCTCGCTCAAGGTCATCACCGAGGCCCGCGACTACGGCCTGGTCACCAAGTCCAACCTGATCCTCGGCATGGGCGAGACCCGTGAGGAGGTCAGCGAGGCGCTGAAGCAGCTGCACGAGGCCGGCTGCGAGCTCGTGACCATCACGCAGTACCTGCGCCCCTCCGTGCGCCACCACCCCGTCGAGCGCTGGGTGAAGCCGCAGGAGTTCGTGGAGCTGAAGGAGGAGGCCGAGCAGATCGGTTTCTCCGGTGTGATGTCCGGTCCGCTGGTCCGCTCCTCGTACCGCGCCGGCCGGCTGTACCGGATGGCCGTGGAGCAGCGACATTCTGCTGCTCCGCAGCGGGGAGGCGCCTTCGTGGCCTCGCAGGCCGTGTGACCTGGGCGACATCCGCCAACCGCCTTGCGCCATACGGGCGCGGGGCAAGCGTGTGAACTCGCGCACAAGGAGCTACTGGCCAGTAACGGCCGAAACGACGCGGTCCCGACCGTCCTCGCAGATGAGGGCCCCGGTCGGGACCGCTTCGGCGTTTCACGCCCCCCGAATGCCCCACATCAAGGCTTCATTGGCGTTTGACCGGTCGGTCACGCCCTGGTAACACCGAACAGTGACGCTGGTATCACACCACGTACACCTCCATCCGAAGCCGCCCGAGGGGGACCTTCCCATGCAGGCCGCGCCCGTTCGCGCCACCGCGATCCCGTCCTTCACCACCGCCCTGCGCGCCGTCGAGTCGCTCCTCATGAGCAGCGGACAGCGCACCGCCCGCCGCAACGCCTGGACCTCCGTGCTGGAGGACCGCCGTCGCGCCAAGGACCGTGTCGAGGCGCAGCGCGTGCTCGAAGCGGTCACCTCCGCCCGCTCCTCCTGACCGACCCGCTCGACCGCTCCCCACCCCACACCCCTCCCCACCGCTCCCCCCGGACACTGCCGTCGTCGGCACTTCCGGGGCCACGTAGACTTCGTGGCATGGCGAGAAGTGACAGCGCGGCGGACGCCGCGAACCCCGGGCGACTGAAGCAGATCGCCCTGACGTACAAGATGACCCGCAAAGCCGACAAGACGATCGGTCTGGTGCTCGCGGGTGTCTTCCTCCTCATCTTCGGTGTCTTTCTCGCGATCGGTTTCCTGATCGGCCACCCGGTCTACCTGGGCATCCTGGGCTTCCTGCTCGCCTTCCTCGGGACGGCGATCGTGTTCGGGCGCCGCGCCGAGCGGGCCGCCTTCGGCCAGATGGAGGGCCAGCCGGGCGCCGCCGCGGCCGTGCTCGACAACGTCGGCCGGGGCTGGACGACGACCCCCGCGGTGGCGATGAACCGTAGCCAGGACGTGGTGCACCGCGCCGTCGGCAAGGCGGGCATCGTGCTGGTCGCCGAGGGCAACCCGAACCGGGTGAAGACCCTCCTGGCCGCCGAGAAGAAGAAGATGAACCGCATCGTCGCGGACGTCCCGGTGCACGACGTGATCGTCGGCACGGGCGAGGGCCAGACCGAGCTGAAGAAGCTGCGGACCACCCTGCTGAAGTTCCCCCGCGTCCTCACCGGCCCGCAGGTCACGGCGACCAACGACCGGCTGCGCGCGATGGGCGACCTGATGAGCAACATGCCGCTCCCGAAGGGGCCCATGCCCAAGGGGATGCGCCTGCCGAAGGGCGGGCCGAAGGCGCGCTGACCGCGCTCGTACGGATACGACGATGGGGGCGCCCGGAGATCTCCGGGCGCCCCCATCGTCGTATCGCGAGGCATAGGGGCTGCCCTACAGAGGCATAGGAGCTGCTCTACATCCGCACCTCGACCGTGCGGGCCAGCCGGTCGTGCAGGCCCCGGCCGTCGCGGTCCCAGATCAGGGCCGGGAGCGCCAGGCACAGCAGGACCGTGCGGATCAGCGAGCCCAGGGGCCGCACGGTGCCGGTCTCCAGGGACACCACCCGCAGGCCGAAGAGGCGCTTGCCGGGGGTGAAGCCGAGCGTACCCACCGTGAGGAGGCTGACCACGAGGAAGACCAGCAGGGTCCAGTTGCTGGTGGAGGGGGTGTAGCCGTCGGTGATCAAGCTGTATGCGATCAGGAGGCACAGGCCCCAGTCCACGGCCAGTGCTCCGAGCCGCCGGCCGGGGCGGGCGATCGAGCCCGGACCCTCCTCGGGCAGGCCGAGCTGTTCGCCCCTGTATCCGAAGTCGACACCGGCGTCCTCTGCGGCCGCGCGGGGGCCCGAGAGCCACGATCCGATTGCTTCCCTCTTGTCCACGCGTCCACGGTACTGCCCCCGTTTCGCGATCCGGACAGGTGGGTGAATCGGACGGAGTCCGGTTAACTTGTGCGAAACAAATGGGTCACGCCCGAGAAATCACCCGTCCCTAGGGTCGGGGGGAGCGTGTGCCACCGCACTGGCCGCACGAACGAACTACCACCCCGGCACGGGAACGGCCGGGAGTAGGAGGAGCTGGATGTTCCAGAACGCCGACGAGGCCAAGAAGTTCATCGCGGACAAGGACGTCAAGTTCATCGACGTCCGGTTCTGCGACCTGCCGGGCGTCATGCAGCACTTCACGCTGCCCGTCGAGGCGTTCGACCCGGACGAGGAGCTCGCGTTCGACGGTTCGTCGATCCGTGGTTTCCAGGCCATCCACGAGTCCGACATGGCCCTGCGCGCCGACCTCTCGACCGCGCGGGTGGACCCGTTCCGCCGTGACAAGACGCTGAACATCAACTTCTTCATCCACGACCCGATCACGGGCGAGCAGTACTCCCGTGACCCGCGCAACGTGGCCAAGAAGGCCGAGGCCTACCTCGCGTCGACCGGTATCGCGGACACCGCGTACTTCGGTCCCGAGGCCGAGTTCTACGTCTTCGACAGCGTCCGTTTCGCCACCTCGGCGAACGAGTCCTTCTACCACATCGACTCCGAGGCCGGCGCCTGGAACACCGGTGCGCTGGAGGACAACCGCGGTTACAAGGTCCGCTACAAGGGCGGCTACTTCCCGGTCCCGCCGGTCGACCACTTCGCCGACCTGCGCGCCGAGATCTCCCTGGAGCTGGCCAAGTCCGGTCTCCAGGTCGAGCGCCAGCACCACGAGGTGGGCACCGCCGGCCAGGCGGAGATCAACTACAAGTTCAACACCCTGCTCGCCGCCGCCGACGACCTGCAGCTCTTCAAGTACATCGTGAAGAACGTGGCCTGGCGCAACGGCAAGACCGCGACCTTCATGCCGAAGCCGATCTTCGGTGACAACGGCTCGGGCATGCACGTGCACCAGTCGCTGTGGAGCAACGGCGACCCGCTGTTCTACGACGAGGCCGGCTACGCGGGCCTGTCGGACACGGCCCGCTACTACATCGGCGGCATCCTCAAGCACGCCCCGTCGCTGCTGGCCTTCACCAACCCGACGGTGAACTCCTACCACCGTCTGGTCCCGGGCTTCGAGGCGCCGATCAACCTGGTGTACTCGCAGCGCAACCGCTCCGCGGCCATGCGTATCCCGATCACGGGTTCCAACCCGAAGGCCAAGCGCGTCGAGTTCCGCGCGCCCGACTCCTCCGGCAACCCCTACCTGGCCTTCTCGGCCCTGCTCCTCGCGGGCCTCGACGGCATCAAGAACAAGATCGAGCCGGCCGAGCCGATCGACAAGGACCTCTACGAGCTGGCTCCCGAGGAGCACGCGAACGTCGCGCAGGTCCCGACCTCGCTCCCGGCCGTCCTCGACTCCCTCGAGCGCGACCACGAGTTCCTGCTCGCGGGCGACGTCTTCACGTCCGACCTGATCGAGACCTGGATCGACTTCAAGCGCGCGAACGAGATCGCCCCGCTGCAGCTGCGTCCGCACCCGCACGAGTTCGAGCTCTACTTCGACGTGTGATCGGACCGCGTGCGCAGCACGCGTGAGCCGTCCGGCGCCCCCGTTTCCTGTTTCTCAGGGCGGGGGCGCCGTCGTATGGTTTCCGGCACAGCTGTTCGACAACGGATGACGGGGGATACGGCGATGGCCGAACAGGACGACGACCAGCGGGAGTTCGACCTCAGGTGGGCGGACCGGGCCGAACACAAGGAGCCCTCGGCGCGGGCCCGGATGCTGGCCGCGCGCTGGAAGGAGAACCCGCCGGAGCCGGTGCCGTTCCGGGGCGACCCGGATCCGGTCGCGCCGCGCAGGTCGTCATGGGTGTCGACGACGATCGTACTGGGGTGCGTGGCGGCGGTGATCCTGGTGCTGGGATACGCCCGGTTCCAGGCGCCGTACTAGAGCCGTACTAGACATGAACACGGTCACCACACAGGACGGGGCAGCGGCGGCGGTCAGGCTGGCCGGGGGTGCGCCCCTGGAGGCCGCGCTCGCCCTCGCCGACCCCGGGTCGTGGCTCGCGCTGGACATCGGGGTGCGAGAAGTGGGCTGGTCCTGGTACCGGGAGCAGGCCCGCTCCGAGTGGGAACGCAGCGCGCCGCTGCCCGCCGACCTGAGCCGGCTCGACGAGGGCCGGCTGGCCCTCGCCCTCTGCCACCGCGACGGCCGGACGCGTGCGCTGGCGCTGCGGAGCGCGGCCCGGTACCCCCGGCTGCTGCCGCTGGTCGTCATCCGCTGTGCCGACTGGGTGGACCCGGTGCGGGAGCGGGCCCGGGACCTGCTCCGGGAGATGCTCACGCCGGACGACGCCGTCGCGCTCGCGCCGGTGATCCTGCTGGTCGGCCGCCGGGGCCGCGGGGCTTTCGCCGCCGAGCTGCTCGCCGGGGTCCTGCCCCGGGCGCCCCGCGCCGACCTCGCGACCCTGTTCCGGAGCAGCGACCGCTCCCTACGCCGGTTCGCCTACCACCTGACCGTCGAACACCGGCTCCTCTCTCCCGCCGAGCTGGCCCGTACCGCCGCCGGCGACGCCGACACGGTCGTCCAGAATCTGTGCGCCGACGCCGCCCTGGCCGCCGTGCCGGACGACGCCTGCGACGACGTACTCGAACCGCTGCTCGGCGCCCGCAGCCCGGTGGTCAGGTCGGCCGGGGTCACCGCCCTGCGGCGGGCGGGACGGGCGGCGCGGGCGGTGGAGTTCCTGGCGGACCGGGCCGGGCTGGTGCGGGCCTGTGCGCGGTATGTCGTGCGGCAGGGCGGGATGGATCCGTTGCCCTGGTACCGGGAGCGGTGTGCCGAGCCCGAGGGGTTGCCGCCGGGGGCCGTGATCGGGCTGGCCGAGTGCGGGGAGCGGGGTGACGCCGAGGTGTTGTGGGCGTTGCTCGGGCATCCCGTGGAGGGGGTGCGGGCGCGGGCCGTCGCCGGGCTGCGGGTCCTGGACGTGACGGACGTACGGCGGCTGCGACCGTTGCTGGACGATCCGGCGCCCGGTGTGGTGCGTGAGGTGACTGCCGCGCTGCTGCCCTCGGCCGAGGCCGTGCCCGAGGAGGAGCTGATCGAGCGGCTCGGTGCGGGGTGGCCGCGGAGTCGGCCGCGGCATGTGCGGGCCGCCGCGTTCCGGCTGCTGGACGCGCGGGGCGGGGTGGTCCGGCTGCGGGCGGCGGTCGCGGCGCTCGACGACCCGGACGAGCGGATCCGGGACCGGGCCCGCCGGTCCGTGCGGAGCCGGTACGCCCCGGTCGGCGTGCCGCCCGGGGCGGCGGCGGAGGTGGGCGAGCTGCTGGGGCGGGCACGGCGTCTGCTCGACGCCCGGGTGTCCTGAGCCTTTGCTGCTCCTAGGGCCGATCACGACCGCTTCATGGGTGGGCCCGGGTGCACACTGGCAGTGGGGCGAGTGCCTGACTGCCTGCGGGGTGATGCAGATGCGGAGCCGATTCCGGAGCGACCGGGGGCTGACCGTGCGGATGACGGTCACCTTGTTTCTGCTCGGACTGTTGTACGTGGCCTTCGTCGCCGCGCTGATCGTGCTGCTGAAGTCCTGGCTGCTGGTCGTGGCGCTCGTGGCGGTCATGTTCGTCGCGCAGTTCTGGTTCTCCGACCGGATCGCGCTGTTCGCGATGCGCGGTCGGGTCGTGGAGCGGGAGGAGTATCCCGAGCTGCACGCCGTCGTGGACCGGCTCTGCGCCATCTCGGACATGCCCAAGCCGGTCGTCGCCGTGTCCGAGATGGACATGCCCAACGCGTTCGCGACCGGGCGCAACCCCGACAACGCGGTGGTGTGCGTGACGACGGGACTGCTGCGGCGGCTGGAACCGGCGGAGCTGGAGGGTGTGCTCGCGCACGAGCTGTCGCACGTGGCGCACAAGGACGTCGCCGTGATCACGGTCGCGTCGTTCCTCGGGGTGATCGCCGGGCTGATCGTGCGGTTCGCCTTCTACTCCCAGCTGTTCGGCGGCGGGCGCAGGGACCAGAACACGGCCGTCGTCTTCGCCGCGGTGATGGGGGTGTCGGCAGCCGTGTACGCGATCAGTTTCCTGCTCATCCGGGCGCTGTCCCGGTACCGGGAGCTCGCCGCCGACCGGGCGGCCGCGCTGCTCACCGGGCGGCCCTCCGCGCTGGCCTCCGCGCTGACGAAGGTCTCCGGCGACATCGCGCGGATCCCGACGAAGGACCTGCGGACGGCGCAGGCCTTCAACGCCTTCTACTTCACCCCGGCGCTGGGCTCCGAGCCCTCGTTCGCCACCCTCTTCTCCACCCACCCGAGCCTGGAGCAGCGGCTCGACCAGCTGGGACGGATCTCAGCCGAGCTGGGCGAGGCGGCCCGGCCCGGGAAGGAAGGCTGACGCGTGGGGCTGCTGGACATCCTGCTCGGCCGGACGAAACCGGTGGTACCGGACCTCGACCAACTGTTCGCGCTGCCGTCGGCCGCGGTGACGCTGGAGGCGGCGGCCGGTTTCACCCCGACCGGGCAGGGCGCCGTCTGCTTCGCGACCGTCGAGGGCGCGGCCTTCGAGCAGACGCACCGCGAGGTCCAGGCCCTCCTCGACGCCGACACCGAGCGCACCGGTCCCCCGGTGCAGCTTCTGCGCGACGACTACGGCTACTCCTGGCTGCTCTCCCGCCGTGCCCCCGACGAGCTGTCCGCCCTGGTCAACGATCTGCACGCGGTGAACAGCGCGATGGAGGTCAACGGCTTCGGGCCGCAGCTGCTGTGCTCCCTGGCGGGGTTCGAGAACCCCGCCGGACGTCCCCTCGCCCTCGTGTACCTCTACAAGCGCGGCACCTTCTACCCGTTCGCGCCGCTGCCCGAGCGGGGGCAGCGGCGCGACAACGCGCTGGAACTCCAGGTGAAGGCGGCCCTGGCGAACGACCTGCGGATCGAACAGGACCTGAGCCGCTGGTTCCCGCTGTGGGGGGCGCCGGGCCTCTGAGCCTGCCTGCGCCGACCGCGCCGACCGCGCCGAGGCGCCGCTGGAGCCGCGCCTACTTGCCGCGCTCGCGCTCGTAGCGGCGCTCCCACTTGGCCTGCAGGTCACGGCGTGCGCGGTAGGCCTTGTACGTCGTCGGCGCCGGACCCGTGCCCGGGGTGGAGCCGGGGGTGGAGGAGGACGAGGAGGACGAGGAGGACGAGCCGCTGCCGTACTGCACGTAGAGGTAGAGCGCGGCGATCGCGGCGAGCCAGTACAGGTGGTTTCCGAATCCCAGGACGACCAGGACGAAGGTCCCGGTGATGACGATGGTGCCCATGACATCGAGGGTAGGGATGCCGTCACTCCCCGTGCATCTGTTTTTCCTCCGGTACTCAGCCGACCCGGCGGTCGCGGCCCGCGCGTAGGCCGGCCGCGATCTGGGCCAGACCCAGCAGCAGGATGAACGCCAGCGGCGGGCGCCAGCCGTCGGCGCGGTCGTAGAGGACGCCCACGACGACGGGGCCGGGGATGGACAGCAGATAGCCGAGGCTCTGCACGAAGGCGGAGAGCCGGGCGACGGTGGCGCTGTCGCGGCCCCGCATGCCGATCATGGTCAGGGCGAGGGGGAAGGAGCAGTTGGCGACGCCCAGCAGGACGGCCCAGAGCCAGGGCGCGGCGGCCGGGTCGGCCCACAGGCCCGCGAATCCGGCCAGGGCGCACACGCCGATCACCGCCGCGATCCCGCTCTGGTGGCGCAGCTTCCCCGCCATGGCCGACAGGGCGAACGACAGCGGGACGCCGAGCAGGGAGGTCGTGGAGAACAGCAGGCCCGCCTCAGCGGCGGGCAGTCCGGCGTCGCGGAAGATCTGGGGCAGCCAGCCGATGACGATGTACGCCGAGCTCGCCTGCAGTCCGAAGTAGGCGGCGAGCGCCCAGGCGGTCCGGTCGCGGGAGAGCCGGACCCGGGGGCGGTCCTGGGGGGTGCCGGCGTCGGAGACCGCCGGGCGTTCGTCCGGCCGGCGGCGGGCGAGGGCCAGCCAGGGCGGTACCGACAGGGCGGCCAGGACGGACCAGGTGCCCAGGCCGTAGCGCCAGTCGCCGCCGAACGCCTCGGTCAGGGGGACGGTCAGGGCGGCGGCGCTCGAGGCCCCGGCGTTCAGCGCCATGGAGTACAGCCCGGTCATCGTGCCCACCCGGTCGGGGAAGCGCTGTTTGACGACCGCCGGGAGCAGCACGTTGGTGACGGCGATGCCGACGAGGGCGAGGGCGGTCAGCGCGACGAACAGGGCGGGGTCGGCGGCGAACGGGCGCAGTGCGAGGCCGGCCGTCAGGACCAGGCCGGCGGCCGCGACGGTGCCGGCCGCGCCGAATCGGCGGGCGAGGGCCGGGGCCGTCGAGCCGATCAGGGCGAAGCAGACGGCGGGGACGGAGGTCAGGAGTCCGGCGAGCGTGCCGCTCATGGCCAGGCCGGCACGGACCTCTTCGAGGACCGGTCCGAGGCTGGTGACGCCCGGGCGCAGGTTCAGCGCGGCGAGGACGAGCGCCGCGACCGCCAGCCGGCGTGCCCGCGGGGAGGCGCCGGGGCGCACGGTCCGGGCCGGCTCCTTCTCCCCCACAGATCGCATGAGCCAATCGTAGACTCATCCCATGACTCTATGTCCAGAGGTCCATGTCATAGACTGATGGGGTGACTCTGGACCCCGTGCGCCGTCAAGGCCTGTCCGACCAGGTGATCGCCCGGCTGCGGCGGCAGATCACCTCCGGGGCCTGGCCGGTGGGCTCCCGCATCCCCACCGAGACGGAGCTGGTCGAGCAGCTCGGCGTGGCCCGCAACACCGTGCGCGAAGCGGTCAGGGCCCTGGCGCACACCGGCCTGCTGGACATCCGCCACGGCTCCGGCTCCTACGTGCGGGCCACCAGTGAGCTGGCCGGCGTGATGCGGACCCGGTTCGCCGGCACCCCGGCCGAGGACGTCACCGAGGTCCGCGCCGCCCTGGAGGTCCGTGCGGCGCGCCTGGCCTGCGCCCACCGCACCACGGAGGACCTGGAGCGGCTCGGCCTGGCCCTGGAGCAGCGGCAGCGGGCGTGGTCGGCCGGGGATCCGGTCGGTTTCGCGAACGCGGACGCGGCGTTCCACCTGGCCGTCGTCGCCGCCTCCCACAACACGGTCCTGGCCGAGCTGCACGCGGACCTCGGCGAGGTGATCCGGGACTCGCTCCTCGCCCACTTCGGCGACACACTGCGCCCCGAGCAGTTCCAGGACCACGCCCGGCTCGTCGAGGCCGTCCGGGACCGCGACGCCGACCGTGCGGCGCTCGAGGCCGGTTCCTCCATGGAGTGCGCGCCCGCGCAGACGTAGGAGGAGCACCTCCGCAGTCGGCGAAAGCACGGGCGTCTCACACGTCGGGTGCCGCGGTGACCACTCCGGCCGCGACCGCCGCGCGCAGGACCGCGTGGTCGGCGGTGGTCTGGTCGGCGTAGGACAGGGCGAAGTCGGCGACGGCGCGTTCGAAGGTGTCGGTGCCGCCGAGGTAGCCGGCGATGGCGATCCGGTCGCCGGAGCGGGCGTGGGCGCGGGCCAGGGCGGTGCCGCAGAGCCGGGCGTAGGCGGTGAGGTCGCGGGGGGTCATGCCGGCGACGTCGGCGGAGCCCTTCATGTCCCGCAGCTGCCGCCAGTAGTAGGCGCGTCCCTGGGGGCCGGTCATCCAGCCCAGGAAGATGTCGCTCGCCGCCTGGAGCAGCCGCTGCCCGGCAACGACCCGGTGGCCCGGGTGGGTGTACGGCCCGCTCGGCAGATGGGCCTCCAGCACGGACTCGCGGGCCTCCTTGATCTGCAGGAACAGCGGATCGTCGGCGTCCCGCCCGGCGAGCAGCACGATGAAGCAGCGCAGGCCGACGCTGCCGACGCCGACGACCTTGCGGGCGGCGTCGACGAAGCGGTAGCGGTCGAGGAGCAGCCGGCGTTCCTCGGAGAGGGTGGAGCGGTAGTCGCTGAAGATCTTGCGCAGGGCGGCGGAGTCGGAGACCCCGGCGGGTTCGAGCAGCGGTGGGTCGTGGACGATGCGGTGGCGTCCGTCGACGAGTTCCGTGAGTTTGCCGAGGGCCTGGAGGCTGGTGCGGCGGCGGGCCCGGGTGAGGCTGGCCTCGGCGCGCCGGCGGTGGCGGGCGGAGCGCAGCAGGGGCAGCAGCCGGTCGGCGTCGATGCGTTCGTACCAGACGGCGAGTTCGCCGAGCCGGGCCAGCCGCCCCATGGTGGTGCGGTAGGCGGCGACGGCCTCCACGGTGGCCTCGCGCACCCTGGCCTCGGGGTGGCCGTTCTCGCGGCCGGCCACGGCGACGGAGGCGGCGAGCCGTTGGACGTCCCACTCGAAGGGGCCGGGGAACGTCTCGTCGAAGTCGTTCAGATCGAACAGCAGCGCCCGCTCCGGAGAGGCGTACAGCCCGAAGTTGAGCAGATGCGCGTCGCCGCACAGCTGTACGGTCAGCCCGGTGTGCGGCCGCATGGCCAGGTCGGCGGCCATCACGGCGGCGGCACCGCGCAGGAAGGCGAACGGCGAGGCGGCCATCCTCCCGTACCGGACCGGCAGCAGTTCGGACAGCCGGTCCCGTCCCTGCCGTTCGAGGACGGCGACGGGATCGTTCCGGTCGACCGGCGGCAGCCATCCGGCGTGCGCGGAGCGCGGAACGCGCTTGCGGGCCTCCTTGCCGCGCCGGGCCCGCTCGGCGGGAGCCGCAGAGGTCCCGGAGGCTCCGGAAGCGCCAAAGGCCCCGAGGGGGCCGGGAGCGCCCGAGGCGCGGAGGGCGCTCATCTACGTCGTCTCCGTATCACGTCGGCCTCCCGACTCGTACGCACGACCGCCAGGTCCCTGTACGCAGTGAAGGACGAGTGGGGGCAGCTGCGCATGCCGGGTACGGCGAACGGGTGATCCGAGGGAGCGGGCCCGATGTCAGTGGTGTCGGGGAGGATGCGGTCAGGGACCGGTGACGACGGGCGGAGGCGTGATGGGCGAGGGGACGCGGTACATCGACGGGGCGGAGCGGCGCGCCCGGCTGGCCCTGCGGCACCGGCTGACCCCGGCGGAGCGGGCCGCGACGCCCGAGGCGGTGGCCGCGTCCCTCGTCGCGCTGCACGGCACGGATCCGGCGACGGTGTACCTGGCGGTCGGGGCCCGGCTGAGCGACTCGGCCGCGACGGTGGCGGAGACGGAACGGGCGCTGTACGCCGACCGGACGCTCGTGAGGATGCACGGCATGCGGCACACGGTGTTCGTGTTCCCCACGGACCTGACGGCCGTCGTGCACGCGTCGACCGGTCTGGCGGTCGCCGCCCCCGCGCGGACCAAGCTGGTCAACGACATGGCGAAGGCGGGCGCCCCCGACGCGGCCTGGCTGAAGGAGGTCGAGGAGTCGGCGCTGGCCGCGCTGGGGCGGCTGGGGCAGGCGACGGCGACCGAGCTGGCGCGGGAGGAACCGCGGCTGCGGGAGCAGTTCGTGTACGCGGCCGGGAAGAGCTACGAGGGTGTCCACACCGTGTCGACGCGGCTGCTGCGGCTGCTGGGGGTGGAGGGAAAGATCGCCCGGGGACGCCCGCTGGGCTCCTGGACGTCCAGCCAGTTCCGCTGGGCCCTCGCCCCCGCCCATCCCGAACTGGACCCGGCGCACGCCCAGGCGGAGCTGCTGCGCCGCTGGCTGACGGCGTGCGGGCCGGCCACCGAGGCGGACCTGAAGTGGTGGACGGGATGGAAGGTCACCGACGTCCGGCGGGCGCTGAAGGCGATCGACGCGCGGGCGGTGACGTTGGACGAGGGCACGGGGTACGTCGTCGCGGGCGACGTCGGTCCCGTGGCCGCGCCGGAGGAGCCGTGGGCGGCGCTGCTGCCCGGCCTCGACCCGACGGCGATGGGCTGGCAGGCCCGGGACTGGTATCTGGCGCCGGAGCTGCGGTCCGCCCTGTTCGACGGAAGCGGCAACGTGGGGCCGACGGTGTGGTGGAACGGCCGGGTGGTGGGGGGTTGGGCCCAGCGGGCCGACGGGGAGATCGTCTGCCGGATCCTGGCCGACCAGGGGGTCGGCCGGGAGGCAGGGGCGGCGATCGCGGCGGAGGCGGAACGGCTGGCCGCGTGGCTGGGCGGCACCCGGGTGACGCCTCGCTTCCGGACGCCGGTGGAGAAGGAGTTGGCGCGGTGACGGGCGATGGGTGAGTCCGGCCGACGCCGGGCACCGTCACCGAGAACGGCACCCGGCGTCACCGCTCACCGGTTGTAGCGCAGGAACGCCCTGACCATGTGGCACGTCGTGTCCGACGGCGGGTGGACGCCGATCAGCTCCGCCGTGCTGCGGATCTTCTCGTTGCGGGCCTGGTTCGGCAGGTAGACGCCCAGGTCGAGCAGCGCTATGGCGAGACGCATCGCCTTGAGCCGGCGGTTGTGCGCCACGTACCACTCCCGGGGCCGTCCGGCCGGCAACGGCCGCTTCGCCACGGGCACATAGGGCAGGTCGAGCTGAACGGAACGCTTCGCGGTGGACTGGGTCGGCAACGGCTTCGGCTTCAGTGCGGCAGCGGGCACGAACATCCTCCTGTCGCGGTCGGAACCCCCACCGGGACATCCGGCGGAACTCTCGAACACTGCATCCATTCTACTGCTCGCCACTGACAATCAGGGAGCCCGCAAAGCCACCAAACTCCCAGGTGAGCAAGGAAATTGGCG
The DNA here is from genome assembly GCF_044763345.1 of Streptomyces sp. NPDC096132. Taxonomy (NCBI): domain Bacteria; kingdom Bacillati; phylum Actinomycetota; class Actinomycetes; order Kitasatosporales; family Streptomycetaceae; genus Streptomyces; species Streptomyces sp. NPDC096132. The sequence continues at coordinate 568,232 of NZ_JBIWGA010000002.1, forward strand.
CCGCGTCACACCAGTTCCACGAGACACGCACGAGACACGGGATATTCGAACAGAGCCATGCCCCCGGCGGCGGCTCCGACGGGGGCCACTACCGTGGGCGGCATGGAGATCTGGATCAATCCGGCCTGTTCGAAGTGTCGTAGCGCGCTCTCGCTCCTCGACGCCGAGGGGGCCGACTACACCGTTCGGCGGTACCTGGAGGACGTGCCCACTGCGGGCGAGATCAGGGAGGTGCTCGAGCGGCTCGGGCTGGAGCCCTGGGACATCACGCGGACGCAGGAGGCCGTGGCGAAGGAACTGGGGCTGAAGGAGTGGGCGCGGGACACCGGGTCGCGTGAGCGCTGGATCGCCGCCCTCGCCGAGCATCCCCGGCTCATCCAGCGCCCGATCATCACCGCCGAGGACGGCACGGCGGTGGTGGCGCGTACGGACGAGGCCGTACGGGATGCTCTGTCCCGATAGTCGGGTGGGCAGCGGTTCGTCCGGCGGCGGGAGTCGGGGCGTTCACCGCTGTTACCCTCCGCCGCCATGACCTTCGGTGATCAAGAAATCCCGCCCGCCCAGCCCACCCCATACGCCCAGCACGACCCGTACGCCCAGCACGACCCGTACGCCCAGTTCGTGGTCCAGCAGGAGCACATACGTCGGCGGCGGACACGGCGGGCGGTGGCCGCCGGGGCCGGGGTCGTTCTCGTCGGCGCCATCGCCGCCGGCGCGGTGATGATCTCGGGTGGCGGCGACGAGCGGTCCACGGCGGCCCCGGACACCGCGGGCTCGAAGACGGCGACCCCGGACACGGCCGCCGCACCCTCGGTCGACATCACCCTCCCCTCCGACGCCCCCAGCGCCCTCCCCTCCCTGCTCTCCCGGCCGGTGATCCGGCCGGAGCAGGCCTTCCCCGCCACGAGCGTCCGCCTCCCGGACGGCTCCCGGTACACCCGCGTGGACCTGGCCACCACCACCGACTGCGCGCAGGGCATGTCGGCGGAGCTCGCCCAACTGATCGAACAGGGCGGAGAGTGCTCCCGGTTGACGGCGGCCCTGTTCACGGACGCCGACCGGCGCTCGCAGATCTCGGTCACCGTGCTGAGCTTCGCGCGCGTCGAGGACGCCTCGCGAGTGTTCGTGATGGCCTCGATGGACCCGGTGACGTACCAGGTGGTCTCGCTCGACCCGCCCCCGGAGGCCGGTCTGCCGACCGTGCCGCCCGGTTCGGCCGGGGTCTTCCGGCGCGTGATGACCGTCCGCTCGGTGGTGTTCGCCAACGGGCAGTGGGGGGACGGAAAGGAGACCGGGGAGTCCGAACTCACCGCCGAGACCGAGGGGTTGCTCCGGTACGTCAACGGCACGGTCGTGGCGTACGAGGAGGGGAAGACGAGGCAGGACTGACCCGCTTCCACCTGCATGTGACGCGCGCCACTCGAACTGACTCCTGTAACCGCTGAGTAACTTCGTTCGGCATCTCGTACATAGCGGCGTACCGGTCCCCTACCCCTTCGGGAGGCGCGCATGTCGCGTAGGAGAAGTCTCGGCACGAAGAAGAAGATCGCGCTGCTCGTCAGCGCGGCGGCGGTGGCGGGCGGTGGTGCCTTCGTCATGGCGAACACCTCGAACGCCGCCCAGTCGCCCCAGAAGGCGCAGACGCTGTCCGCCGCGAACTCGACCGTCTGTCAGGGGCTCGCCACCGCCCTCGGCAACAACCAGAAGTTTATCGACGGCCAACGGGCCGCTCCGGACGCCCAGTCGGAGGCACGGATCGCCAACCGTGAGGCGGTCATCGAGCAGATCAAGGTCCAGCAGAAGGCGTCGGGGTGCGTCGTTGGGGAGTCGGCTCAGGGCTCCCAGGCGACGCAGCCGACCCAGCCTTCGCAGGCCGCCTCCGCCTCCGCCCCCGCGGCCGGGAACGGGGGGAACGCGGGGAACACCGGAAACGCCGGCAACACCGGCAACGGCGGTGCCGCCTCCGGCCAGCAGGTCTGCAACGGCTCGACCGTCACGCTCTCCGGCGAGGCGGGCGCCCCGGCCGCGTCCAGCAACCAGTTCCCGGCGGGCACCAAGCTGAAGGTCACCAACCTCGACAACAACAAGTCCATCACCGTCGAGGTGACCTCGGTCTCCGGCAGCTGTGTGCTGCTGAACAACGCCGCTTTCGAAGAGGTCCGCGAGCCGGGCAAGTTCCTGATCCGCCGGGCCGTGATCGAGAAGGTGGGGTGAGGCTCAGACGAGAAACTCCCTGAGGCGGCAGCCCACTCCGGAGGGCGCGGCGACAGGCAGCGCGTGATGGGAGACGTCCGGCAGGACGTCGGTCTCCACGCGCGGCAGCAGTTCGCCCGCCCGGGCCGCCACCGTGTACGCGTCATGGGTCCTGCTGTTCGCGGCCACGATCAGCAGGACCCGCGCACGCAGGGCCCGCAGCGCCTCCGGCGTGGGACGTGGTCCGGTCACCGGCCGCCCCGACGGGAAGCCCGCGGCGGCCTCCTGGAGCCGCAGCCAGTCGGGGTCGAGGTCCGCTCCCCCGGTCTCCCAGTCCAGGAACGCCCGCACCCGGCGCGGGGTGGGCCGCAGCAGCATCGGCAGGGCACGCAGCAGATACGCCGTCTCGAACCCGGCGAAGCACTGGGTCGGGTCGAGGAGGAACAGACGGCGTACCCGCTCGGGTGCGCGCAGGGCGTAGTGCAGGGCGATCCAGGCACCGTGGGAGTGCCCGCCGAGGTCGGCCCGTTCGACGCCCAGCCCGGCCAGCAGGGCGTCCAGCCAGTCGCCCAGATCGGCGACGGTCCGCGCCCCGCTCGCCTCGGTCCGCCCCGCCGCCCCGATCAGATCGACGGCGTACACCCGTCGCACCCGGGCGAGCTCGGCCGCCTGCGCGAACCAGGACGCCGAGGTCGCTCCTCCGCCTCCGGGCAGGAGCAGCAGCGGGGGCGCGTCACTCGGGCCGCAGGCGTTGACGTACGTCGTACCGAACGGGGTGGGGAGGGTGAGCGCCTCCCGGTCGGCGGGCCACTTGGCCAGGACCTTGTCGTAGGCGGCCTGGAAGGTGTCGTCGTCGTACGTGCCCATGGAGGCCTCCCCTATTATCTCGTTCAGCAAGATACTTGTTGGGCGAGATGAAAACCGCAAGGAGGCGAACCGTATGGAGCCGGAGCTGGAGACCGTCCATCTGCTGCGCGCGACGGTCGTCGAACTCGGCCTGCACAGCGCCCGGTTCGCGAACCGGAACGGTATGCACCCGACGGACGTACGGGCCCTGATCGCCCTCATGGACGCGCGGCGGGCGGCCGAGGAGATGACGGCGGGACGGCTCGGCGCCGCGCTCGGGCTGAACTCGGCGGGGACGACGGCCCTGGTGGACCGCCTGGAGCGGGCGGGCCACGTACGCCGGGTGCGCGCCACCGACGACCGCCGCAAGGTCGTGATCGAGGTGGACGAGAGGGCGGTCGCCCTCGGGCAGGCGTTCTTCGGCCCGCTCATCGCCCAGGTGGTGGAGCTGCTCCAGGGGTACGACGAGCGGGAGCGGGCCGCGATCCGGGGTTTCCTGGACGGCGTACGGAAAGCGGCGACCGAGGGACACTGACCCCGGTCGCACCCGCTCAACCCCATCGCATACGACACCCGCGGCCGCCGTCCGTCTGCTGCCGCGAACGGCAACTCCGGGCCCGGCGGATGCCCTCACAGAGTGAACCGCGCCACAGAACCACCAGGTAACACGGGGTTCACATTCGAGCAATGATCGGGAAATCGCCTGTTGACAAGCTTCCGGGCAAACAACCGCGGCGCCCCAGTGCCGCAGCGCCGCAGCACCCGCAAGTGCGTCAGACACACCCCCGAAGGAAGTGGCCCGTGACCTTCAAGGCTGAGTACATCTGGATCGACGGCACCCAGCCGACCGCCAAGCTCCGCTCCAAGACCAAGATCATCACGGGTGAGCCCGCCGGTCTGGACGCGCTGCCGATCTGGGGCTTCGACGGGTCCTCCACGAACCAGGCCGAGGGCCACGCCTCGGACCGCGTCCTCAAGCCGGTCTTCACCTGCCCCGACCCGATCCGCGGCGGCGACGACATCCTCGTCCTGTGCGAGGTCCTCAACATCGACATGACGCCGCACGAGTCCAACACCCGTGCCGCGCTCACCGAGGTCGCCACCAAGTTCGCCGCGCAGGAGCCGATCTTCGGCATCGAGCAGGAGTACACCTTCTTCCAGGACGGCTACCCGCTCGGCTTCCCCAAGGGCGGCTTCCCGGCCCCGCAGGGCGGCTACTACTGCGGTGTCGGCGCCGACGAGATCTTCGGCCGTGAGGTCGTCGAGGCCCACCTGGACAACTGCCTCGCCGCCGGTCTCGGCATCTCCGGCATCAACGCCGAGGTCATGCCCGGCCAGTGGGAGTTCCAGGTCGGCCCGCTCGCCCCGCTCGAGGTCGCGGACCAGCTGTGGGTCGCCCGCTGGCTGCTGTACCGCACCGCCGAGGACTTCGGCGTCTCCGCCACCCTCGACCCCAAGCCGGTCAAGGGCGACTGGAACGGCGCCGGCGCGCACACCAACTTCTCCACCAAGGCGATGCGCGAGGGCTACGACGCGATCATCACCGCGTGCGAGTCGCTCGGTGAGGGCTCCAAGCCGCTCGACCACGTCAAGAACTACGGCGCCGGCATCGACGACCGCCTGACCGGTCTGCACGAGACCGCCCCGTGGAACGAGTACTCCTACGGTGTCTCCAACCGTGGCGCCTCGGTCCGCATCCCGTGGCAGGTCGAGGTGGACGGCAAGGGCTACATCGAGGACCGCCGTCCGAACGCCAACGTCGACCCGTACCTGGTGACCCGCCTGATCGTGGACACCTGCTGCTCCGCCCTGGAGAAGGCCGGCCAGGTCTGATCCGCATCGCGGCTTCCGTGAATCCGCGGCTCTCGTGAAGGGGCGCCCGCCGTTTCGGCGGGCGCCCCTTGCGCATATCGTGCGCTCCCATGGGGAGTGAGACCGACTCGACGGAGCAGGTGCACGCGTACGGTCGGGCGGGGGACGTACCCGCAGTGCTGCGGGCCATGGAGTCCACGGACGCGCGCGTGCGCGACACGGCGATGGCCTGGCTCGGTTCCCTCCTGTGCCACCGGGACAACGCGCGCACCTCCCCCGCCGCGCCGCAGCTGGCCCGGCTCGCCCTGACCGGCCCCGGCCACCGGGCCGAACTGCTGGACCTGCTCGGCGACCTCGCGCGGTGGGCCGGGCCCTCCGACGAACGGGAACGGTGCCGACGGGCTCTGGTGGCGGCGATGCCCTCCCTGCTGCCCCTCGCGGACGACGCCGACCCGGCCGTACGCGAGGAGATCGCCCTGCTGATCGCCGCGTGCGGCCCCGAGGACGGCGGGTCCCTGACGCCCGTCCTGCGCGACCGGCTGGCCGTGGAGACCGAGCCGGGGGTACGGGCGCGGATCGTCACGGCGCTCGGGCTGCTGGAGACCGGCGACGGCGCCTGGCGGCACGGCCTGCTGACCGACCCCGAGCCCCGGGTCGTGCTCGCCGCCGCCGAGGACCTGCTGCGCACTGCCGAACCGCCCCTGCCGGACGTGCTGGTGGACGCCGGCGCGCGGGCGTACGCCACCGAGCCTCAGGAGCCGGAGGGCTTCCGGTGGCCGTCGGCGTACGTGCCGTTCACCGACCGGCTCCTGGCGTACCCCGAGGCGGCGCTGCGGGCACTCGCCGGGGGTGTGCCCCTGGCCTTCGCGATCGCGGAGCGCTGGCGGGACCGCGAGACGGACGTGTTCCCGTGGGTGCTGGGCGAGGCGTCTGGCGAGTTCCCGGAGCTGTCCCGGCTGGCCCAGTTGACCTGCTCGCTGCCGCCGGAGCTGCACCCACACGTGCGCGATCACGTGCTGCCGCACCTGGCCGCGGACTCCCCGGAGACGCGGGCCGCGGCCGTCACCGTACTGGCACGCGCACGCGTGTCGACGGCGGTCGAGGAGGCGGTGCGGCTGGTGGAGGAGGCGGCGGGGGCGTACGCCACCGTCCGTGCCGTCCGCGCGGTGGCCGAGGAGTTCGGGCCGGGGGCGCTGCCCGTGGCGCGGGCGGTGGCCCGCCGGTCCGGGGACGTCCACTGCGACCTGGTCAAGGTGCTGACGGGGTTCCCCGAGGTGGCGGTGGACGTCGTCGAGGAGCTCGCCGGGCTGCTGACGCGACACGGCACCGGATACCCCCCGGTCGCGGTCGCCGTGCTGGGGAGCCTGGGGCGGGCCGCGGGCGAGGTGGGCGAGCGGGCGCTGCGGGTCTGCTTCCTGGAGAACGTGCACTCCTCGGTGACGGCGGAGGCCGCGGTGGCGCTCTGGCCGGTCGCCGCGGACCCCGAACCGGCGCTGTCCCTCCTCCGGCGGGAGCTGAGCGGGGGAATGTCGTCCTGGGCGACCAACCTCGCCGGCCGGCTCGGCCCTGCGGCCGCGCCGTTGCTGCCACTCGTCGAGCCGCTCCTGGCGCCCGGCATGCCGCGCGGCGTCCGGGCCTCGGCCGCGCTGGCCGTCTGGCGCATCGTCGGCCGGACCGAGGACACCGTGGAGCCCCTGGCCCGGGAGGCGATCGAGTGGAAACGGTGCTATCCCGGCACCCCCCACGCCCTGATGACTCTCGGGGAGATGGGCCTCGTCCCCCGCTTCGCCGTGGACCCGCTGCGCCAGGGCGCCGAGGCACCTCAGCGGCTGATCCGGGACCTCATGTACGGCGACGCCCTGCACCCGGACTACGTGGTCCGCAACGCCGCCCGCGACCTGCTGTCGACCGCCCGGGTGATCGACTGACGTCAACTTCACGTCAAGGAAGGCGTCCAAGCAGTGAGAGGAGGCTCCTGTTACGGGCGCGTGTCTGCTTCAATGGGGCCATGGCCAGCTTCCAGAAGTACACCGCGACAGGTCGCCATGACCTCGAGCCCTTCTGGCCTTCCCGTCAGCACCACGACTTCGACCGGGTGTGTTGCCGCGCGATGAACGCGCCGGCCCTCTAAAGCCGTACACCCCGGCCTTCGGCCGACGCGAGACGACGTACGTCCCCTCCGACGAACTTCTCGCGCGAAAGAGCTGACCTCTCATGGCGACCACTCGTTCCCTCTCCACCGCCGCTCTCACCAGCCCTGTCCAGAACGCCTCCCGACACCGGTTGCGGGCCGTCGACCCGGACGAGGTGGTCGACGTGGCGGATCTCCTGCCGCCCGGCGCCACCTGGCTGCCCGCACCACAGCACAGCCTGCCCACCCTGCCCGGCCGGCCGGCGATGGTCGGCTACCTGGTGCTGATCCCGGCGGATCAGCAGCAGCCGTTCCAGCCGGTCCCGGTGGCGCCCACCGACTCGGGCAACCCGCTCGTGCGGATCGACTCCGTGCAGCGCACCGCCGAGGTGGACGGTCGTGAACTCGACCTCACCTACCTGGAGTTCGAGCTGCTCGCGCACCTCGTGGCGCACCCGAACCGGGTGCACACGCGCGACCAGCTCGTCACCACGGTCTGGGGCTACGGCCACGTCGGCGACGGCCGTACGGTCGACGTCCACGTCGCCCGGCTGCGCCGCAAGCTGGGCGCGGAGCACCGCCAGACCATCCAGACGGTGCGCCGGGTCGGCTACAAGTACACCCCGCCGACCGGCCGCTGAACCGCCCCTCTGCCGTCGGCAGAGGCCGGTTCCGTCCCGCGCTCCGGCCGGGCAGAGTCACCGGCATGAGACTTCTGGTGCTGGGTGGTACGGAGTTCGTGGGACGGGCCGTCGTCGAGGCGGCCCTCGGGCGCGGCTGGGACGTCACGGCCCTGAACCGGGGGCGGCACGCACCCGCCCCCGGTGTACGGGCGCTGACCGGCGACCGCACCGCGCCCGGGGGCCTGGACGCCCTCCAGGGGGGCGAGTGGGACGCCGTCGTCGACACCTGGTCGGCGGCGCCCCGCCCGGTGCACGAGGCGGCGCGGCTGCTGCGGGGCCGCGCCCGCCGGTACGTGTACGTGTCGAGCTGCTCGGTGTACACCTGGGCGCCGCCCGCCGGGTACACCGAGGACGCGGCCGTGGTGGAGGGCGCCGACCCGGAGGCGGGGCAGACGGACTACGCCCGCGACAAGCGGGGCGGCGAGCTGGCCGCCGTGGACGCCTTCGGAGCGGAGGACTCCGTTCTCGTCCGGGCCGGGCTGATCCTCGGGCCGTACGAGAACGTCGGCCGGCTGCCCTGGTGGCTGGGCCGGATGGCGCGCGGCGGCCCGGTCCTCGCCCCCGGGCCCCGGGACCTGCCCCTGCAGTACGTCGACAACCGCGACCTCGCCGAGTGGATCCTCGGGGCGGTCGAGCAGGAGCTGAGCGGGCCGTACAACCTGATGAGCCCGCAAGGGCACGCCACCATGGGCGAGTTCCTCGAGGCGTGCGTCCGGGCCACCGGGTCGGACGCCGCACTGCGCTGGACCGCGCCGCGGGCCGTCCTCGACGCGGGCATCGAGCCGTGGACGCAGCTGCCGGTGTGGGTGCCGCCGGACACCGACATGCACGACGCCCTGCACGCCGCCGACGTCTCGCGGGCGGTGGCGACGGGGCTGTCCTGCCGGCCCGTCGGGGAGACCGTCGCCGACACCTGGAGCTGGCTGCGGTCGATCGGCGGGACGGCACCACAGCGCCCGGACCGGACGGTCAAGGGGCTCGACCCGGAGGTGGAGGCCAAGGTGCTGGCGGCCGAGCACGGCGTCGGGGGTGTACCTGGCACCACCCCCTGACCCGGGGCTTTCGGCCAGTGACCGTCGACTGCGGGACGGCCAGACTGATGTCATGAACACCAACACGAAGAGCGACGGCGGTTCGCGGGCACGGGGCATGGTGCTCACCGCCGTACGGGGGTTCGTGCTGGCCGTGGCGGTCCTGCCCTGGACAGTGCTGAGCCTGGTCCTCACCCTCGTCTCCCTGGCGCTGATTCCCCTCGGCCTCGGCCTCGTCACGACTCCGTGGGCCCTCACCGCGGTACGGGCCCTCGCGAACACGCGCCGGGAGCTCGCGCGGGAGTGGTGCGGGGTGCGGATCCCGGCCGCGTACCAGCCGGTCCCCGCGGGTGCGCGGCCGTGGACCCGCACCGCCGTGATGCTCCGTGACCCGCAGACCTGGCGGGACCTGCGGTGGCTGCCGGTGGACATGACGGCCGGCTTCCTGACCGCGCTGGCCCCCGCCGTCCTGGTGCTCTACCCGCTGGAGGGGTTCGCGCTGGCGCTGGGGCTGTGGCGGGTCATGACGGACGCGCAGGGCGGCGCGTACTGGTACGGCTTCGTGCCCGTCGAGGACCAGACGTCCGCGTTCGGCGCCGGCGCGCTGGGGGTCCTCCTTCTGATCGTCGCCCACCGGTTCACCGTGAGCTCGCTGCGGCTCCACTTCCGGCTCACCCGGGCCGTGCTGGCTCCCGGCGAGACCGAACTCGCCGCGCGCGTCAGGGTGCTGACGGAGACCCGGCGGGACGCGGTGGACTCCTCTGCGGCCGAACTGCGGCGCATCGAACGCGATCTGCACGACGGGGCGCAGGCCCGGCTGGTGGCGATGGGCATGGACCTGGGCACGATCGAGATGCTCGTCGACAAGGACCCCGAGAAAGCCAAGCACCTGCTCGCCCAGGCCCGGCAGTCGTCCGCCGAGGCCCTCTCCGAACTGCGCGACCTGGTGCGCGGGATCCATCCGCCGGTGCTGGCCGAGCGCGGACTGGGCGACGCCGTACGGGCGTTGGCGCTGCGGCTGCCGGTCGCCACGGAGGTGGCCGTGGACCTTCCCGGGCGTGCCGAGGCTCCGGTCGAGTCGGCCGCGTACTTCGCCGTCAGCGAGGTCCTCACCAACGCGGTGAAGCACTCCGGCGCCGAGCGCGTCTGGGTCGACCTGCATCACACGGACGGCCACCTGCGGATCTCCGTCACCGACAACGGACGCGGTGGTGCGGTGATCGGGGCCGGCTCGGGCCTGGCCGGGGTGGAGCGGCGACTGGGTACATTCGACGGCGTCCTGGCCGTCAGCTCCCCGGCGGGCGGTCCCACCATGGTGACCATGGAGATTCCTTGCGCGTTGTCCTAGCCGAAGACCTGTTCCTGCTGCGGGACGGGCTGGTCCGGCTGCTGGAGGCGTACGACTTCGAGATCGCCGCCGCCGTCGAGAGCGGACCCGAGCTGGAGCGGGCCCTCGCCGAACTGGAGCCGGACGTCGCCGTCGTCGACGTCCGGCTTCCGCCCACGCACACGGACGAGGGCCTGCAGTGCGCGCTCGCGGCCCGCCGCCGCAGGCCGGGTCTGCCGGTGCTGGTCCTCTCCCAGCACGTGGAGCAGCTGTACGCGCGCGAGTTGCTCGCCGACGGCAGCGGCGGGGTCGGCTATCTGCTGAAGGACCGGGTGTTCGACGCGGAGCAGTTCGTGGACGCCGTACGGCGGGTCGCGGCGGGCGGTACGGCGATGGACCCCCAGGTGATCCAGCAGCTCCTCGCCCGCCGCTCGGGCGACGGGCGGGGTCCGGTGGACCGGCTCACCCCCCGCGAACGGGAGGTTCTGGAGCTGATGGCGCAGGGCCGGTCGAACGCGGCGATCGCCGGCAAACTGGTCGTCACCGAGCGGGCCGTCGCCAAGCACACCGCGAATATTTTCGTGAAGCTCGGTTTGGAGGTCTCGGACGACGACAACCGCAGGGTACTGGCGGTGCTGGCGTATCTGGACCGGGATCGGTAGCCCGCCAACTACCGTGGAGTGTGGGGTCGTTGGGGCCGGTTTGTCGTACGGACCTCTCATCAATTTCTGAGAGGGCTGAACACCTCTGGGGCGGCGTGCGTAAGTGAGGGGGCAGCTTCACTCCTGTCGGGCGCCTCGATGCGACCCCGCCAAGGAAGTCAGAGGAGTTCCATGGGACGCAACATTCGTAAACGCCGTTCGTCGATGGCCACGAAGGCCGTGGCAGCATCGGCGGCCCTAGCGCTCGGCGGGGGCGGGCTGATCTGGGCGAACTTCTACGCTTCGGCGCACGAGTCGAACAGTTCGGGCCAGAACTCGACCAAGGCCGCCACCGCGGCCGCGCAGGTCGCCACCATCTCCTGCCCGGACGTGGGGCAGAAGCTGACGAACGTGCCGGAGAAGGCCAAGCAGGGCGTCGCCACCGAGCTGGCGAACCTCGACAAGCAGATCACCGAGGCCTACGCCCGGCTCGCCTCCACGCGTCAGGCGCAGGCGCAGGACTCCGGGTTCGTGCAGAACGCGATCGTCGGCCCCCTCAAGGAGAAGCGGGCTGCCACGATCGACCGGATCCGGATCGACATCCAGCGCGTCGGCGGCCAGTTCAACACCCAGCTGAGCCAGCTCGCGGCCTGCACCACGCAGGCGGCGCAGACCAACGCCGGCCAGGCGGGTGGCAACCAGCAGAACGGCGGCCAGCAGCAGAACGGCGGCCAGCAGCAGCAGAACGGTGGCCAGCAGCAGAACGGTGGCCAGCAGAACGGTGGCCAGCAGCAGGCGGGCGCCAACGGCCAGGGCGGCAACGGCCCGACCGCGGCGGACTTCGTGGACATCACGAAGGTCCAGGCGAACGCGCAGCTGGGCGTGGGCCAGAACGGTCTCGCCGCCAACGGCAACTCCGGTTCGCGGGGCACCTTCACCACCAAGTGCGGCACCAACGGGAACGACAACCACAACACGGACAACGTGATCGTGGCCCCGGGTGTCACCAACGGTGCGCACCACCTGCACGACTACGTCGGCAACCAGAACAACGACGCCTTCGCGAGCGACCAGGAACTGGCGGGTGCCACCACCAGCTGCCAGAACCAGGGCGACAAGTCCTCGTACTTCTGGCCGGTGCTGCGTGTCCAGGACGGCACGCAGGACTTCGACCAGAACAACGACGGCGGTGGCAAGGAAGGCAACGTCGGCAAGATCCTTCAGCCCGTCCAGGCGCAGCTGAAGTTCGTCGGCAACAAGAAGGGCAACGTCGTCGCGATGCCGACGGCCCTGCGCATCATCACCGGTGACGCGAAGGCCTTCGTCAACGGCAACGCCAACGCCAACGTGAACTGGTCCTGCACCGGCTTCGAGAACAAGGTGCAGCTGGAGACCCAGTACCCGATCTGCCCGCAGGGCAGCCAGGTGGTCCGTACGACCAACTTCCAGAGCTGCTGGGACGGTCAGAACATCGACAGCGCCAACCACCGGACGCACGTGTCGTTCGTCCAGGCGGACGGCACCTGCGCCAACGGCTTCAAGGCGATCCCGCAGCTCCAGGTCCGGCTGGTCTACAACACGCCTCAGCCGGTCATCCAGAACGGTGTCGTGAAGAACGCGTACGCGGTCGACACCTTCCCGGAGAACCTGCACAAGCCGATCACCGACCACAACGACTTCATCAACTTCTTCTCCACGAACCTGATGAACAAGATGGTCAACTGCATCAACACCGGCAAGAAGTGCCAGTGAGGTTCTGACAGAACACTGAAAGGCCGGCGGTGAGGATTCCTCACCGCCGGCCTTCGGCGTTGCCCGGGCGATCGCCGGTCAGTGACCGGAGTGCGTCGCGCTGTCGGAGGCGCCGTGCGTCATCGCCGAGTGGTCGGTGCCTTCCTCGATGTCGCCGCCGAGGGTCTTGCGCAGCGCGTTCACCGTGCTGGTCTCGCCCACGGCCACCCACTTGCGACCGACGAGGTAGTGACCGCCGTAGTCCTTCGCGCCGTTGATCCACTCGCGCTGGCCGCGGTCGGTGGCGAAGGTCGCCAGGATGAACTTGCCGTCGGCGTTCTTGCAGATGGCCTGGCGGATCTCGTCGGCGTCGGTCTGCATGTCGGGCGTGCACTTCACCTCGGCGGCCAGGTGCTCCAGGCTGCCGGTCGCCGCCGACGGTACGGCTGCCGCCTTCGTGTCCCCTTCGGAACCGCCGCATCCGGTCAGCACCAGCGCCGCCGCGACGGCCGCCGCCGCGAGCATGGGTCGGGTCACCTTCATCTGTCCTCCCTGCGAAAGCCTCGTCCTGGATACGGCTCCCGCGTGCGGTGCGCTCAAAATACCGGCGTAACCCGGGCACGGACGTGCGAAAGTGTGCCGGTGAACCAAGACTGGGAAAATCGTGTGACCGCCGCCTGGGCCGCCCTCGACGAGTATCCCGAGGAGCGGGCCGGCGACTTCCGGGCCGTGATCGACGCGCTGGTCTCCGAACTGCCCGAGGGCAGCCCGCTCGGCCCGTTCGAGCAGGCCTGCGCCTGGGACTCCACCGGCCACTCCGACAAGGCCGTCCCGCTGTACCGGGAGGCGCTCGCACGGGGTCTGACCGGCTACAAGGGCCGCCGCGCCAAGATCCAGCTCTCCAGTTCCCTGCGCAACACAGGCCGGGCCGAGGAGGGCGTCGAGCTCCTCACCCCCGAACTGGACGCCCCGTCCGACGAGTTGGACGACGCCGTACGGGCCTGTCTGGCGCTGTGCCTGTCCAGCCTCGGCCGCGACCGCGAGGGCCTGTCCCTGGTCCTCGGCGCCCTGGCGCCCCATCTGCCGCGCTACCAGCGGTCGATGGGGAACTACGCGCGGGCGCTCGTCGAGCCGTAGCACCGGGTCACTCACCCACACGGCGGTGACCATCCACCGTCCCGCTCGTTCTGCTGGACGTGCAGTCACAGGATGTCGCCCCGCGCCCCGCACCCGGTTCCGTCACCGACCGGGTCGTCGACGTCGAGCAGGCCGAGGCCGCGCTCGTCGAGCACTATCCGCGTCTCGTCCGGCTCGCCTATCTGGTGCTGCCGCCGGGCCTCGGCCGGGGCCGCCGGGTCCTGACCGCGCACGCGCTCGTCCAGCGCGCGCTGCCCCGCGGCCGCGCCTCGGCCCCCGTGATCCCGGCCCAGGCCCAGGCCGGCGGCCGTGACGGCGACCCCGGGTACGGGTACGTCCGCCTCCAGGTGGTGCGTACGGCCCTGGAGGCGGGCCTGCCGCTCGGGCGCCGGGCGTGGCCCAAGCGCGCACAGCTGCCGCCGCTGCTCCCCCAGGTGCGGGGTCTCAGGCTGTTCCCGCGTTCCGGCGGCGCCGACGAACTCGCCCTGGACCAGCGGCTGGCCACCCTCTCCGGACCGGCCCGCGCCGCCTACGTCCTGCGCGGCCTGGAGAAGCTGCCCGACGCCGACGTACGCGAGGTGCTCTCCGAGGCCGGTGCCGAGGACGCCGACGGCGCGCTGCGCGAGGCCGACGCGGTCCCCGCCCGGTACGCCCTCCTCGACTCCCCCGAGTTCGACCCCTGCTCGTTGCAGGCCCGGCCCACCGATCTGATGCGCCGCCGCCGGCACACCAAGGCCGCGCTCGCCGCCGCTGCCGCCCTCGCGGTGTGCGGCGCCCTGGTCGCCCTGCCCGGCGACGGCTGGGGCCCGGACGGCGCGGCCGCCCCGGCGTACGCGCGCAACCCGGCCGCCGAGGCGGCCCTCGACCCGGGCCGGCTGCTGCGGGTCTCCCCCGTCGCCTGGAAGACGTCCGCGCGCACCGACTTCTCCGTCTGGCCCGCCCGCGGCGCACTCGCCCGCGACACCGCGCTGCTGCGCCGCGCCCTCGCCGTCTGGGCCCGCCCCGGCGAGAAGGTACGGGTCTCGGCGACCCCCGACACCCCCTCCGGCGGCCCCTCCGGCCCGCCCCAGCTCCTCTACGCGGGCGAGGTCGGCAACGCCCGGGTGGTGATCCTCTACGACGGTCTGCGCATCGCCCGCTACGCCGAGCCGAAGGACGGCACGGCCGGGGCGGCCCTCGACTTCGCGCGGGTCGACGGCGCGACCGGCGCCGAGGCCGCCGCGATCGTGCTGGACCGGGCCGACGGCAACGTCCGCTGGCTGACGGCTCCCTGGGTGACCGAGGCCGCCGAGCGGGACCTCACCAAGCCGGGCGCCGGGCTGATGGCGCTGCCCCTCACCGACGGGGTCACCTCACCGCTGGCCAGCCCCGCCACCCGGACCGGCACCTGCACCTCCTGGAACGTCCTCCAGCTCACCGACGCCTCCGGCTCCCACCTCCTCACCGACCTCGGTGAACTGGTCCCCGCCCGCCTCACCGAGGGCCGGCCCACCGCGCCGAAGGAGGCGACGGGCGCCGAGGCCCTCACCACCTGGGCGCCGTACGCCTGCTCGCTGGCCGATGTGCGCGGACAGGGCGTACGGACGGTCAACGCGTGGTCGTACGCGCGCCAGCCGCTGCCCGACGCGACCGGCTCGGCGGAATGGGTGTGCACCCGGGCCGAGACCTGGCGGGGCGACGGGACCCGGGTCCTCGCCCAGTTCCGCACACCGGGCGGGCTGTTCGGGGCGGCCGTGGCGAAGGCCGGGGACGTCCCCGGGTGCGGGCGGCGCGATCCGCATGTGCTGGCCGGTGTGCTGTGGAAGTCGGAGGGCGGCCACTGGTACCTCCTCGCGGCCGGGGACAGCGGGACGCGGTCCCTGCGGGCCACCGGCGGGGTGAACGGGTCGGCGCCGGGCAACCTGCTCACCGTACGGGGGCAGCAGGGAGCGAAGGCGGATCTCAAGGGCACGCTGCAGGACGGGCGTTCGATCGACGGGCTCAACTGATCGGCGCAGAGGGGTTCACCCCGGTCCTACCCATCAGTACATTGACGTCATGTCTAACAAGGACCGGGTGCCGCTCAAGGCCCGCAAGGTGTCCTTCTCCTGGGAGGACACCCCGCTGCACTGGGTGCCGGGGGATCCGTTCACCACGCACACCATCAACGTGCTGCACCTGCTGCTGCCGGCCGGCGAGCGCTGGTTCGTGCATGTGTACCGGCAGGTGCTGCCGTACATCCGGGACGAGCGGCTGCGCGCGGACGTCATCGGGTTCATCGGGCAGGAGGCGATGCACTCCCAGGCCCATGACGAGGTGCTGCCCCAGCTGAAGGAGCAGGGGCTCGACCCGACGCCGTACACCGCGCAGGTCGACTGGCTCTTCGAGAAGCTGCTGGGCGACCGCACCCTGCCGCCGGGGCGGGCCCGGCGCTGGTGGCTGAAGGAGCGGGTGGCGCTGATCGCGGCCATCGAGCACTACACCGCCTTCCTGGGCGACTGGGTGCTCAACGCGGAGGAGCTGGACCGCAGGGGCGCCGACCCGACCATGCTGGACCTGCTGCGCTGGCACGGCGCGGAGGAGGTCGAGCACCGGTCCGTCGCCTTCGACCTGTTCATGCATCTCGACGGCGGCTACCGTCGCCGGGTGCGCACCTGGGCCACGGCCTTCGCGACCCTCGTCTTCCTGTGGCAGCGCGGGGCCCGCTTCTTCATGGAGAACGACCCGACGCTCACCGGCGGACGCGCGAGCTTCCGGGCCTTCTACGTCCGCGGCAGGCGGGGCACGCTGCCCGCCACCGGTGATCTGCTGAGGTCGGTGCCCCGCTATCTCAGCCGGAGCTACCACCCCTCACAGGAGGGCTCGACCGAACAGGCCGTCGCCTATCTCGCCTCCTCCCCCGCCGCGCTGGCCGCCGCCGTCGCCGAGAGGGGGGCCGTGTGATGCCGAAGCCGCTGTCGGTCGCCGTCGTCGTCGGCACGGCCTGGCTGGCCCGGCGGGCGATGCGGCGCCGGATCCAGACCTCACCGCTGTGGCCGCTGCCCGCACTGGAGGAGCCGGTCTCCGGGCGGCCCCGGTCGCGGGCGCTGCGGCTGCGGGTGGCCTCGCGGGAAACGGTCGCCGACGGGGTCGTACGACTGCGCCTCGAGGGGCGGGAGTTGCCGCGCTGGGAGCCGGGGGCGCACATCGAGCTGGTGCTGCCGTCGGGGCTGGTGCGGCCGTACTCGCTGTGCGGGGACCCGGCCGACACGTCGGCGTACACCGTGGCCGCGCGGCTCGTCGAGGAGGGGCGGGGCGGGTCGCGTGAGGTGCACGAGCGGCTCCGGGAGGGCACGCAGGTCGAGGCGCGTGGGCCGCGGAACCGTTTCCCCCTCGTCGGGGCCCCGTCGTACGTCTTCGTCGCCGGCGGTATCGGCATCACCCCCGTCCTGCCGATGTTGCGGGCACTTCCCGAGGGCGTCGGGTGGCGGCTGATTTACGCCGGTCGGTCGCGGGCGTCGATGCCGTTCCTGGCGGAGGTCGAGAAGCTCGGCGGGGACCGGGTGACGGTGGTGGAGGGGCGGCCGGACCTCGACGCGGCGCTGAAGGATCTGCCCGCCGGGGCCGCCGTGTACTGCTGCGGGCCCGAGGGGCTGATGGCGGCCGTGGCGCAGCGGGTGCCGTCCGTGCGGGTCGAGCGGTTCGCGGCGGGCGCCGTGCGGGCAGACGCCTTCGAGGTCGAACTCCAGCGCAGTGGACGGGTGTTGACCGTCCCCGCCGACTCGTCCCTGCTCGCTGCCGTGCGCGCCGAACTCCCCGGCACGCTCTACTCCTGCGAGCAGGGGTTCTGCGGAACGTGCCGGCAGCGGGTGCTGGAGGGCGAGGTGGATCACCGGGACGAACTGCTGACAGACGTGGAGCGCGCGGACTCGATGCTGATCTGTGTGTCCCGGGCGCGAGGTGACCGGCTGGTGCTCGATATGTGAACACCCTCGGTTGATCCGGTCCGTTAAGGGCCGGATCCGATCGGTAAGGTGTGCTCATGACTACCGGGGTTCGTCGAAGAATGGGAGTCGAGGAGCGTCGGCAGCAGTTGATCGGCGTCGCCCTCGAGCTGTTCGCCCAGCGCTCGCCCGACGAGGTCTCCATCGACGAGATAGCGGCCGCCGCCGGTATCTCGCGCCCCCTCGTCTACCACTACTTCCCCGGCAAACTCAGCCTGTACGAGGCGGCGCTGAAGCGAGCCTCGGAGGACCTCGCCTCCCGCTTCGCCGAACCGCACGAGGGACCGCTCGGCTCGCGGCTGCTGCGGGTGATGCGCCGCTACTTCGACTTCGTCGACGAGCACGGCCCGGGTTTCTCCGCCCTGATGCGCGGCGGCCCGGCCGTGGGCTCGTCGACGACCAACGCCCTGATCGACTCCGTGCGCCAGGCCGCCTACGAGCAGATCCTGACCCACCTGGGGATCACCGACCCGCCCGCCCGGCTGGAGCTGGTGGTCCGCTCCTGGATCTCGCTCGCCGAGTCGACCGCGCTGATCTGGCTGGACGGGCGGCGCATCCCGCGCGAGGAGCTGGAGGTGCAGCTCGTGCACGACTTCGCCGCGCTCACCGCCGTCAGCGCGGCCTACGACGACGAGATGCGCACGCTGCTGCACCCCATGCTGTCCGGCGAACCGGCCGACGGGCCCTTCGGAAACCTGGCGGCCCGGCTGATCGCCCTCGCGTCGTAACGCTCACTCGCGTTCGAACTTGCGGTACGACGGGTCCAGGTCGCGGACCTCGGCGGAGGCGTGCAGCACGAAGCCCTCGTCCTCCACGTGCTCGCGCAGCAGCTCCAGGACGGCCTCGGTCAGCTTCGCCTTGGTCTCGTCGGTGCGGCCGGCGAGCAGGCCGAGGGTGACATGGACGATCGCGTGGTCGTACTCCAGCGGGTCCTCGTAGCCGTACGCGGTGAGGTCGGCCTTGCGGAACAGGGTCTTGCACGCTTCCGGCTTGGCGGCCGCGATCTCGACCACCGACGTGTGCAGGGCATGTGCGAAGGCCTGCTGGTCGAAGGCGTGGGACATGGCGGCCGAGTAGTCCACGGTGATGTTCGGCATGAGCACTCCTGTTCTAGGGCGACCTGCGCTCACCCTAGCCGGAGCGCCAGCATGGCGATGTCGTCCTCCTGGTCGTGGCCGAAGCGGGTGAGCAGCAGGTCGCAGAGGGCGTCCAGGCCGGGCGGGGCGTCCGCGGCGGCGGTGCGCAGGCGTTCCAGGCTGACGCCGAGGTCCGTGCCGCGGGTCTCGATCAGACCGTCGGTGACCATCAGCAGCCGGTCGTCGGGCCCCAGCACCAGCTCGGCGGGGGCCGGACGCTCCAGGCCGAGCCCGAGCAGCGGCCCGTCCACGTCGACGTACGCGGCGCGGCCGGTGCCGGAGACGACCAGCGGCGGAAGATGGCCCGCGTTGGCCACCCGCAGCCGCCCGCCGGCCGGGTCCAGCAGGGCCAGGCACACGGTCGCCGTGACGTCGGGGTGGTAGTGCTGGAGCATGCGGTCGAGCCGGGCGGCCAGCACCGCCGGGTCGGGGTCCTCGACGCAGTAGGCGCGCAGCGCGTGCCGGATCTCCACCATCACCGTGGCGGCCTCCAGCGAGTGCCCGACGACGTCCCCGACGGCGGTGAGCACCCCGGTGCCGGTGGACACGGCCGCGTAGAAGTCGCCGCCGATCTCGGTCTCCCGGGACGCGGGCACGTACCGCACCACCAGGTCCACGCCCGACAGCCGGGGCGGCCGGTGGGGGCGGGGCAGGAAGCTGTGCTGGAGGGTGAGCGCGACATGCCGTTCGACCTGGTACATCAGCAGCGGCTCGGCGGCCAGCGCGGTGACCTGGGCGAGGCGGGAGAGCAGCCCGTCGTCGACGCCGGGGGCGGCGGCCGGGACCGCCACACAGACGGGTGTGCGGCGGCCCGGGGTCACGGCCGGCACCAGCCGGGCGGCCTCCCTGAGCCCCGGCCGGAAGAACCCGGCCGGCCACACCGTCGCCGGCGCGACCACGCCCCGTGGTCCGCCGTGCCCCGTCGCGAGCCGGGAGACCAGCCGGGCCACCGACTCGTGCGCGGCCGCGTCCGGCAGCCCGAGGGTGCCGCGGTCGGAGGAGGTGCCCCGGTGCAGTCCACCGTCCGGGCCGACCACGAAGACCACCGCCGGTGCGCCCGCGAGCCGGGCGGCACCCTGCGCGGCCGCCTCGGCCAGCTCGCCCGGGCAGCGCGCGGTCTGCACGGCGACGGTCGCCTCCGTGAGCAGCGTCAGCCGCCGCGCCCGTACCTCGGCGTCGCCCCGCCGCCGTGCCCCGCGCAGCGCGGCCCGTACGACGGACTGCATCTGCAGCGGATCGGCGGGCACCGTCTGACTCCCGGCCCTCTCGGAAACGACGTGGTGGGGCGGCCCCGCGCCGGGACCGCCCCACCAAGCTAGTCCTGTATCAGGAGACCCGGGAGAATACCGCGACAGTACGACCCGGAACGGCGAACGTGCCCGATTCCCGCACGTAGGACGAGGTCTTGACGGTAGAGTCCGCGCCCGACGCCTGCACCGGGTGCAGGCGGTAGCCCTGCCCGGCGAGAGAAACGATCCGCTGCTTCTGCTCGTCCGGCGTCGCGTTGAACACGACGACCAGGTCGCCCAGCTCCATCGTGATCACACCGGGTGTCTCGTCCTCGCCGGACAGCGGGAAGGACAGCTTCGACTGCACCTGGTCCGCCGTGCCGAGGGAGAACGCCTTCTCCGTCGTACGGATCTTCAACAGGTCCCGGTACCCGGCCGAGGCACCCTCGATCTGCGCACAGCCCACGCCGACGGTCGTCAGCAGAGGCTTGGCGTACGGCCACTTGGAGGCGTTGTCGGCGGCCGGGGGCAGCCCGCGGCCGAAGCCGTTGCCGTCGGCGCAGTTCCAGTGGATCGCGTTGAACCAGTCGCCGCTGTCGTAGGAGTTGCGGTCCAGGGACTTGGAGCGCAGCAGGTCGGAGCCGGCCTGGGAGAGCGACGGGCCCTGCGAGAGGGCCGCCGTGGCCATCGCGAGGACCTGCATCCGGGCCCGGTCGGCCGCACTCGTCGTGGACGGCAGCTTGTAGGCGAGGGCGTCGAACAGGGACTCGTTGTCGTGCGCGTCGGCGTAGGCGAGGGCGTCACCCGGCGCGTCCGCGTATCCGGCGGGCTGCCCGTTGTAGTCGACCTGGGCGCCGGTGACCTCCTTGCCGTCGGCGTCGGTGAACCGGTAGGCGGCGAGGTTCCCGGACAGACCGACCTTGATCAGGTCCTGGTAGTGCAGCAGGCGGGCCTTCTGCTCGGCCGGGGTGCCGTTCGCCGTGGACGTGTTGGGGTCGGTGTACAGGCCCGACGCGAAGCCCTGGACGCCGGGGTCCTCGTCGAAGGGCCCGCCGCCGCGTACGGCGTCCCGCGCCCGGTCGGAGAAGGTCGCGACGCCCGTGCCGGCCATGTTCTTCTGCGTGGCCTGCACGAATCGGGCGTCGTCGGCGACCTCGCCGAAGTTCCAGCCCTCGCCGTACAGGATGATCTTCTTGCCGTCCACACCGTCCTTGGCGAGGGTCAGCGCATCCAGGGCCTTCCTGACCGCCAGGATGTTCGCCTTCGGGTGGTGGCCCATGAGGTCGAAGCGGAAGCCGTCGACCTTGTACTCCTTGGCCCAGGTCACGATCGAGTCGACGACCAGCTTGCCCATCATGGCGTTCTCGGTCGCCGTGTTGGCGCAGCAGGTGCTGTTGGCGACCGATCCGTCGGCCAGCAGACGCTGGTAGTAGCCGGGGACGATCCGGTCGAGGACGGAGGTGTCCGCCTGGCCGCTCGCCGCGGTGTGGTTGTAGACGACGTCCATGACGACCCTCAGGCCGTCCTCGTTGAGGGACTTGACCATCTTCCGGAACTGGACCGTACGGCCGGTGCCGTCCGGGTCCGTGGCGTACGACCCCTCGGGGACCGTGTAGTGGTACGGGTCGTAGCCCCAGTTGTAGGCGTCCTTCGCGGCGGTCTTCGCCACGCACTCCTGCTGCCGGTCGGAGTCGGCCGCGTAGGAGGCGAGGTCGCAGTCGGGGGTCGCCCGGTCGGACCTCTTCTCGGGGATCGTGGCGATGTCGAAGGCGGGCAGGAGGTGCACGTAGGACGTGCCCGACTTCGCCAGCTGCCGCAGGTGCTTCGAGCCGTCGCTGTCCTTGTCGGTGAAGGCGAGGTAGGTGCCCCGGTCCTTCGCCGGCACGGTCTCGTCCGCGACGGAGAAGTCCCGGACGTGCAGCTCCTGGATCTGGGCGTCCTTCAGCGGGACGGCCTTGGGCTTGGTGTACGAGGACCAGCCGCTCGGGGCGAGGGACCTGTCGTCCAGGTCGACGACCAGGCTGCGCTCGGAGTCGGTGGTGAGGGCGACCGAGTAGGGATCGGTGACCTTGTTGGTGACGACCTTGCGGACGCTGGGCGCCCAGACCTTCACGATGTACCGATAGGCCTTGCTCTTCCAGGACTTGGGGCCGGTGACGGACCAGACTCCGGTGCGCGTGTCACGCTTCATCTTCGTGAGGGAGCCGTCGAGCTCCAGCGACACTTTCTGCGCGGTCGGCGCCCAGACGGCCAGCGTGGGACGCCCGTCGTGGAACGTGGGGCCCAACTGCGCCTTCGTCGCCGTGGGGTACAGATCGTCGAGCACACCGGCGGTCTGGACGCCCGTCGCGGCGAGCACCGCCCCGTTCACGGCCCGCTGGGAGGCGACGATCTGGCCCTGGAGGGCTTCCCGCACCCGGTCGCGGTCACGCGGATCGACGGACCAGGCGGTGTAGTCCTTCAGATGCGGGAACCTCGCCATCTGGGCGTCGGTGAGGGTGGTCTTCGTCAGTCGCAGCCACCGCTCGTCGTCGCTGGTCAGCGAGCCGTTGTCGACGGCGATCGAGCCATCGTGGGAGTACAGCAGCTGGGTGGAGGCGGCCGCCTCGGAGCCGTTCCAGGCGACCGTGTTCCGGTCGATCCAGACCGCCTTGGAGGTGGTGAGGTCCAGCGCGGCGGCGGACCCGGCGGGCTGCGGGAGCAGGTACTTCTCCTGGCCGTTCAGCAGCCACACCTCATGGCCGTTCGCCGTGAGGTCGAGGGACTGGTCGGCGGGCAGGTCCTTGTCGTCGCCCTGGTGGATGATGTAACTGAGGCTGGTGGCACCGGCGTTGAGCGGCACCTCGAAGACGGCGCCATAGGCGTCGGTCCGCACCGGCTTCAGCGGGTTCGACCAGTCCGTGGGGTTCGCGGCACCGGTCCAGACGTGCAGGCCCCAGCCGTCGTAGTCCCCGTCGGCGCGCTTGTAGTGGAGGATCGCCTTGGTCTCGTCCTGGGCCGGGTACTCGGGCTTTTCCGTGAGGACGGTCTCCTTGCCCTGCTCGATCCAGATCTCACCGGTCTTGGTGACGTCGATCGTCCGGTCGGCCGAGACGTCCTTGTTCCCGTCCTTGTCGATGACGAGGAAGCCCACGTTCGACGCGCCGGGCTTCAGCTTGACGTAGGCGAAGGCGCCGTACGCGTCACGGCCGGTGAAGGGGTGGCTGTCCGGCCAGTTCGTCGACTCGCCGTCGGCCAGGTCGCCCCAGGCGTACAGGCCCCAGTCGTCGTAGTCGCCGTCGGCGCGCTGGTAGTGGACGACCGCGTAGTCACGGGAGGAGGCGGTGGGGATCTCCTCGGCGGGCGGGGTGCCGGTGGTGCTCGTGGCGGTCGCTGAGGCCGTGCGGCCCGCCGAGTCGATGACAACCGCCTTGTAGCGCAGGGCCGTTCCGGCCGGTACGTCCTCGGCGATGCTCTGGGTCACCTTGTAGGGGGCGTGGTCGGCGGAACCGAGCGTCCGCCACTTCCCGTTGCCGACCTGCGCGGCGAAGACGACCCGGTTGAGCTGCCCCCCGTCGACGCCTGCGGTGAGCTCGACCGTGCCGGTGGCGCCGGTGTCGGGAGCCTTCAGGGTGATCGTCGGCCCGGTGGCGGGCTTGGCGAGCCGGCCGGCCGCCTTGAGGACGATCGCCGACCCGGCCGGGACCGTGACGGTGATCTTCTTGTCGGCGGCGGACGTCACCGTGCTGGAAGTCCCGTAGATGCCGCGGAACTTCATGTCCGCCGACCCGGTCGCGAAGGTCGCCGACTTCGCCGTGTCCGCGTTGTTGAAGGCGACGACGTACTCGGTCGTGTCCTTGCCGGTCCCGGTGCGGGAGAAGGCGTAGACGCCGGAACCGTCGGCGGCGTACCGCTCGGTCTGGACCCCGTCCGTCAGGGCCGGGTTGGCCTTGCGGAGCTTGGCGAGGGCGGCGATCCGCCGGTACAGCGGGGCGTTCGTGTCGTACGCGTCGCTCGCGTGCGTACGGTCGGTGCCGATCTCGTCGTCGTCGAGGTAGTCGGCGACCTTGGAGGCGAACAGGGTCTGGCGGGCGTCCTTGTCGCCGCCGGAGCCGGTGAAGCCCTGCTCGTCGCCGTAGTAGACGACCGGGTTGCCGCGGCTGAGGAACATCAGCTCGTTGGCGAGCCGGTCCTTCTTCAGCAGCTCGGCATCCGTCGCCTTCGGGTTGTCCTGGTTCAGGAAGTACCCGATGCGGCCCATGTCGTGGTTGCCGAGGAAGGTGACCTGCTCGTACGCGTTGGCCTTGTCGGTCGTGTACTTGTAGTCGTCGGCGAAGACCGACGCGAGCCGCTGGGCGCTGCCGCCCTGGGAGGCGTACTGGCGGGCCGCCTCCTGGAAGGGGAAGTCGAGGGTGGCGTCCAGGCGGCCCTGGGTGACGTACGGGGACGTGATGTCCGTGTCGGCGGAGTAGACCTCGCCGAACATGAAGAAGTCGTCGCGCCCCTGCTTCCCCGCGTAGGCGTCGAGGGCCGTCGCCCACTGGGTCCAGAACTCCATGTTCACGTGCTTCACGGTGTCGATCCGGAAGCCGTCGATGTCGAAGTCCCTGACCCAGCGCTGATAGATCTTCTCCATCCCGCTGACGACCTCGGGACGCTCGGTCCACAGGTCGTCCAGGCCGGAGAAGTCGCCGTAGGTCGTGGACTCGCCCGCGTAGGTGGAGTCGCCCCGGTTGTGGTACATCGTCGGGTCGTTGAGCCAGGACGGGACCTTGGCGTCGGAGGTGACCGTCGGGGTGCGCGGGAAGGAGTCGGCGTCGACGGCCGGGAACTTCTTTCCACCGGCCGCGTAGTCGGCGTCGTCGAAGGGCTCGCCGTCCTTGGTCAGATAGGGGAAGGCGCCCTTGGAGAGGTAGTCGTAGGACTTCTCCTCGTAGTCGACGACGTCGGCGGTGTGGTTGGTGATGACGTCGAAGAAGACCTTCATGCCCTTGGCGTGCGCCTTGGCGATGAGGGTCTCGAGGTCCTTGTTGGTGCCGAAGTGCGGGTCGACCTGGGTGAAGTCGGTGATCCAGTAGCCGTGGTAGCCGGCGGAGGCGCTGCTGCCCACCCCTTGCACCGGCCGGTTCTTGAAGATCGGGGCCATCCAGATGGCGGTGGTGCCGAGGCCTTTGATGTAGTCGAGGCGCTTGGCGAGGCCCTTGAGGTCGCCGCCCTGGTAGAAGCCCTTGTCGGTGGGGTCGTAGCCGGTGGTGAGGCGTGACCCGGTGAGACCGCCCCGGTCGTTGGCGGTGTCCCCATTGGCGAAACGGTCCGGCATGACGAAGTAGAACTGCTCGCGGGTGTCGTCGTGCCGGGCGGGCGCGGCGGCGAGCTTCGCGTCGGACGGGGGCGGGGGCGGGGTGTCGGCGTGGGCGGCGAGCGGCTGCACGAGGGCGGCCGCCAGCGCGGTCACGGCGACGGCCGCGATCCGTCTGCTGTGCGCGGTGCGGCGCGCCGAGGGCGCCGGCCTTCTCGGTGTCACAGGCGAGAACTCCTTGCGATGACGGCTCTCTTGGGTCCGACCCCTGCGCCGCGGGACGGCTTCGTCGCCGGGCGCCCGCGCGACCGTATCGCTAACGAAAGGTTTACAGCAAGAGTCTTGCAAGCCGTAGCAAGAACTTTCACCGAAGCCTTGACGTGCCCTTCTCAACTGCCCCACTCTCACGGGTTGTTGAAGCCTGAACCCCCCTTTACGGAGCCGCACATGACCACCAGACCCCGCCCCCCGGGTGTCCTGCGGCGCACGGCCGGAGCCGCGGCCGCCGCCGTACTCGCCCTGGCCGGCGCGATCGCCCTGCCCGCCGCCCCCGCCCACGCGGACGCCACGACCTCCGGCGATGTGATCGCCAACCTGTGGGAGTACAACTGGAACTCGGTGGCGTCCGAGTGCACCAATGTGCTCGGCCCGAACGGCTACGGCGCCGTCTGGGTCGCCCCGCCGGCCGAGTCCCTGAAGCAGTCCAGCTACTACTGGTGGGACGTCTACCAGCCGTACTCGTACAACCTCAACGGCCGCTTCGGTACGGCGGCCCAGTTCGCGTCGATGGTCACCGCCTGCCACGACGCCGGTCTCAAGGTCTACACGGACGCGGTGATCAACCACACCGCCGCGCAGACCGGCACCGGCTACAACGGCACGACGATCACCAACAAGTACGACACCCCGGACTGGGACCCGGGCGACTACCACACCTCGGCGGAGTGCAACGACTCCGACCTGATCATCGACGACTGGTCCAACCTCAGCGAGATCCAGAACTGCGAGCTGCTGGGCCTGCCCGACCTGGAGACCGAGGACGACAACGTGCGCTCGGGCATCGCGGCCTTCCTCAACCAGCAGATCGCCCTCGGTGTCGACGGCTTCCGCATCGACGCCGCCAAGCACATCCCGGTCGCCGACCTCAACGCGATCCGGGCCAGGCTGAACACCACGACGGCGGGCTCGGCCCCGTACGTCTTCCAGGAGGTGTACCCGGGTTCGACCCCGGCCGCCTCCGACTACTACTCCTCGGGTGACGTCCTGGACTTCACCTACGCGAGCAAGCTGAAGTCGGCGTTCCAGGGCAATGTGAGCGACCTGGAGTCCCTGTCCTCCTCCGGCATCCTGACCCCGGCGAACTCGGTGTCCTTCGTGACCAACCACGACACCGAGCGCAACGGCCTCCACATGAGCTACAAGGACGGCGACACCTACCGCCTCGCCAACGTCTTCCAGCTCGCCTACAAGTGGTCGACCCCGACGGTCTACTCCGGCTTCGAGTGGTCCTCCTCCGACCAGGCGCCGCCGAACTCGAACGGCTTCGTGACGGACACCAACTGCTCCTCCGGCTGGTACTGCCTGCAGCGCGACACCGCGATCACCGGCATGGTGAAGTGGCACAACGCGGTCGGCTCGGCGGCGGTCACCAACTGGTCGACCAAGTCGTCCAACGTCATCGGCTTCGCCCGCGGCACCGGCGGCTACCTCGCCCTCAACAACGGCTCCTCGGCGGCCACGTACACCTTCGCCACCGGCATGGCCGACGGCACCTACGCGAACGTCGTCGACAACGGCACGACGACGGTGACGGTCTCCGGCGGCAACGCCACCCTCACGATCCCGGCGAAGAGCGCGATCGCCTTCTACGACGGCGCGTTCACCCCGTGCGACACCTCCTGCGAGGACCCGGACGACGGCACGTCGACGGTGACGGCGACCTTCAACGCGTACGCGCCGACCACCTCAGGCACCAACGTCCACGTCGTCGGCTCCCTCGCCGCCCTGGGCGGCTGGGACACCGCGAAGGCCGTCCAGCTGTCGTCCTCCGGCTACCCGATCTGGTCGGGGGAGGTGAGCGTGCCGATCAACACGTCGTTCGAGTACAAGTACATCAAGAAGGACGCGTCCGGGAACGTGACCTGGGAGTCGAACGCCAACAGATCGGTGACCACGACGACTTCGGCCGTCGCCCTCAACAACTCCTGGAACCTGGCGAACGCGAGCGCCACCGACGTCACCTTCAACGTCAACGCGACGACGACCTGGGGCACCAACGTCTACGTCGTCGGCTCGATCGCCTCCCTCGGCTCGTGGAACACGAGCGACGCGATCCCGCTGTCGTCGGCGTCCTACCCGACCTGGAGCAAGGCGGTGATCGTCCCGAAGAGCACCACCTTCGAGTACAAGTTCATCAAGAAGGACGGCTCGGGGAACGTGACCTGGGAGTCCGGGACGAACCGCTCGTACACGACGGGCAGTTCGTCCGGATACTCCACGAGCGACACCTGGAAGTAGTCGAGCAACTCAGCACCCATGAACGGGCCGACACTGAAGTGTTCCTCGGTGTCGGCCTGTTCCACCCCTGGGCAGGAAGAGGTCCTCACCGCGTGGGGCCATTCTGCGCGAGCCTTGTGGAACCTGGCGCTGCTTCGTCACCTGGACCGGGCAACGTGCAGAACGACCAACTAACAGCTCGACTTTCCTGAGTAGATCGCCAGCGCAGTATTGGCGCTCAAGGTGGCGGTGAACTGGCCACTGGAGTTCACCGTCACCTTCGTGTTGCTCTGAACATCACAGTAAGTGCCTGCCGCCATCGACGTCTGGAACGTCCGGGTCAGCGAGCCGCTCTCGTGGTTGATGGCCACGTACCCCTTGCCGCCCCGGCCGAAGGCGATCGCGTCGCCCCCGTTGTCCCACCAGTTGGTGACGGACTCGCCGCGGGTGGCGTTGCGGAAGGCGACCATGCGGATGATCTCCGGCCAGGCGTGCTGGCACTTCCAGCCGTCCTGCCAGCAGGCGTTGACCGTACCGCCGTTGGGCGGGCCCGCGTCCGTGTCGGACCACTCGTAGCCGGAGTTGATGTCGGGGGCGCCGTACGGGTACGCGAGCATGAAGACGTTGGCGAGGGTGTAGTTCGCGCCGTCCTTGTAGTTGAGGGTGGAGCCGTTGCGCTCGGTGTCGTGGTTGTCGACGAACACGCCGGCCACCGAGCTGCTCATGTACCCCCAGCCCTCGCCGTAGTTCTTCAGGTAGGCGAGGTTCTCGTTGTTGAAGACCCGCTTGAGGTCGTAGGCGTAACGGAACTCCTGCACATCCCCGTTGCCGGTGTACTCGGTGGGCTGCACGGCCTCGCCGGAGCCGTAGATGACCTCCTGCTTCCAGTACACGCCGGTGTTCGTGAGCCGGGACTTGATGTTGGCGAGGTCGGCGGTGTCGATGTGCTTGGCCGCGTCGATGCGGAAGCCGTCGACGCCGAGGGTGAGCAGGTCGTTCATGTAGCCGGCGATGGCCTTGCGGACGTACTCCTCCCCGGTGTCCAGGTCGGCCAGGCCGACGAGTTCGCAGTGCTGGACGTTCCAGCGGTCGGAGTAGTTGGTGACGTAGGAGGTGCAGTCGTCGAAGTCGTAGGAGGAGTACAGGCCGGGGTAGTCGTACTTCGTGTACGACGATCCGCCCGTGCCCGTGCCGCTCCCGGCCGACATGTGGTTGACGACGGTGTCGACGACGACCTTCACACCGGCCGCGTGGCAGGTGGTGACCATGTTCTGGAAAGCGGTCCGGTCACCGAGCCGACCCGCGATCTTGTAGCTCACCGGCTGGTACGACGTCCACCACTGCGAGCCCTGTATGTGCTCGGCGGGCGGGGAGACCTGGACGTATCCGTAGCCGGCCGGGCCGAGGGTGTTGGTGCACTCCTTGGCCACCGAGGCGAAGTTCCACTCGAAGAGGACGGCGGTGACGTCCTTGCTGCCGGGCGGGGTGGCGTGGGCGGCGGGTCCGAGGAAGGTCAGGCCGGCGGCCAGGGCCAGGGCGCCCGAAAGGGATCTGGTGCGTGCCATGTGGGGGTTCCTTCTCCATTGAAGGCTCTTGCGGAAATCTTTCAGAAACCTTGCAGTGGCGTGATGTTAAGGGTGTGGTGGCCTGAAAGGGCAGGGGGGTGCGTGAAAGATCTGCAAGAAGTTATGGATTGACGCCCCGTCAGCCGACTATTGGCAGCGCGGGCACCACACCGTGCCGCGGCCTCCCACGCGCGTACGGCGCAGGTGGGTGCCGCAGCGGGGGCAGACGGGGTCCGGGTCGTCGCGGTGGCCGGTGAGCCAGGAGTCTCGCGGGGGGACCCGGCCGGTGGGGACCGCGGAGCGCAGGGTGCGGCGCATCTCGGTGTAGACGCGGCGGCGGTCGGGCTCGGTGAGGTCGGTCGCGCGGGCGGTGGGGCGCAGACGGGCACGCCACAGGATCTCGTCGGCCAGGAGGTTGCCGAGTCCGGCGAGGACCGTCTGGTCGGTGAGGACCGTCTTGATGCCGGCGCGGCGTGCGCTGAGCGCGGTCTCGAAGTCGTCCCGGTCCACCGTCAGCGCGTCCGGGCCGAGGTCGCCGAGCAGCCGCGCGACCCCGGACTCGTCCTCGGCCAGCCAGAGGCCCCGGAGCTTGCGCTGGTCGCGGTAGCGCAGCTGGCGGTCGCGGGCCAGCGTGAACAGGACGCGGTCATGGGCCTGCACCGGGTCGTCGGGATGGCAGCAGAGGAGTTGGCCCGTCATGCCGAAGTGGAGCAGGAGGGTGGGGCCGCCGGTGCGGGCGAGCAGCCACTTGCCGTGCCGTTCCGGCCGGGTGAAACGGCGGCCTTCCAGCGCCTCGCGCAGCCGCCGTGCGCTCACCTCGTGCAGCACACCCGTGTCCCGCACCTCGACGCGCCGGACGACCCTGCCCTGGGCGCAGGACTCCAGGACCGCGCGGAATCCTTCGACGTCGGGCAGCTCGGGCACGGTGCACAGCCTCCCTCAGGAGCAGGTTCCCTCACTCCATGGTGACTCCGGGCGGGCAGCGACGCAGCACCGCGGTCGGGTGTCGTCGACGTGGCACGGCGCGGCACTCGGGTGAACCGGACACATGACGCGAAACCTCACCAAAGGTGATGGCGTTCCCCCGGTGTGGCGCCCCTGCGGCGCCCGAACCCCACCCTTTCTCTCTCCTCTTCCCTCCCGGAAAGGAAGACCCGTGAAGTTCATCGGCTGCGCCGCAACGGTCACCATGCTCGCCCTCGCCACCGCGGGACTCGGTGCCGGAGCGGCCTCCGCCGCGCCGGTGGCGGATGTCCCCGGTGTCATCCAGTGCAACAACCCTGTGAGCCTCTCCCTCGTCGACGCGTCCGGAGGCGCCTCGGTGGTCAGGCAGGTCGCCGAGACCCTCGGGCTCGGTGTGGGCGGCGACGGTGCCTCCGCCGCTGCCGCCGCCGCTGCGGCTGCCGCCTCCGACAACAGCAGCGCCGCCGCGGCCGCCGCCGCCGCATCCACCTCCGGCGGTGGGCCGGGTGCGCCGAACGTCCAGTCGCAGCAGCAGCAGCAGGCGATGGGCGGCAACGGTGGTGACGGCGGCAGCGGCTCGATCGGCACCTGGCAGTCGGCCGGCCAGAACCGCTGCGGCACGAGTTCGGACACCGACGCCAGCACGCACGTCGACAACAGCGCACACATCGACAACAGCCACCGGGTCATCAACGACAACAGCAACCGCATCACCCGCATCAACTGATCAGGCCCGCACAGCAGGCGCCTCGACGACACCCGTACGAGGACATTGATCGCCGTCCATGACGGCGCGAGGCCCGTCGCTCCCCTCCAGGAGCGGCGGGCCTCGCGGTGCAGGGTCAGGCCGTCGTCCACCACACCGTGGTGTCGGCCGGTACCTTCGCCTCGCCGTCCGTCTCCGCCACCTCGCCGCTGGCGAGCAGGACACGGCCGTACGACGGGACGCGTACCGACTCGCCGGAGGTGTTCGCGACGCACACGAACTCGCCCCGGCGGAAGGCCAGGACGCCCTCGGGTGCCTTCAGCCACTCCACCGCGTCGCCCGCGCCGAGGTCGGGCTGGGTGCGGCGCAGACGCAGGGCTGAGCGGTACAGCTCCAGGGTCGAGCCGGCGACGCCGTCCTGTGCCTCCACACTGAGCTCCGCCCACGTCGACGGCTGGGGCAGCCAGCTGCCGCCCGTACCGAAGCCGTACGACGAGCCCTCCCGGGTCCACGGGATCGGCACCCGGCACCCGTCGCGGAAGCCGTCCTGGCCGGCGCCGCGGAAGTAGGCGGGGTCCTGGCGGACCTCGTCGGGGAGGTCGACGACGTCGGGGAGGCCGAGTTCCTCGCCTTGGTAGACGTAGGCCGAGCCGGGCAGGGCGAGCATGAGGAGGGTGGCGGCGCGGGCGCGGCGCAGGCCCAGCTCACGGTCGCCCGCCGTGCGGATCTGGGTGCCGAGGCCGGGCGGGTTGGCGAAGCGGGTCGCGTGGCGGGTCACGTCGTGGTTGGACAGGACCCAGGTGGCCGGGGCGCCGACCGGGCGCATCGCCTCCAGGGTCCGGTCGACGACCGTACGGAGTTCCTTCGCGTCCCATTCCGTCGACAGGTACTGGAAGTTGAAGGCCTGGTGGAGTTCGTCGGGGCGGACGTAGTTCGCGGTGCGCTCGACGGTCGGGGTCCAGGCCTCGGCGACGAAGATACGCCCGCCCGTCTCCCGCCACCGCCCTTCTGCGGAAGGCCCTTCGGGCCCCTTCTTTTCTCCGGAGTACTCGTCGAGGATCAGGCGCCACTGCCGGTAGATCTCGTGCACGCCGTCCTGGTCGAAGAACGGCATGACATCGTTGCCCAGCAGTTTCAGCTGGTCGTGGGCGCCGAGGTCGGGGAGGCCGGCCGCCTTCACCAGGCCGTGGGCGACGTCGATGCGGAAGCCGTCCACGCCCATGTCCAGCCAGAAGCGCAGGATCGAGCGGAACTCGTCGCCCACCGCCGGGTGTTCCCAGTTGAAGTCCGGCTGCTCGGGGGCGAAGAGGTGCAGGTACCACTCGCCGTCGTCGAGGCGGGTCCACGCCGGGCCGCCGAAGATGGACTCCCAGTCGTTGGGCGGGAGTTCGCCGTTCTTCCCCTTGCCGGGGCGGAAGTGGTAGCGGTCGCGCAGCGGCGAGCCGGGGCCCTCCGCCACCGCCCGCTTGAACCACTCGTGCTGGTCGGAGGAGTGGTTGGGGACCAGGTCGACGATGATGCGCAGGCCCAGTTCGCGGGCGTCGCGGATCAGCGCGTCGGCGTCCAGGAGGTTGCCGAACATGGGGTCGACGGCCCGGTAGTCGGCGACGTCGTAGCCTGCGTCGGCCTGCGGGGAGGCGTAGAAGGGGCTGAGCCACACGGCGTCCACGCCGAGGTCGCGCAGGTACGGGAGGCGGGAGCGTACGCCTTCCAGGTCGCCCATGCCGTCGCCGTTGCTGTCGGCGAAGCTGCGCGGGTACACCTGGTAGATCACCGCGTCCCGCCACCAGTCACGGCGCTTGGCGACGGTGGCGACGGCCGAGGTGGGGGTGGGGGCCGGGGCTGCGGAGGGCTGCTGGCTCATGGCGTCCTTGGTACGTAACGGGGTCATTGGGGTCAGGATTCAGACGGCGGCGGGGGAATGAGGCGGCCGCGGGGTCGGCGGGGTCGGATGGACCCCGCGGCCGCCACCCGCGCGGTCAGGCGCGCGGGAGTCTCGTGCACGAGCGTGCCGCTCAGCCCTTGGTGCCGCCGGCGGTGAGTCCGGTCACCAGGTTCTTCTGTACGAGGTAGAAGAACGCGGCGGCCGGTATCGCGATCAGCACGGCGGTCGCGGCCATGAGGTTGCGCTGGGCGTCGTGCTCGCTGACGAAGGACTGCAGACCGACGGCGAGCGTGTACTTGTCGTCGCTGAGCATGAACGTCGAGGCGAAGGCGACCTCGCTGAACGCCGTGAGGAAGTTGTAGAAGGCGGCCACCGCGAGGCCCGGCTTGGCGAGCGGGAGGACGAGCCGGAAGAAGGTGCCGAAGGGAGTGAGCCCGTCCACACGTCCGGCCTCGTCGATCTCGAAGGGGATGGTGTCGAAGTACCCCTTGAGCAGCCAGGCGCTGTACGGGATGACCGTCGTGCAGTACACGAGGACGAGCCCGAGGTAGTTGTCGACGAGTTTCAGGTCCGAGAGGATCTGGTACATCGGCACCATCAGCACGGCGACCGGGAACATCTGGGTGACCAGCAGCACCCACATGAACTTCTTGTACCCGGGGAAGCGCATGCGCGAGACGGCGTAGCCGGTGGTGGCGGCGATCAGCACGCCGATGAACGTGGTGCCGAGCGTGACGATGAGGGAGCTCTTCAGCCAGTCGAAGAACTCGGTGTGTTCGAGGACGAACGTGTAGTTGTCGAACGTCATCTTGTCCCAGATGCCGCCCGGGTGGAGGTAGTCGTCCTTGTCCGGGCCGAGGGACAGATAGACCAGCCAGCCGATCGGGAAGAGCGCGATCAGGCTCGCGACGGTCAGGATGCCGTGGGAGGCGAGGGAGCCGGCGAGGCTGTTCTCGCCGCGGCGGCGGACCCGGGGCGGTGTCTTCACGGGGTTGTCCTTGCTCACCGGGGCGGAGGTCTCCGCTGTGGTCGTACTCATGAAGAACTCCTGCCTCAGATCGCGAGCTGCTGCTCGTTGCGGTTCAGCCAGCGGCGGTAGAAGGAGGTGAAGACGATCAGGATGGCCAGCAGCAGGATGCCGTAGGCGGCGGACTGGGCGAAGTCACGCGGCTGCTGTCCGAAGCCGAGGTAGTACGCCCAGGTGACGAGGATCTGCGCGTCGGGGGCGGTGTTGCCGAACAGCAGGAAGATCACGGCGAACTGGTTGAAGGTCCAGATGACGCCCAGCAGGACGACGGTGGAGCTGACCGTGCGCAGGCCGGGGAGGGTGACGTACCGGAACCGCTGCCAGGCGCTCGCGCCGTCCATCTCGGCGGCCTCGTAGAGGGAGGCGTCGATGGACTGCAGGCCGCCGAGCAGGGAGATCATCATGAACGGCACACCGCACCAGGTGTTGACCATGATCGCGGCGAACCGCTGCCAGAAGGTGTCCTCCAGCCAGTCGGGCGAGGGGAGGTGCAGGGCGTCGAGGGCGGAGTTGATGATGCCGCCGTCGGCGAGCATGAAACGCCAGCCGAAGACGGTGACGAAGGTGGGCACCGCCCAGGGCAGCACCAGGACCAGCCGGTAGAGCGTGCGGCCGCGCAGCTTCTGGTTGAGCAGCAGCGCGAGGCCGAGGCCGATCGTGTAGTGCAGGGTGACACAGGCCACCGTCCACACGATCGTCCAGATGAAGTGCGACCAGAAGCGGTCGTACGCCGTGGGGCCCCAGAGGATGTCGGCATAGTTGTCGAGGCCGATGAACCGGTACGTGGCGTCGATGTGGTTGACGCCGATCGTACGCGCGGTGTTGAGGCTGTTGGCGTCGGTGAGGGTGAGGTAGACGCCGTACACCAGGGGGTACAGCACGAGGACACCGAGGACGATCGCCACCGGGGCGATCATGACGTAGGCGTACCAGTGCTTGTGGTAACCGCGCTTGAGGCGCTCACCCAGCCCGGGTCCTGGCTCACGGTCACCGCGGCGCTTGCCGGTCGCGCGGTCGATGGCGACTGTCATGGTTCGACAACCTTCTCGAAGCTTGCAGATCAGGGGCGTGTACGGCGCACAGGCCGGTGGCCGCCGGGTCTGTCCCCCGTTGAAGGCAGACCCGGCGGCCACGCGGGGCTCACTTGCTGAAGTCCGGCACCAGCTTGGCGATGGCGGTCTCGGCGGTGCTCAGGCCCTTGTCGAGGGTCTCCTTGCCGCCCGCGATCTTGGGCAGTTCGGTGTCGAGCGGGCCCCACAGGGAGCTGTACTCCGGCAGCGCGGGGCGCGGCTGGGCGGC
The DNA here is from genome assembly GCF_044763345.1 of Streptomyces sp. NPDC096132. NCBI lineage: Bacteria > Bacillati > Actinomycetota > Actinomycetes > Kitasatosporales > Streptomycetaceae > Streptomyces > Streptomyces sp. NPDC096132. The sequence goes on from NZ_JBIWGA010000002.1 coordinate 603,310, forward strand.
GGCCAGGACGGTGCCGTAGCCGGCGATGCCCGGGTCGGCCTTGACCTGGTCGGTGTAGGCGTCGTCGCGCGTCGGCAGGGTGGAGTTCTTCAGCGCGATGGTCGACTGGGACTTCGCGGAGGTCATGAAGTTGACGAACTTCAGCGCGGCGGCCTGGTGGGCCTTGTCCGAGCCGGCGTAGACCGACAGGTTGTGGCCGCCGGTCGGGGCGCCCGCCTTGCCGGTGGAGCCGGCCGGGACGGTGGCGATGCCCAGGTTGGCCTTGTCCTTGAAGGCGCTGCCCTTGTAGAAGTTCGTGATCTCCCAGGGGCCCTGGATGATCGCGGCGACCTTGCCGTTGACGAACGCGTCCTGGATGTGGGAGTAGGCGTCGGCGGTGACGTCGGCCTTGTGCAGACCCTTGCCGTCGAACAGGCCCAGCCAGGTGCCGTACGCCTTCTTGGCCTCCGCCGAGTTCACGGTGATCTTCTTGGCGTCGGCGTCGACGGTGTCGGTGCCCTCGCCGTAGAGGAAGGTCTGCGCGTAGTAGGCCTGGGTGGAGCCCCAGTAGCCGTCGACGCCGGTCTTCGCCTTGATGGTGGCGGCGGCGGTCTTCAGGTCGTCCCAGGTCTTCGGGGCCTCGGTGATGCCGGCCTTCTCGAAGAGCGCCTTGTTGTAGACGAGCGCGAGGGTGTCGGTGACGAACGGCACACCGTACGTCTTGCCCTCGTACTTGGCCTGCTCGATCAGGTTCGACTTGAACTTGGACTGGTCGGCGAGGGCCTCGGTGCCGTCCAGCGGCAGGAAGTAGCCCTTCTTGGCGAAGGCCGGGGTCCAGCCGACCTCGGAGCGCAGGATGTCCGGGGCGCCGGAGGCGCCGGCGGCCGTGTCGAACTTGTTCTGTGCCTGGCTGAAGGGCACGTTGACGTACTTGACCTTGATGTCCTTGTTGGCGGCCTCGAACTCCTTGACCAAGGCCTGGTACGTCGGCGCCTCATTGGTGGCGTTGGAGGTGTCCCACCAGGTGATGGTCACCGGGCCGTCCGACTTGTCGCTGCCGCTGTCGTCTCCGCCGCAGGCCGTCGCCGCGAGGGCGAGGGACGCCACCAGCGCGGTGGCCACTATGCCACGCCGCATGAGTTCTCCTTGAGGGTGAAAGCCCGTGTAGCTACAGGGGGCGGTCCCGTCCACCGTCCCTGTCGACTTCGCCGTGGGCGGCGATGGGGCCCCTCCCGCTCGAGTTCATTCGAGAGTGGGGGACGCCGCCGGGCGTGGCCGAACGTAACAGCGATGTAAGCGCCGCGAAAGTCCTTGCAGCAAAAATTTGCAAGCGGGTCGGGAAGTTATCCGGGCGTGACCGGACAGCGACCGCCGTGAGACGCTTGTTTACGCCCGTCGAGCACCGTGGGGCGGTCTGTGCAAGACTCTGCAAGCTCTTGCCATCAACTTTCATGAAGGACCACGAGGGAGCGCGATGACGCAGCAGCCCGGACGAGGCAGGCCGGTAGGTCGCCCGCGGCGTCCGATTGGTGTGCAAGGCGACACCTGGCCGGTACAGTCCACATCTGTGACCACACGGCTTGCCGACATCGCTGCGCAGGCGGGGGTGAGCGAAGCGACCGTCAGCCGCGTCCTCAACGGCAAGCCTGGCGTCGCCGCCACCACCCGCCAGTCCGTGCTCGCCGCGCTGGACGTCCTGGGCTACGAACGCCCGGTCCGTCTGCGCCAGCGCAGCGCCGGCCTCGTCGGCCTGATCACGCCCGAGCTGGAGAACCCGATATTCCCGGCCCTGGCCCAGGTCATCGGCCAGGCGCTGACCCGCCAGGGCTACACCCCGGTGCTGGCCACCCAGACCCCGGGCGGCTCCACGGAGGACGAGCTGACCGAGATGCTGGTGGACCGCGGGGTCGCCGGCATCATCTACGTCTCGGGTCTGCACGCGGACACCACGGCCGACATGCAGCGCTACGAGCAGCTGCGCGCGCAGGGCGTCCCCTTCGTGCTGGTCGACGGCTTCTCCCCGAAGGTCCAGGCGCCCTTCATCTCCCCGGACGACCGCGCGGCGATGACCCTCGCGGTCACCCATCTCGTCTCGCTCGGCCACACCCGCGTGGGGCTCGCCCTGGGGCCGAAGCGGTTCGTGCCCGTGCAGCGCAAGATCGAGGGTTTCGTCCGCGCGATGCAGGACCAGCTGGCGCTGGGTCCGCAGCAGATCGAGGCGGAGCTGGTCCAGCACTCCCTGTACACCCTGGAGGGCGGGCAGGCCGCGACCACGGCACTGATCGACCGGGGCTGTACGGCCATCGTCTGCGCCAGCGACATGATGGCGCTCGGCGCGATAAGGGCGGCCCGGCAGCGGGGCCTCGCGGTCCCGCAGGACATCTCCGTGGTCGGCTTCGACGACTCCCCCCTGATCGCGTTCACCGACCCGCCCCTCACCACCATCCGCAAGCCGGTCCCGGCGATGGGCCAGGCCGCGGTGCGCACACTGCTGGAGGAGATCGGCGGCACGCCCGCACCCCACAGCGAGTTCGTGTTCATGCCGGAGCTGGTGGTGCGCGGTTCGACCGCTTCGGCCCCCGGGGAGCGGAATCGTCCGTAGGGCGGAGAAAACAGGGGTTTCCTCCACTGCGCCGGTAGGAGACCATGGGGTCTGTCCGTCGTAGGACATGCGGGTCGGACCCGACCGGAGGATGATCGGGCCGAGAGGGCTTTTCTGGCAGACTTTGTGTCCATGGGTGAATCGACCGTGACGCCACTGGAAGGCCGTGACCAGGCCGTTCCACAGTCGGTTACGGCCGGAACGCCTCGGCGTCGACTCGATCGGCTGCGCGCCCCGCGTCGCCCCCGCCTCTGGTTCGAGGTCCTCCTCATCGCGGTGAGCTACTGGACGTACTCACTGATCCGCAACGCCGTCCCGGAGCAGCGCTCCGAGGCGCTGCGCAACGCGGACTGGATCTGGCGGATGGAACACCATCTGGGCATCGCGTTCGAGGAGTGGGTCAACCACGCCGTGAACTCGGTGACGTGGCTGATCGTGGGCATGAACTACTACTACGCGACGCTGCACTTCGTCATCACCCTGGGCGTCCTGGTCTGGCTCTACCGCAGCCACCCCGGCCGCTACGCCGCGACGCGCCTCGTCCTCTTCGCCACCACCGCCGTGGCCCTGATCGGCTACTACTTCTACCCCCTGGCACCCCCGCGACTGATGACCGGCGGCACCTTCGTCGACACGGTCATGGTCCACCAGACCTGGGGTTCGATGGCCTCCGGCGATCTGAAGCACATGTCGAACCAGTACGCCGCGATGCCGTCCATGCACATCGGGTGGTCCCTGTGGTGCGGCCTGACGATCTTCGCGCTGGCCAGACTCCCCTGGGTGCGGATCCTGGGCCTGCTCTACCCGGCGGCGACCTTGATGGTCATCGTCGCCACGGCCAACCACTTCTGGCTGGACGCGGTGGGCGGCATCCTCTGCCTCGCCTTCGGCTTCACCGTGGCCGGCCTCTGGTACGGCAGCCTGCCATACAGCCTGCCGAGGCTGGTACCGACGAGGGGCCCGAACGTGAGGCTACTACCGACGAAGGCGTAGGCCTGCGGGGGCGGGGGCCGAATCAGGGCGGCGGGAGCCGAGTCCGGGCGGCGGGGCCGAACCCGGGCGGCGAGGCCGAACCCGAGTGGCGGGAGCCGCATCAGGGCGGCGGGGACCGCATCAGGGCGGCGGGGCCGAACCCGAGTGGCGGGAGCCGCATCAGGGCGGCGAGGCCCAACCCGCGTGGCGGGAGCCAAATCCAGTCGGCGGGTCGGAATGAACAACCTCCGGTATGTCTGATCCGCCGCAACGGCGCTCAGCCACCGCCGCGGTGGCCGGCGGTGCCGAGCCGGCCCCAGCCGCCCGCAGGGCTGGCCCAGGTGCACCGGCCCCAGACGCCGCAGAGCCACCACCCCCGCTGCTCCGGCACCGGGCGGCCGCTGGGCTGACCCTCTGCTCCGGCCCCGGGCGGCCGCTGGGCTGACCCCCCTGCTCCGGCCCCGGGCGGCCACAGGGCCGACCCCCCTGCTCCGGCCCCGGGCAGCCGCAAGGCTGACCCCCCTGCTCCGGCCCCGGGCAGCCGCAAGGCCGACCCCCCTGCTCCGGCCCCCAGACGCCGCAAGGCCGACCCCCCTGCTCCGGCCCCCAGACGCCGCAAGGCCGACCCCCCTGCTCCGGGGCCGGCGGCCCCCAGAGCCCCTACCCCCGGTGCACCACGTGACCGCCGGTCACCGTCAGGGGGACCGGGGTCTGGGCGAGTTCGTCCGCCGGAGTGGTCACCGGGTCCAGGCCGAGTGCGGTGAGGTCGGCGCGCAGGCCGACGGCGATGCGGCCCGCGAGGGCGGACTCTCCCGCCGCCCGCGCCGCATGGGTCGTACAGCCCTCCAGCGCTTCCAGCCCAGTGAGACCGGCCCGCCCCGAGGCCGCGCCCCGCGGCGCACGGGCCGTCGCCAGGACGGCCCGGACGTCGTACGGGGCGATGGGCCAGTCCGAGCCCAGGGCCACCGTCGCACCGGCGTCCCGCAGATCCCGCAGTCGCCAGGCGTGCCCCGCCCGCCCCGCGCCCAGCCGCCGCGACCACTCGTCGGTGCCGTCGGCCCGGGTGTACGCCGTGTGCGGCGGCTGCATCGACGCGGCCACCCCCAGCTCCGCGAACCTCGGCAGCAGGTCGTCGGGCGCGGTCTCGATGTGCTCGACCCGGTGCCGCCCCCGGGCCCCCTCCCCCAGCCCCGCCACGACGTCGAGGACATGCCGTACGGCCGCGTCCCCGATCGCGTGCGTGGCCGTACGCACCCCGGCGGTGTGCAGCTGCCGTACGGCGGCGGCGTACGCGTCGGGATCCGGCCAGAACGCCTCCGTCCCCTGACCTTGACAGTCCGCGTGTTCCAGCCAGGCCGTACCGCCCTCGACGGTCCCGTCCATGAAGAACTTGACCCCGTCGACCACCCAGTGCCGCCCGCCCCGCCCCTGCAGGGCGACCAGTTCCTCGAGGCCGTCCCGGTCGATCCCCGGCATGCACCAGGGCGCGAACCGCAGCCGCACCGGCAGCACGGTCTCCCGCGCCACCGACGCGACCAGCTCCGCGTCCCCGCCGTCCATGACGTGCGCCCCGGTCAGCCCGGTCGCGGCCATCGCGGCGAGCAGCTCGACGAGCCGCTGCCGCCGGGCGGCGTACGACGGCCGGGGCACGACCTCCGCCACCAGTTCCATCGCCGCGTGCTCGACGAGATGCCCCGTGGGCCGCCCCTCGGCGTCGCACACGACCTCCGAACGCTGGGCGAACTCCCGGGCCCCCGTCACCCCGGCCGCCGCGAGCGCCGCGCCGCTGACCAGCGCGGAGTGGCCGTCGTACAGCCGTAGGAAGGCCGGGGCGCCGTCGAGGACGTCCTCGACGAGCGCCCGGTCGACGGCCCGCCCCTCGAAGGCGTTGTGGTCGAGCCCGAACCCGACCACCCAGCCCTCGATCCGCTCGGCCCCGGCCAAGGCGGCCCGCAGCCCCGCGAGATCGGTCACCCCCGACAGATCCACGCCGGTCGCCATGTCCAGCCCCCACACGGGGTGGCTGTGCGCGTCCACGAGCCCCGGCACGAGGTGCGCCCCGCCCAGGGCCACCACCTCGGTACCGGGCCCACGCCACTGCCGTACGTCACCCTCGTCGCCGACCGCGGCGATCACCCCGTCGCGCACGGCGACGGCGGTGGCGTACGGCCGGGCGGGGTCGAGGGTGCGGACCTTGGCACCGGCGAGGATCAGGTCGGTCATGCGGGTGTCTCCCTTTGTCTGCTAGGGCTGTTCGGCGAGCCGAGCGGACCCGGCGGGCTCGGCGGACCCGGCGGGCTCGGCCGACTGGTCGGACCGGGCCGGCTCGGTGGTCTCGGCCGGCTCCGCGGCGAAGGCGGCGTACACCTCGGGCCGCTCGCGGCGCAGCCACCACGCGAGGCCGAGGCCCGCGACGAAGACGGCGGGCGCCAGGACGATCAGCACGGTGTTCACGGTGTCGGAGGCGCCGGTGAACAGGTCGATGTGAGTGATCACGAGCCCTATCGCCGTGGCGAGCAGCACGGCGGCGACGACCGGCGCGACCACCGTCCGCAGCACGCCCTCCTGGTGCCGCACCCGACGGAAGTAGCAGGGCACGGCGATCGCGGCGAGCAGCTGGAGCACGAAGAGTCCGATCATGCCCGGGGTGTTGACCCACAGCAGGAGCTGCCCGTACGGATCGGCACCGGCCGCCCAGAACCCGACCACGACGACCGCGCCGAGGACGGTCTGCGCGATACCGGCGACGTACGGGGAACCGTGCCGGGCGTGGATACGGCCGAGGGAGGCCGGCAGCACCCCTTCCTCGGCGAGTGCGAGGACGTACCGGTTGATGGCGTTGTGGAAGGCGAGGAGCGAGGCGATGACGCTGGTGACGATGAAGACGTGCATCAGGTCGGCCGCCCAGCCGCCGACGTAGGTGGTGATGGCGGAGAAGAAGAGCCCGCCGGGATCCTTGGCGGCGGCCGCGATCACGTCCCGGTCGCCGAAGGCCTGGATGACGACCCAGACGACGAAGGCGTAGAAGAGCCCGAGGAACCCGATGGCCGCGTACGTCGCGCGCGGCACCGTCCGCTCGGGGTCGCGGGCCTCGCGCCGGTAGATCACGGTCGACTCGAACCCGGTGAAGGCGGCGAAGGCGAAGGCCAGGACGACGGCCGTACCGGACACGAGCACGTTGCCCGGAGCGAAGGACGCCCCCGACAGCCCGTGCGCACCCCCCTTGACCAGCACACCTCCAGCGAGCAGCAGCAGGATCCCGGTCTCGGCGACGAGCAGCACGCCCAGCAGCTTGGCGCCGAAGTCGATGGAGCGGTAGCCGCCGTAGCCGATGACCACCAGCCCGATGAGGGCGATCGGCAGCCAGGGCACGTCGGTGCCGAAGAGGGCCTGCGCGGTGTCGTGGCCGGCGCTGCCGAGCAGGCCGTAGACGCCGATCTCCATGCCGTTGTAGCCGATGAGGGCGAGCAGCGCGGCGCCGATGCCGACGGGACGGCCGAGCCCGCGGGTGATGTACGCGTAGAAGGCGCCGCCGCTCCTGACGTGCCGGCTCATGGTGGTGAAGCCGACGGCGAAGACGGCGAGGGTGATGCCGGCGATGAGGTAGCCGGCCGGGGCGCCGATGCCGCCGAGCAGGATCGCGAGCGGGGCGACGCCTGCCATGACGGTGAGCGGGGCGGCGGCGGAGACGACGAAGAAGGCGATGTCGGCGGTGCCGAGCGAGCCGGAGCGGAGGGTCGCCGCGGCGGGCGGCGTTCTCTCCTCCGGGCTCTCCTGGGGAGCGGTGACGGACATGGGAAGCCCTTCGAGCGCGGCGGACGGGAGGGTTCCGGGCGTGCGGGATGACCGGCGTTGCCGGGGCGACGAGGCGGCCCCGGACCCGTAAATCTAAAGGCTTTCGGTTTCGGCAATGTAGCCTCCTCCTGGGCTTCCGGGAAGCCCCTCGCAGACCTTCGTCGGACATCCAGGGGGAGAACCCGCACATGGGACGGCCACGCACACCGCTCCTCGACCGTGAGCGCATCACCACTACCGCGCTGCAACTCATCGATGAGCAGGGCGAGTTCAGCGTGCCGCAGATCGCCAGAAGGCTCGGCGTGCAGACCGGCTCGGTGTACCACCACGTGGACGGGCGCGACGGCATAGTCGAACTCCTGCGGGAACGGGTCGCGTCCGCGATCGACCCGGCAACCCTCGACCTGGACCCCTGGGACCGGGCCCTGGAGTCCTGGGCCCGCTCCTACCGGGCCGCGTTCGCCGCACACCCGAGGGCGATCCCGCTCCTGATGACCTCACCCGTACGGGCCCCCCGCGTCCTGGAGCAGTACGAGCGGGCGGTGACCGTGCTCCTGAAGGCGGGCTTCTCCCCCACCCATGTGATGCCGCTGATCACCGCCCTGGAGAACCTGGTCCTGGGCTCGGCCCTGGACCTGGCGGCCCCGGAGACCATGTGGGAACTGGCGGAGGACACCCCCACCCCCCACCTGGCGGAGGCCCTGGCGGCGGTGTCCGAGGGCAGGGCGGACCGGGCGTTCGAGGTGGGCCTGGACGGACTGATGAACCACGCACGCGCCTTGCGGACCACAGCCGGGTGACGGTCCACCGGCCCCCGCCTCCTACGAAGTTCCCGTCGCCCCCGCCGCCGCCTCCCGCAGCGCCTCGATGAACGCGTCCAGTGGAGGCTGTGGCGGCGCGCTCTCCCGCACCACCGCGTGAATGGTCCGTGACGGCACCGGATCCCGCACCTCCCGCACGACGACCCCCGGATGCCGGCTCCCCAGCCCCAGCCGCGGCACCAGACTCACCCCCAGCCCGGCGGCGACGAATCCCTGCGCGGTGACGTAGTCCTCGCTCTCCACCACGAACCGCGGCCGGAATCCGGCAGCCTCACAGGCATCGATCTGCGCGTCGAGACAGGGCCCCGGCCACTCGCTCCCCACGAACGCCTCCTCCGCCAGCTCAGCCAGCCGCACGCTCCGCCGCCCGACGAGCCGATGCCCACGGGGCAGCACGGCGAGGTAGGGATCCTCGAGGAGTTCCACCAGCCGTACGCCACCCCCGCCCTCCCCCTTCACCGCCAGGGCCAGATCGGCCCGCCCCTCCCTCACCTCGGCCAGGGAGTCCTCGACGTCACGCGCCAGCCGCAGGTCGATCCGCACCCCGGGATGCCGCTCTCGCAGCCGAGCCACCGCCGGCGCCACGAGCCCCGCCCCCGCGGTGGCGAAGTACCGCACGGACAAGCGCCCGATCCGCCCCGCCACCAGATCCGCGAGCGCGGTCTCGGCCTCGGCGACCTGCCGCCCGATGGCCTCGGCGTACTCGCTGAGCAGCAGTCCCGCAGCCGTGGGCCGCACCCCGCGCCCCACCCGCTCCAGCAGTTCGACCCCCGCCTCCTTCTCCAGGGCGGCGATCTGCTGACTGATCGCGGAGGGCGTGTACCCCAGCACACCGGCGGCCCCCGACACGGAACCGCTCCCCACGACCGCCCGCAACACCTGCATCCGCCGCACATCAAGCATGCAGCTCAGCTTAATGAATCCTCCAGAACATTTCACTTGTCCTCACAAAACAACCGGGGGACCGTAAACGCATGCCCCTCGCCTCGACCCTCCGCATGGCAGCCCTGGCCCTCTTCTGGGGCTCCGGCTTCCTCTGGATCAAGCTGGCCCTCACCCACGGCCTCACCCCCGCCCAGATCACGATCACCCGCTGCGCCCTGGGCACGGCCGTACTCCTCCTCCTCGCCCGCAGGGCGGGCCAACGCCTCCCCCGCGACCTCACCACCTGGCGCCACCTCCTCGTGGCCGCCCTCTTCTGCAACGCCCTCCCCTTCGCACTCTTCGCACTGGGCGAGCAGCGGGTCGACTCCGGCATCGCGGGCGTCCTCAACGCCACGACCCCCCTCTTCTCCCTCCTCCTGGGCATCACCCTCGGCACGGACCGCAACCTCCACCCCGTCCGCCTGACCGGCCTCCTCCTGGGCTTCGCCGGCACACTCCTGATCTTCGCCCCCTGGCACCACGAAGGCCTGCTCACCTGGCCCGCTCTGGCCCTCCTGGCTGCGGCGGCCAGCTACGCCGTGGCCTTCGCCTACATGGCCCGCCACCTCACCACCCACGACGCCCCCCTCGCCATGTCAGCGGCCCAACTCCTCACCGCCACGGCCTGGACCACCCTCGCCCTCCCCACGGCGGTCCCCTTCCACCCGGACCTGACCGCTCTCCTGTCCGTCACCGCCCTCGGCATCCTCGGCACCGGCCTCACCTTCTACCTCAACTACCGCCTGATAGCGGACGAGGGCCCCACCGCAGCAGCCACCGTCGGCTACCTCCTCCCGGTGGTCTCCCTGGCCCTGGGCGCCACCCTCCTGCACGAGCCCCTGACCCCCCGCACCCTGACCGGCATGACGGTGGTCCTCCTGGGCGTAGCCCTGACCCGAAACCGTACGAAGGCGAACCGAGACGACACACCACGGCCGACGGCCGGCAGCCGCAAGACGGCGGAAGCGGGCCGTGGCGGTGCGTCGCAGCCCGTCGCTTAGCTCGTCTCTGCCCACTCGAACTGTGGCAACAGGCAGCAGTACGCCCAACGCGCGACGGGCTCGACGCACCGCCACGGCCCGCGACCCACGCGCTGCCCCATGCGCGGCCCGCGCCCCACAACCCACCCGACGCAATAGGCAAGTCACCCCCCGTAGAACAACTGCTCCACAACCCCCCGAGCCCGCCGAGCAGTCCGCCGGTACCCGTCCAGCAGCTCACCCACCCGCCCCGGCCCATACCCCAGATACCGCCCCACAGCGGCCAGTTCCCGGCTCGCCGAGGGAAACGTGTCCCCCGCCCGCCCCCGCACCAGCATCACGGCATTCCGCACCCGAGTGGCCAGCACCCACGCCTCGTCGAGGATCCCCGCATCCTCCTCCGAGACAAGCCCGGCCGCACACGCCGCACGCAACGCCTCCCGCGTCCGAGGAGTCCGCAGCCCGGGCTCCGCCCACCCATGCCGCAGCTGCAGCAACTGCACGGTCCACTCCACGTCGGACAACCCACCCGGCCCGAGCTTGGTGTGCAGCTTGGGATCGGCCCCGCGGGGCAACCGCTCCGACTCCATCCGCGCCTTCAACCGCCGGATCTCCCGCACGGCCTCGTCCCCCAGCCCGTCCACCGGATACCGCAAGGGATCGACCAGCTCGATGAACCGCCGCCCCAACTCCTCGTCCCCCGCGACCGGTTCGGCCCGAAGCAGCGCCTGCGACTCCCACACCAGCGACCACCGCCGGTAGTAGGCCTCGTACGACTTCAACGTCCGCACCAGCGGCCCCGACTTCCCCTCGGGCCGCAGATCCGCGTCGACCAACAGGGGCGGATCCGCACTGGGGACCTGCAACAGCCGCCGCATCTCGGCGACCACCCGGTTGGCGGCCTCACTGGCCTCCCGTTCCTCGACCCCCTCCCGCGGCTCGTGCACGAACAGCACGTCCGCGTCCGACCCGTAGCCCAGCTCATGCCCCCCGAACCGCCCCATCCCGATGACGGCGAACCGCGTGGGCAGCGTGTCCCCCCACCCCTCCCGCACCACGGCCCGCAACGTCCCCGCCAGGGTGGCGGCCGTGAGATCCGAGACCGCGGCGCCCACCCGGTCCACCAGCGCCCCCTGATCGGGCTCGGCCGGCCGCGTCTCGGTCCCGTAGGAGCTGACGATGTCCCCCGCGGCCGTACGGAACAGCTCCCGCCGCCGCACCCCGCGCGCCGCGGTGACCGCCTGCTCGGCGTTCTCCGCACGCCCCACGGTGGCCAGGATCTCCTGCTCCAGGTGCGCCCGCTCACGCGGCTGGAGCCCACCCCCGTCCCCGTCACCGTCGCCCAGCAGCGCGACAGCCTCCGGCGCCCGCATCAACAAATCAGGCGCGAGCCGCCCGGCGGACAACACCCGGGCCAGGTTCTCGGCGGCAGCCCCCTCGTCCCTCAACAACCTCAGATACCAGGGCGTCTTCCCCAACGCGTCCGACACCTTGCGGAAGTTGAGCAACCCGGCGTCGGGATCGGCGGAGTCGGCGAACCACCCCAGCAACACCGGAAGCAACGTCCGCTGGATGGCGGCCTTCCGCGTGACCCCGGAGGCGAGCGCCTCCAGATGCCGCAACGCGGAGCCGGGGTCCGCGTACCCCAGGGCGACCAGCCGCTCCCGGGCCGCCTCCAGGCTCAACCGGGCCTCGCCGGTGGCGAGTTGAGCCACCGCGTCCAGCAGCGGCCGGTAGAAGATCTTCTCGTGCAGCCGCCGCACCACGGCGGCGTGCCGCTTCCACTCCCGGTTGAGCTCCCCGACGGGATCGGCCCGCAGCCCCAGCGACCGCCCGATCCGGCGCTGATCGTCCTCGCCCTCGGGCACGAGATGGGTCCGCCGCAGCCGGTACAGCTGAATCCGATGCTCCATGGACCGCAGGAAGCGATACGCGTCGTCGAGCTGCACGGCATCGGCGCGCCCCACGTACCCACCCGCGGCCAAGGCCTGCAGGGCGTCCAGAGTGGTCCCGCTCCGCAGCGAGGCGTCGGACCGCCCATGCACCAGCTGCAGCAACTGCACCGCGAACTCGACGTCCCGCAAGCCGCCCGGCCCGAGCTTCAGCTCACGCTCGACTTCGGCGGCCGGGATGTTCTCGACGACTCTCCGCCGCATCTTCTGCACGTCGACGACGAAGTTCTCCCGCTCGGCGGCCTTCCACACGAGCGGCTCGACGGCGGCGATGTACTCGGCCCCCAGCTCCAGATCACCGGCCACCGGCCGGGCCTTGAGCAGCGCCTGGAACTCCCAGGTCTTGGCCCACCGCTGGTAGTAGGCGAGATGGCTGCTGAGCGTCCGCACGAGCGGCCCGTTGCGCCCCTCGGGCCGCAGATTGGCGTCGACGGGCCAGATGGATCCCTCGACCGTCGACTCGGAACAGACCCGCATCATGTGGGAGGCGATCTTGGTGGCCGCCCTCAGGGCCTTCCCCTCGTCGGCCCCGTCGACGGCCTCCCCCACGAAGATGACGTCCACGTCGGACACGTAGTTCAGCTCGTGCCCGCCGCACTTCCCCATGGCGATGACGGCGAGCCGGCACAGCGCCGCGTCCTCGGGAGCGGCACCGCGCGCGATGCCGAGCGCCGCCCGCAGGGTGGCCGTGGCCAGGTCGGCCAGCTCGGCCGCGGTCTGGGCGACATCGGTCGTGCCGCACACGTCCCGCGCCGCGATCGACAGCAGACACCGCCGGTAGGCGACCCGCAGCGACACCGGATCGCCCGCCTCCGCGAGCCCCCGCTCGAACTCCTCCACCCCGGGATGCAGATCCCGGGGCTCGTACGTGAGCAGCGCCTCCCAGTCCTGGGGATGCCGGGCCAGATGATCGGCGAGCGCGGCGGACGCGCCCAGCACCCCCAGCAGCCGGTCCCGCAGCGGCTTGGCCGCTATCAAGGTGTCGAGCAGCCCCCGACGCGCGGTGGCCCCGGGCTGCGCCTCCAGCAGCCGTACGAGACCGTGCAGCGCGAGATCCGGGTCGGCGGTCGCCCCCAGCGCCTCCAGCAGGAAGGGGTCACTGCGCACCGGGGACAGCTCGGGCCCGTCCAGGAGCCGCTCGGCGGCGGAGGGGTCCGTGAAGCCGTGCCGCAGCAGCCGCGTGAAGGTACTGCTCCTGCGCCCCGGCCCGGTCATCCCGGCCTCCTCCAGTCCGATCAAGGTCGTACGGACTCGAGCCTAACCGGAAGGCATGGGGGAAGCGCCGGGGTGAGCGGCGATGAGTTCCGGCCGCCCGGCGGTGGCCGCGGCCTGGGAGGCCAAGTACTTCGCGGTGGCGCCCCGAACGGTTTTCGGCTTCGGTAAAGGCGAGCCGTTCAGCCAGACGCGGTGGCGGTTCGACTGACAGGCTCGACGCGACACGACCGCACCACAGGCGATGGGAAGGACCACCGATGCAGTACACGCTCGAAGTGATCCCGCTGCCCGTCAGCGACATCGACCGGGCCCGGGACTTCTACCGCGACAGGGTCGGGTTCCACGTGGACATCGACCAGGAGGTCATGCCGGGCATGCGGATCGTCCAGCTGACGCCCCCGGGCTCGGGCTGCTCGGTCGCCCTGGGCGACAGCATCTGGGAGATGGCGAAGGGCCCGCGCCCGGCACCCGGCTCCTACCAGGGCCTGCAGCTGTGCGTGGCCGACATCGAGGCCGCCCGCGCGGAGCTCGTGGAGCGCGGCCTGGACGTCTCCGAGCCGGTCCGGTACGCCCCCGACGACGGCGCCACGTTCATGTACTTCACCGACCCGGACGGCAACGGCTGGTCGATCCAGGAGTACCGCCGCCGCGCGAAGGAACCGCTGCACCGGGTGCTGGCCGACCTGGCGAAACCGGCGTCGTCAGGGTCGTAAAGGCGCGGGTCCGCGCGCACGGGTACGCCGTCGGGAGCATCCGGATGGTGGTCCGGTGGATCACCACGGACGATGGTCGACAGTGCCCCAGCGACGGTCAAGGAGACACCCGTGGGTCCTGACGGCGATGATCAGGTGCGTCCTTCTTTCAGGTCCAGGCTCGGCTCGCGCCTGCGGTGGCCACGGCTCCCGACGAGCCCCCGAGGGTCATGGCTGGTCCTGACGGGGATCCTGATGGTCTTTCTCGTGTCGACGGTCCTGCTGGGCTGGTTCGGCATCGAGAACCTCAGAGGGGCCCTGACCTACGCAGGTCGCATCAGCGGCGCCATCCTCATAGGGGTCTCATTCACCACGCTGCTGGGCTCCGCCGCGGTCGTGGACCACTGGTACCGGAACAGCTTCGCCTACTCGGGAATGGTCGCGCTGTTCGCCGCCATCGTGGTATGGGTCGCCAATGGGTTGGTCCTGCTCGCGGCGTGGGAGGGCGATTCCACGGGCTACCGAGTGCTGTGGACCCTGCTGACAGGGGGCTCCCTGTGGGCCACCTTCGCCGTGTGGCGGACCTCGGTCGTGATGCCCGCCCCCAAGCGGGTGGCCGCGGCAGTGATCGTGACAACGAGCATCGCGGTGGCCAACTGGGGCTATCAGAACATCTTCCAGCCGTACCAGCGCGGAGCCAAGCCCCTGGTCACGATGACCGTAGGCGACCCCGTGCGGAGTCAGGACGGTCGGTCGTTCTCGGTGCCCGTCGACATCGGGCTCGAGAACCACAGCGACGTGGGCTTCTACGTGCTCGGCGCCGAGTTCCACGCCATGGGGGAACGGGTGCCGCTGAGCCCGGAGGACCGGCTCCGCACACAGTGGCGTACCGATGCCGAGAAGTGGAGCAAAGCCCAGTTCCAGGCGGCGCAGCCGCTCGCCCGTTGGGAGATCCACCAGCCGGGCGAGCTGGTGAAGGCGCGCCCCTGGACGTTCGCCGGAAGCTGGCTCGAGGCGGGCGACGAGTTCCACACCCGGACAGTCGTGCACCTGCCCGTCGACACGCCGTACGACCAGTTGGCGTTCTACGCGTCCGTGAGCCTGGCGCGCCAGGACCGGCTCGTCCTGGAGCGCCTCAAGCCGCTCGGGAACTCCTGGTCCGGCGGCAAGGTGCCTTGGTGGATACAGCGGGGACAGAAAGACATCGACTCCATCATCTACCGCGGCAGGGTGTACGAGAACAACGCGATCGACGATCACACGATGGATCCTCGCTATCTCACTCTCTTCTGGCGGTTCGGCCAGAGCGGCGCCGGCTTGCAGAAGGTCATCAGGCGGGACGGCGAGGAGGACCGCATCCTTTCCGGTGCGGGAGACCGCGCGTTGGTGAAGCGGTACGGCCTCGTCGAAGCCGGGACGGGCCCGCTGGAACGCAGCCTGCGGGACCTCAAGGGCCGACAATGACCGGAACCGCCGCGTCCCGCGCGCGGGGCCGCCGACTCAGCCGCTCCAGCCACACCACAAGGGCGAGCGAGCCGTTCATACGGTCCCAGGCGTAGGCGTCCCCCAGGCCGAGCTGTGCCTCCCGCACCGCCCGGCACAGCGTCGCCACGTCGAACATCTCCGCGACCAGCGGATGACGGGCCGAGCGGCAGAGGTCGACGAGCTGCTCGCCATGTCTGCGTAAGCCCCGGGCGTAGACGTCGTCGAAGGGGATCTTGACCGCCCGGCCGCTGATCCCGGGCGGGAGCAGATCCGCCATGGCCTCGCGCAGCACCGCCTTCGGACGGCCCGGCCGGAACGTGGCTTCGGCGGGGAGGCGGCGCATCAGGGCGACGACCTCCGGGTCGAGGAAGGGGTGCGAGAGGAAGAAGCCGTACTGCCGTGCCTGGTACCAGGACAACGGGTCGGGAGCGGCGAGGTAGTTGGCCGCGTCGTAGAGGGACTGTTCGGGCTCGCGTCCGAAGAGGAAGCGGCTCTCCGTGAGGCCGGCCTCACGGTAGCCGTGGGTCCGTGCGAATCCGGGGCGCAGCCATGGGGGGCGGGCGAAGGTGCCGAGGCCGCCGAGCACCGTTCCGCGACGGTGGACGAGCGCTGCGAAGCGTTCGGCGGCCAGGGGCAGCGCCGGCTGGACGACGTAGGCGGAGACGACGTCCCGCAGGCCCCGCTCGCTGCCCGCGGCCCAGGCACGTGCGTGCTTCGTCATCTGCCGGAGCCGTCCGGCGCGGGCCAGCTCGTGCAGGTGCATCGGGTTGGCGTCCACGACGGGATCGGCTCCGCAGCCGGTCATGAGGGTGTCACAGCCCCGTTCGGCCGCGGCGGCATGCAGCCGGCTCCAGAACGAGGCGCGGAAGGCGTGCGCGTGAGGCTCGTCCGGATCGCCCGCGTGGTGCTCGAAGTCGTCGAAGTCGGCCACGTCGTCGGCATCGACGAACACCGCTCGCGCCGCGGGTACGTGACGGCGTATTTCCCGCATCGCCTCATCGAGGTAAGGCCGCTCCCCCGCCAGTTCTCCCGTGCCGAAGCGCCCTGCGAGCAGGACGAGGTCCCCCGGGCGGCCCTGTCCGGCGGCGAGCAGACGCGCGGCGAGCAACGCGATGCTGGTGGAGTCGGTGCCGCCGGAGACATGGCATGCCGTCGTCTCACCCATACGGCGCCCGACGGCGTCCTCCAGTGTCCGGCGCAGGTCCTTCGCGGCGCCGGCGCCGGCCCCTGTACCGGTACCGCTCCCGGTCCCCCGAGGGCCGCGTCGCACGGCCCGCCCCCGCATCTCCCCCGTGAGCGAGAGCTCCACCACCTCGCCGCCGAGGACGCGCCGCACCCCGGTGAAAGGGGTGAGTTCCGAGTGCGGTTGGGCGAGGTTCCCGATCAGGTACCGGCAGAAGTAGCGGCGTTCCAGCTCGCCGTCACCGCCCAGGCGGCGCGCGGAGGTGCTCACCGCGCTGACCCGGCCGCCGGACTCCGCGAAGAACAGCGGTATGCGTGCCTGCTCGTCCCGCATCAGCAGGATGCGGTCGCGGCACACGAGGACAGCCGCGTAGTCGCCGGTCGGCGGGCGCGGTGCGGCTCCCGGCCGGCCGAAGTCGTCGAGGAGGCGGCGTGCGCCGGCGGCGCGGTCGCGGAACGAGCCGACCCAGCCGACGACGGCCGCGGTGCCGGCCGGTGCGGAGACCGTCGTCACGAGTCCCTGCCGCGCCATGTCGTCGGCCGCCCAGAGCCTGGGCACGCCCCCGGCCCACTCGAGGCCGAGCGCTTCCACGTCACTGCCCTCCGCCGTCGATCGAGAGGACCGGCGTGAAGGCGTGCCCGAGCGGATCGGCGTCGGGTATGCACAGGTCGCCGGAGGACGTCCAGGCATGCAGGGCGAGCGGGTGCTCACGCAGACCGATGTGCAGGACGGCCTGCAGGCCGCGCCGCCGCAGCAGGACGAACGCCGTCACGGCCTCGGACTTGCAGTCGCCGTTGACGAGCCAGCTTCTGCGGCTGTGGGACTGCACCGCCCGTTTCAGCCGGGCGACGTCCTCCGCCGCAGGGGGGTCCTTTCGGGCGTAGTCGGGGGCGGCCAGGGACAGGAGCCGCAGGGCGCGCCCGAATCCGACGGCCCGGATCAGCAGGTGCACTCCGCGCAGCCAGAGCCGGACCTCGGTGTCCGAATGCTCCTTCGGGTGTGCCGTGGCGCACCCGGCGCGGATCAGGCCGGTGACGAGCGCCGCGCGCTCCTCGGGGCTCCCGTCGGCGAGGTTCCGCAGGTCTGCCGTCGCCATTCCCAGGAAACGCGTCCGCCTCCAGTCCGCGATCAGCGCTCCGCTCGACATCCTGGTGACGCGGCAGTGCGGTGACAGGATCCGCGTCAGGGCCGCCAGGGAATCGGTCTTCTCCGCCACCGCACACCCTCCAGGCCCGGGCCTGCCGCAGCGCCGCCGCGGCAGGCCCGAATCGACTTGCGAACGGTGTCAGCCCATGTATCCCTGACCGTCGTAGAGACTGCCGCTGGCGCCCCGGATCAGACGTCCGTCACCGAAGAGGACGAGCCCGTCCAGCACACGACGGCGACGGCGCAGTAGTCGGAGAATCATTGCCTACCTCCAGAATCAGGCAGCCGTCGGTCATTTCCAGGCTACTCAGCCCCAGAGCCCCCGCAATCGGACTGCGATCACCCCGGTCCCGCAGGGCACGGGTGCACCGAGATGCCACAGGGCCGACGGTCCTCGAACCGCCGGCCCTGCGCCGTGCCCCGTCTCGGAGAAACCCGTGCCCTACAGCACCGGCAGGTTCTTCCGCAGCTCGAACGCGGTCACCTCGGAGCGGTACTCCTCCCACTCCTGCCGCTTGTTGCGGAGGAAGAAGTCGAAGACGTGCTCGCCGAGCGTCTCGGCGACGAGGTCGCTGCGCTCCATGAGGCTGAGGGCCTCGCCGAGGTTCTGCGGGAGGGGCTCGATGCCCATGGCGCGGCGCTCAGCGTCGGAGAGGGCCCAGACGTCGTCCTCGGCGCCCGGCGGAAGCTCGTAGCCCTCCTCGACGCCCTTGAGGCCGGCGGCAAGGAGCATGGCGTACGCCAGGTAGGGGTTGGCGCCGGAGTCGAGGGAGCGGACCTCGATGCGGGCGGAGCCGGTCTTGCCGGGCTTGTACATCGGGACGCGGACGAGGGCCGAGCGGTTGTTGTGGCCCCAGCAGATGTAGGAGGGGGCCTCGCCGCCGGCGCCCGCCGTGCGCTCGGAGCCGCCCCAGATGCGCTTGTAGGAGTTGACCCACTGGTTGGTGACGGCGGCGATCTCGGCGGCGTGCTTCAGCAGGCCGGCGATGAAGGAGCGGCCGACCTTGGACAGCTGGTACTCCGCACCCGACTCGTAGAACGCGTTCCGGTCGCCTTCGAAGAGGGACAGGTGGGTGTGCATGCCGCTGCCCGGGTGCTCGGAGAACGGCTTCGGCATGAAGGTCGCCTGGACGCCCTGCTCCAGCGCCACCTGCTTCATGACCAGGCGGAAGGTCATGATGTTGTCGGCGGTGGACAGCGCGTCGGCGTAGCGGAGGTCGATCTCCTGCTGGCCGGGGGCGCCCTCGTGGTGGGAGAACTCGACCGAGATGCCCATCGACTCCAGCATGGTGATCGCCTGGCGGCGGAAGTCCATGCCCACGTTCTGCGGGGTGTGGTCGAAGTAGCCGGAGTTGTCGGCGGGGGTGGGGCGGGAGCCGTCGGTCGGCTTGTCCTTCAGCAGGAAGAACTCGATCTCCGGGTGGGTGTAGAAGGTGAAGCCCAGGTCGGAGGCGCGGGCGAGGGCGCGCTTGAGGACGTAGCGCGGGTCCGCGAAGGACGGGGAGCCGTCCGGCATGAGGATGTCGCAGAACATGCGGGCGGTGCCGGGGGCCTCCGCGCGCCAGGGCAGGACCTGGAAGGTGGACGGGTCCGGCTTGGCGATCATGTCGGACTCGTAGACCCGGGCGAAGCCCTCGATCGCGGAGCCGTCGAAGCCGATCCCCTCGTCGAACGCCTGCTCGAGCTCGGCCGGGGCCACGGCGACGGACTTGAGGAAGCCCAGCACGTCCGTGAACCACAGGCGTACGAACCGGATGTCGCGCTCCTCCAGTGTCCGGAGCACGAACTCCTGCTGCTTGTCCATCTTCCGCTTCCCCATCCTTGCTGGTCAGGCCGCCTGTCTCTCATCCCGCGAGAGGCGGTCGGGCACCTGAGCATCCCACCACAACACCATTTCGTGCGCGTTGCGGACCATGATCGCCTCGGCGACCCCGCCCTGAACGCCTCACGTCCGGCAGGTGTACAGCTCTGCCGCCCATCTTGCCTGCTCGGACCGACATCCGTAATGCCCGGCCCCCTCCGTCTCGTCCCCACCTCGTTAATTTGCATCTCAGATGCAAGTTTAACTAGCGTGCTGGGCAGTCGAGCACCGGCTCCTGGGAGCCGGCGAGCCTTGAGGAGACCCGATGCTGTCCGAACCGGCCGCAGCCACCGTCCGCGCCACGCTCCCCGCCGTGGGCGCGGCGATCGGCGAGATCACCGAACGCTTCTACGCCGATCTGTTCACGGCCCACCCCGAGCTGCTGCGCGACCTCTTCAACCGCGGCAACCAGGCCGCGGGCACCCAGCGCCAGGCCCTCGCGGGATCCATCGCCGCCTTCGCGACCCACCTCGTGGAGCACCCCGACGCCCGCCCGGACGCGATGCTCACCCGCATCGCGCACAAGCACGCCTCCCTGGGCATCGCGCCCGAGCAGTACGAGGTGGTGTACGAGCACCTGTTCGGCGCCATCGCCGCCGTCCTGGGCGAGGCGGTCACCGCCGAGGTCGCGGCCGCCTGGACCCAGGTCTACTGGCTGATGGCGAACGCGCTGATCGCGATCGAGCGGCGGCTGTACGAGGAGCGCGGGGGTGCGGGTGAGTGGCGGCGGTGGAAGGTCGTGGAACGCGTCCCGGAGACCGAGGACGTCGTCACCCTCCGGCTCAGCCCCCTCGACTCGGGACCGGTGCGGGACTTCCGCGCGGGCCAGTACGTCTCCGTCCGCGTCGAGCTCCCCGACGGCGCCCGCCAGATCCGCCAGTACAGCCTCTCGGGCGCCCCGGACTCCGCCGTACGCCAGATCAGCGTCAAGCGGGTCGCCGGCGAGGGTACGGCCCCGGAGGGCGAGGTCTCGAACCACCTGCACGCGCGTGTGCGCGAGGGTGACGTCCTGGAGCTGTCCGAGGCGTACGGCGACCTGGTCCTCGACGACACCGAGGGCACGCCCCTGCTGCTGGCCTCGGCCGGCATCGGCGTGACCCCGATGGTCGCGATGCTGTCGCACCTGGCGACGGCGGGCCACCGGGCGCCGGTCACGGTCGTCCACGCCGACCGCTCCCCCGCGACCCACGCCCTGCGCGCCGACCACGAGACGTACGCGGCGAAGCTCCCGGAGGCCTCCGTGCACCTCTGGTACGAGCGGGAGGCGCCCGAGGGAGCGGCCGGCGGCCTGGTCGACCTCACGGACGTCACCGTCCCCGCGGGCACACGCGCGTACCTGTGCGGCCCGCTGCCGTTCATGCGGGCGGTACGGGGGCAGCTGATCGAGAAGGGCGTGGCCGCGGCCGACATCCACTACGAGGTCTTCGGCCCGGACCTCTGGCTGGCGACGGCCTGAGCGGAAACCCTGCCGCGATCGCCCGCGTTCACGCGCGGCGTCTGGTCCCCCCTCTCGGGGAGTGCGTGCCACACGCCGCGCGCCCGGCCGGGGATAGGACACAGGCTCCGACCTCGGCCCGCCGGCTCCCGGCCGTCTCCCCGCGTGCTACTCGCCGGCCGTGAAGTACGCCTCGTACGGCTCGTTCTCCGGGGTGTACACGAGGACGTAGTCCTTGCCGCGTTCGAGGGCCACCTCGCGCAGCCGGGTCAGTACGGTCGCCTCGTCGGGGAGGTCGAGGCCGAGCGCGGCGGCGGCGCGGTCGCGGCCCGCCGTGAGGTCGGGCAGGTCGGCCAGATACTCGGCGGCGAGCTCCCGGCTCTGCTCGACCGTGAACTCCGAACAGTCGCGCCACCACGGGACGACCAGCAGGAGCCGCAGAAGTTCGGGCAGCCCGATGGCGACAAGGGTGGCCTGGCCGTCCAGATCGGCGTACAGGATCGGTCGTTCCTCGCCGCCCTCGCCGCAGAAGTAGTACGTGTTCCCGGCCCCGTCCCCGGCCAGGGGCTCCAGCGCGGCGCCCGAGGCGAGGCGCACCTCCTCGGGCGGGTCCCCCCGGTCCAGCTCGAAGTCGCCGGGCCAGGCGAGGTGGGCGGAAGCGGTGTCGTTGGCGCGTATCGCGGCGATCAGCGAGTGCATGCGCGGCACCCTAGTGGCGGGGTGCGACAGCGGCGGGTGCGACGACGGCGGGCGCCGCGTGCTTCACGCCCGTCCCGGCAGTCCCAGCAGCAACGCCCCGGTGGGCTGCGCCACGATGTCCTCCATCGTGATCGGGTCCAGGGACGCGAAGAACGCCTCCTGGGCGCGGCGGAGGGCGCCGCGCAGGCGGCAGGCCGAGTTCAGGGGGCAGGGGGTGGCGCCCTCGCAGTCGACGACGTCGCCGTCGCCCTCGAAGGTGCGGACCAGTCCGCCCACCGACGCCGTACGGCCCTTCTCCGTCAGGGCCAGGCCGCCGCCCCTGCCCCGGCGGGCCTCCAGGAGGCCGAGGTGCTGGAGTTCGGCGACGACCTTGGCCGCGTGGGTGTAGGGCACCTCCATCGAGGCCGCCACCTCGCGTGTCGTCGGGGTGTTCTCGCCCGCGACCGCGAGGCGCATGAGGACGCGCAGGGCCAGGTCGGTGGATCGCAGCAGCCGCATGAGAGAAGCGTAGATAATACGCATCTCTGCTTCAAATTATTGACGGGGGCGGCGACGCGCGCTTCTTGGCTGTGACCTGCCTACGAGATTCCCCACCCGCCCCATTACGATCAGCGGACCCGCTGGACAGAAATCGAAACGCCTTTACCCAACACCCCTCCCGTCCGCCCCTTTCCCCCAGAAGGACAGGCCTCATGGGTTCCGCCAACCAGACCGGCAACGCGGCGCGCAAGGCGCGCATAGAGGAGATGCGGCGGGCCCAGCAGGCTCGCGAGCGGCGCAACCGGATCCTCGTGATCACCGGCAGTGCCGTCGCCGTCGCCGCGCTCGTCGCGGGCGGTGTGTTCGTCGTGAAGTCGCAGTCCGGCGACGACAGCTCCTCCAGCACCGCCTCCGACTCCAAGGCCTCCGGGCAGTGGGTCACCGGCTCGGACGGCGTGAAGACCTGGAAGGGCACGCTGGGGCGGACCCATGTCGCCAAGACCGTGAAGTACCCGATGGAGCCGCCGGTCGGCGGCAACCACGACCCGGTCTGGCTGAACTGCAACGGCAACGTCTACACCGAGCCGGTCAACAACATGAACGCCGTGCACTCACTGGAGCACGGCGCGGTCTGGGTGACGTACAACAGCAAGGCGGACAAGGCCGACGTCGACGCGCTCGCGGCGAAGGTGAAGAAGACGCCGTACACGTTCATGAGCCCGGACGACGAGCAGGCCGACCCGATCATGCTCAGTGCGTGGGGGAAGCAGCGCACGGTGACGGGTGCCGACGACGCGAACGTGGACAAGTTCTTCGAGCAGTTCGTGCAGGGCGAGCAGACACCCGAGCCGGGCGCCTCGTGCACCGGCGGGACGATGAAGTGAGAAAGCACGCCGGCTGGATCGCGACGGCGACGGCGGCGGTGCTCGTCGCCGCCGGCGCGATCACCTACGCGGTCGCCGAGGACGGCTCGTCGGGGGCCGTCCCGGTCCCCGCGGCCGACTCCGCCGACGCGGGGTTCGCCCGGGACATGGCCGTCCATCATCAGCAGGCCGTCGAGATGTCGTACATCGTCCGCGACCGGACCACGGACGCGGACGTGCGGCGGCTCGCCTACGACATCGCCCAGACGCAGGCCAACCAGCGCGGCATGCTGCTGGGCTGGCTCGACCTGTGGGGGCTGCCGAAGGTGTCGTCCGACGCGCCCATGACCTGGATGGGGATGGGCGACATGGCGGACGGCGAGGACGGCGCGCTCATGCCCGGTATGGCCACCGACACCGAGCTGAGGAAGCTGGGCACGCTCGACGGCAAGCAGGCCGAGGTGTTCTACCTCCAGCTGATGACCGATCACCACAAGGGCGGCATCCACATGGCCGAGGGCTGTGTCGCCAAGTGCACCGTCGAGGTGGAGAAGCGGCTGGCGCAGGGCATGGTCGATGCGCAGCAGTCCGAAATCGAGCTGATGGCGGACATGTTGACGGCGCGCGGAGCGAAAGCGTAGGTCACCGTAGGGTTTTCCCTCGACTTCGCGGACTTGT
The DNA here is from genome assembly GCF_044763345.1 of Streptomyces sp. NPDC096132. NCBI lineage: Bacteria > Bacillati > Actinomycetota > Actinomycetes > Kitasatosporales > Streptomycetaceae > Streptomyces > Streptomyces sp. NPDC096132. Next base: position 627,072 of record NZ_JBIWGA010000002.1, read on the forward strand.
CCGTCAAATCACCCCAGTAAGCGGTCACTTGGGCGCTTCTTGGTGTTCGCATTCCCCTTGCATGAACGGTTCGTCGCAAGAGTGGCCGTCACGTCGAGTGATCCACTCGCGTCGAACCACATACAGGGGGTCCTATGAGATCCAACCGTGCCGCGCTGCGCGCCGGGGTGAGCATGGCAGCGACACTGCCCATGATCGCCGGCGCGCTGGCGCTCGGCATACCCGCGGCGTACGCCGCGGACGGTCCGGCCCGTGACACGCTGGCCGGGACCAAGCCCGCGTGGGCGACGGCCAAGGCGGACAAGGGCTCGACCTCGGACAGCGCCCAGGTCTCCGCCCGTGTCTACCTCGCCGGACGGAACGCCACCGGTCTCGCCGCGTACGCGAAGGCGGTGTCCGACCCGAGCTCCCCGGCCTACGGCAAGTACCTCTCCGCCCAGCAGGCGCAGGCCCGCTTCGGCGCGACCAAGGCCCAGGTGGCCGCGGTCAAGGCGTGGCTGACGGCGGCCGGTCTGAAGGTCACCGGCACGACGCGGCACTACGTCTCCGTCAGCGGTGACGTCGCCGCCGCCGAGAAGGCGTTCGGCACCCAGCTGCACAACTACGCCAAGGGCTCCAGGACCTACCGCGCGCCGTCGAAGACGGCCTCCGCGCCCGCGAGCCTGGACGGCGCCGTCCTGACCGTCACCGGCCTGGACAACGCGCCGCACAAGGCGAGCTCCAAGGACCAGCTCCCGCCGCCGGACGCGGTGTTCAAGAATTCCGGGCCGTTCTCCTCGTACTACGGCTCGAACATCGCGAGCACCCTCCCGGACGCGTACGGCACGAAGATCCCGTACGCGGTCCAGGGGTACACCGGCAAGCAGTTGCGGGCCGCCTACGGTGCGGGGAGCTACACGGGCCAGGGGGTGCGCATCGCCATCACCGACGCGTACGCCTCGCCGACGATCGCGTACGACGCGGCCACCTACGCCAAGGCCCACGGGGACGCGGCCTGGAAGACCGGCCAGCTGACCCAGGTCCTGCCGAAGAACTACACCAAGACCGAGGAGTGCGGGGCGGCCGGCTGGTACGGCGAGGAGACCCTCGACGTCGAGGCCGTGCACGCGGTCGCGCCGGCCGCGAGCGTCACGTACGTGGGCGCCTCGTCCTGCTACGACGACGACCTGCTCGACTCGCTCGGCAAGATCGTCGACAACCACCTGGCCGACATCGTCTCCAACTCCTGGGGCGACATCGAGGCCAACCAGACGCCGGACCTCGCGGCCGCCTACGACCAGGTCTTCCAGTTCGGCGCGGTCGAGGGCATCGGCTTCTACTTCTCCTCCGGCGACAACGGCGACGAGGTCGCCAACACCGGCACGAAGCAGGTCGACACCCCCGCCAACTCGGCCTGGGTGACGGCGGTCGGCGGTACCTCGCTGGCGGTCGGCAAGGGCGACAAGTACCTGTGGGAGACCGGCTGGGGCACCGAGAAGGCGCTGCTGTCGGACGACGGCAAGAGCTGGACGGGCTTCCCCGGCGCGTTCACCTCGGGTGCGGGCGGCGGCACCAGCAAGACGGTCGCCGAACCGTACTACCAGAAGGGCGTCGTGCCGAACGCGCTGGCCACGGCCAACAGCGCCACCGGCAACCGCGTCGTCCCGGACATCTCGGCGATCGCCGACCCGAACACCGGCTTCAAGGTCGGCCAGACGCAGACCTTCCCGGACGGGTCGCAGCAGTACAGCGAGTACCGCATCGGCGGCACCTCGCTGGCCGCGCCGGTCATCGCGGCCGTCCAGGCCCTCGCCCAGGAGGCGCGCGGCGGCAAGGCGATCGGCTTCGCCAACCCGTCGATCTACTCCAAGTACGGGTCCCGGGTCTACCACGACGTCACGGACAATCCGACGGGCTCCGGCCTCGCGGTCGCGCGCGTCGACTTCGCCAACAGCTACGACGCGTCGGAGGGTCTGCTGACCTCCGTCCGCAGCCTCGGCAAGGACAGCTCGCTGTCCGCGGTGAAGGGCTACGACGACGTCACCGGCGTGGGCACGCCCGCGAGCGGCTACGTCGAGTCGTACCGGCGCCGCTGACGGCGGCACCCTCCCGATGGGGTGGCGTGGGGTATCCGACACCCCACGCCACCCCATCGCGTCGCTCTGACGATTACACTGGGCCGCGTGCCTCCGTTGAACTTCTGGTCGATCTATCAGCACGGCTTCGCACGCGTCGCCGCATGTACGGGCCACACCGTCATCGCGGATCCGCATGCCAACGCCGAAGCGGTCCTGCGCCACGCGCGCCGATGCGCCGAGGAGGGTGTCGCCGTCGCCGTCTTCCCGGAGATGGGGCTGTGCGGCTACTCCATCGAGGACCTGCTGCTCCAGGACGCGCTGCTCGACCAGGTCGAGGAGGCGCTCCGGGAGGTGGTGGCCGGGTCGGCCGAGCTGCTGCCGGTCCTTGTCGTCGGCGCCCCGCTGCGCCACCGCCACCGCGTCTACAACTGCGCCGTGATCGTGCACCGCGGCCGCGTCCTCGGTGTCGTGCCCAAGTCGTACCCGCCGAACTACCGGGAGTTCTACGAGCGTCGGCAGATCGCCGACGGCTCCGACGAGCGCGGCGGGTCGATCCGGGTCGGCGGCGAGGCCGTGCCGTTCGGCGTGGATCTGCTGTTCGCGGCGGACGACGTCCCGGGTCTCGTGCTGCACGCGGAGATCTGCGAGGACATGTGGGTTCCGGTGCCGCCCAGCGCGGAGGCGTCGCTGGCCGGGGCGACCGTTCTGGTGAATCTGTCCGGCAGCCCGATCACGGTCGGGCGGGCCGAGGACCGCAAGCTGCTGTGCCGTTCGGCGTCCTCCCGCTGCCTCGCGGCGTACGTCTACGCGGCGGCCGGGCTCGGCGAGTCGACCACCGACCTGTCCTGGGACGGCCAGGCCATGGTCTACGAGAACGGCGTGCTGCTGGCGGAGACCGAGCGCTTCCCGCTCGGCGACGAGTACGCGGTGGCCGACGTGGACCTCGACCTGCTGCGGCAGGAGCGGCAGCGGATGGGCACGTTCGACGACAACCGCCGTACGCACCGGGCGCGGACCGGTGACTTCCGGAGAGTCTCCTTCGAACTCGACCCGCCGCTCACCGACCTGGGGCTGCGTCGTCGGCTGGAGCGGTTCCCGTTCGTGCCGGCCGATGCCGAGCGTCTCGCCCTCGACTGCTACGAGGCGTACAACATCCAGGTCGAGGGGCTTCAGCAGCGGCTGGCGTCGATCGGCGGGCCGAAGGTGGTCATCGGGGTGTCCGGGGGCCTCGACTCCACGCACGCGCTGATCGTCGCCGCCCGTGCGATGGACCGTGCGGGGCGGCCGCGCAGCGACATCCTGGCCTGGACGCTGCCCGGGTTCGCCACCAGCGACCACACCAAGGACAACGCCCACAAGCTGATGAACTCGCTCGGCGTCACCGCGGCCGAGCTGGACATCACGCCGACGGCACGGCTGATGCTGAAGGAGATCGGCCACCCGTTCGCCTCCGGCGAGCCGGTGTACGACGTCACCTTCGAGAACGTGCAGGCGGGTCTGCGCACGGATTATCTCTTCCGCCTCGCCAACCAGCGCGGCGGCATCGTGCTCGGTACCGGTGATCTGTCGGAGCTGGCGCTCGGCTGGTCCACGTACGGCGTGGGCGACCAGATGAGCCACTACAACGTCAACTCGGGCGTGCCCAAGACGCTGATCCAGCATCTGATCCGGTGGGTCATCAGCAGCGGCCAGTTCGACGACGAGACCGGCAAGACGCTCGCCGCGATCCTCGACACCGAGATCAGTCCGGAGCTCGTGCCGGGTGAGGAGATGCAGTCCACCGAGTCCAGGATCGGGCCGTACGCGCTGCACGACTTCACGCTCTTCCACGTGCTGCGGTACGGCTTCCGGCCGTCGAAGATCGCCTTCCTGGCGTGGCACGCCTGGCACGACCCGGAGGGCGGAGCCTGGCCGCCGGGTTTCCCGGAGGCCAAGCGGGTGGCGTACGACCTGCCGGAGATCCGGCGGTGGCTGGAGGTCTTCTGCCGGCGCTTCTTCGCGTTCGCGCAGTTCAAGCGGTCGGCGATGCCCAACGGGCCGAAGGTGTCGGCGGGGGGTTCGCTGTCGCCGCGGGGTGACTGGCGGGCGCCGTCGGACAGTTCGGCGGGGGCCTGGTTGCGGGATCTCGCGCGCTTCGATGTCCCAGAGGACAACTGATGCGTGTTTTGGTGGCCGGCCGCAGCGGTGCCGTAGGCCGACAGCTGGTCCCGTCGCTGGTCTCAGCGGGGCACGAGGTCACGGGGACCGCACGGACCACGGCCGGGGTCGAGCGGATCCGGAACCTCGGGGCGACGGGTGTCCAGGTGGACGCGCTCGACCCGGAGGAGCTACGGAGAACAGTCGTCGCGGCGCGCCCGGAAACGGTGATCCACCAGCTCATCGACCTCTCCGCCGCCGACGGAGCCGCCAACGGCCGGATCCGCCGCGAGGGCACCCGCAATCTCGTGGACGCCGCGAAGGCGGCGGGCGTCGGGCGGATCGTCGTGCAGTCGATCTCCTGGGCCTACGGACCCGGCGAGACACCCGCCGACGAGCGGGACCCGCTCGACACCACGACCGCCGGACCCCGGGCGCGTATGGTGGCCGCCGTGCGGGCCCTGGAAGAGACGGCGGCCGAACTCGACACGGCGGTCGTCCTGCGCTACGGCCTCCTCTACGGCCCCGGTACCTGGTACGCCCCGGACGGCGCCCTCGCGACCGCCCTGACCGGCGACCGCTCGGCGGCGTTCCTGGGCAGCACCGTGGCGAACGACGCGGTGAGTTCCTTCGTCCACGTGGCCGACGCGGCGGCTGCGGCCCTCCTCGCCCTCGACTGGCCGCCGGGCCCGGTCAACATCGTCGACGACGACCCGGCCCCGGCCCACACCTGGCTCCCGGCCCTGGCCCACTCCCTCGGCGTGCCGGCGCCGGAGCGGGCGGCGGGCCGCCAGGGGTGGGAGCGGGGGGCGCTCAACACGCTGTCCCGGAGCCGAGGTTGGCGTCCTGTGCGACCGACGTGGCGCACGGGTTTCGCCGACCAGATCGAGCACTGAGCTTCTTCAGCGGTGCCGCTCCAGGCACTGCGACCTCGTCGCCATGCGGCCCCCGTCCCAGTGGCGACACCGCGGTGCAGGCTGTCGACTACAGGCTGGCGATGCTGTCCTGCACCGACTTGCCCCAAGCCACGCCTTCGGCGTGCGTGTTGGCGAAGTCCGGGTCCACGTAGATGTGGACCCTCTTGATGAGTTCGCCCTCGAACTCGAACACATTGCAGAACAGCCCGAAGGATGAAACACCGTCAGGGAAGTCCACGCCTGACGTCGTTGTTCCCCTTTCCACGCCCTCGACGATCACGTAGTTCCCGGACGACAACACGGTGAAGCCCTCGATCTCGTGCTTGAGCGACGCGATTCCCCGGCCGAGACCCTGAGCGAACGCTCCGATCTGCGCCTTCCCACGTGCGATGCCGAACTTCGGGTAGAACATGTGAGCTTCGTCCGTGAAGACGTCGATAACCGCAGGGTTGCCGGCGTCCACCATGCGGAAGTAGTTGATAGCAATCTCTTCGCGACGTTTCTGAATATCGCTGGTGGCGTTCATTTTTCCTCCTGGTACGTGGTGTGTTGTGGTGCGCTCTCGCGCTGGTTGAAGGGCGGGTCAGACCTGCGCCTGGCCTCCGTCGACGAACCAGTCGGCGCCGTTGACGAAGCTGGAAGCGTCCGAGGCCAGAAACGTCGCCACGGCGGCGATCGTTTGAGGAGTCGCGTCGGCCCGCCGAGGAGTGCGCGGCTTGGCACCACCTGGTCTGACGACTGGGATGCCTGTACCCGACCGGGGAAGCCACGAACAGGTCGTGCTGGCTACATGCTGTCGCGTACGGACTGACCCCAGGACGCTCCGTCGGTGTGGCTGCCGGCGAAGTCGGGGTCTTCGTAGATGTGGAGCCTCTTGATCTTTTCGCCCTGGAACTCGAACACGTTGCAGAAGAGTCCGAAGGTTGAGGATCCGTCGGGGAACTCCACACCGGATGTCGTCTCTCCCCTGACGGCCCCTTCGACGACGACGTAGTCGCCGGACGTGAGGACGTTGAAGTGGGCGATGTCGTGCTCGATGTCAGCGATGCCCCGGGCGAAGCCTTGGGCGAAGGCCCCGATCTGCGCCAGGCCCTTGGCGGTTCCGAACTTCGGGAAGAACATCTGCGCGTCGTCCGTGAAGAGTTCGAGGAGTGCCGGATCTGCGGCATCGACCAGGCGGAAGTACTGGATGGCTGTTGCTTCGCGCTGCGCGTGGAGGTCGTTTTCGTTCATGGTTCGTTCCGCTTTCCGTGTTGCCGATGCTCGTGGTTTCCATGGAGCACCGTTTCAGCCTGATTCGTTTGAGGAGTCGCGTCGGCCCGTTGAGGAGTGCGCGGCTTGGCACCACCTGGTCTGACGACGGGGAGGCCTGTAAGCGACCGGGAGAGAGAGCCGCCGACAGCTGCGGCCGTGTCTCGGCTGACCCTCTGCGCACATGCCCGGCTGCCCCGGGCCGCAGGGGCCCCTGAAGTTCCTCCGCTCAGCTGGGTTTGAACGCCTCGGCCACAGTCAGCGTGTCCTCGTACAGGTGCATGCGAGCGATCCGGCCGTCCTCGATCGCCAGGTGCAGGGCCACCGGTGTGGTGAACTCCTTGCCGGTGGGTGCGGCGGTGTGTGTGAAGACCGCCAGCAGCACCACGTCACCACCGTCGACGATGAAGCGCTCCAGCACGACCTTGCTCTGGCCGTGCGCGAAGTGCTGCCACATCGTGGTGAAGTACGACGCGACCTCCTCCCGGCGGGTGCGGCGCCCGGTCCAGGGCAGCGCGTCACTGCCGGGGACGTGCCAGTCGATCTCCTCGGAGAACAGCTCCTGGATGCCGTCGGGGTCCTGCCGGCCGAGGCGCTCCAGGAACTTCTCGGCCACGGTCCGCGAGGTCTGAGTGTCTGTTGTCATCGTCCTTGTCCTTGTCTTCTATCTGCTCGTCGACGTAACCATTTTGGTTACATCGGTGGGCGTGGAATGCGACTCCCCTCGGCCAGGGGAAGTGTGCGGTCCGAGATCAGGCGGCTTTCAAGACGTCCCGCAGTACGTCCTCCAGCGTGGTCTTGGCCAGCTCCCTGCACAGGGCGGCCTCCACGTCGTCGTACACGGCGGTCATTGCCGGCCCGATGCCGTGGCCCACGACACACTCGGGATCCGGTGTCGCGCGATGCAGGGCGAAGACCGGCCCCGCTTCGATCGCCCGATAGACGTCGAGCAGGGTGATCGCCGCCAGGTCCCGCACGAGCATCCAGCCCGCCCCCGCGCCGCGCCGCGAATCGGCCAGGCCAGCCTTGCGCAGCTCGCCCAGCAGGCGGCGGATCACCACGGGGTTGGTGTTGACGCTCGTCGCGATCTGCTCGGAGGTGGCGACCTCGTGACCACGCCGCTGATACAACCCGATCCATGTCAGGGCGTGCGCCGCGATGGTCAGCCTGCTGTTGGCACTCACGTTGGACTCCACCTCCCGTACCCCTCGGTTCTAGTCGTAACTATAATTGTTACATCTGCATGCGGCAAGTCCGGGCAACCAGACCGCCCGTGCCGGCGAGCTGCTGCGCAACCTGGCCCTTCCGGCGGACCTGATCGTCACGTCCGGGGAGTGGGGAGTGGCAAAGCCCCGGCCGGCGTTCTTCGAACGGGTACTGGAAGTCGCGCAGGCTCCGACCGACAGGACCCTGTACGTGGGCGATCACCCGGCCAACGACGTCTTCCCGGCGAAGGCGGCGGGTCTGCGCGTGGCACACCTTCGGCGCGGACCGTGGGGGTACTTGTGGGCCGACGATCCAGAGGTCATGGCGGCGGCGGACTGGCAGATCGACAGTCTCAGCGAGCTGATCGACATCCTCGACGACTGATTTGAGGGTGACCGATGCGAGCGCGATGACGTCCGCCATGTCGAGGACGGGCGGAGCTACCGAGCCAAGGAAGTGAGTCAGCCCAGGGCAGGCATGGTTCCGTTCCGCCAGTCGTTCACTCGCTTGCGGATGCTCGGGGCCATGGGGAGTGCGGCCACGTCTTCGGGCTTGAACCAGCGGACATCCGTGGATTCCTCCGAGATGGTCAACTCACCTGCCACGGGGCGGGCCAGAAAGCAGATGGAAAACTCCTGCCGTACCTCGCCGTCGTCGTAGGCGAAGACGTGGCGAGGGTTGGTGTAGGTGCCGACGATGCCGATGACTTCGACTTCGATGCCAGTCTCTTCGAGAGTTTCGCGAGCAGCGCAGTCAGGGAGGGATTCACCGATGTGCATGGCACCGCCTGGCAGGGCCCACATGCCATTGTCACTGCGGCGTTGGAGCAGGATGTGTCCCGAGTCGTCGACGACAACGGCGGAGGCCGCTGGGACGAGGCTGTTCGCCTCCGGGGCGTTCGGGTCGTCTTCGCAGTCACGCCTGCCCATGAGTCTGCCTTTCCCACACCGGGGTACCCCGGTTCCACAGTTCCTCGACATGCGAGGCAAAGCGGTCGAACATGCCGTCGTCCTGGTGCCGGTGAAGATGCAATGTCGGCGCGTCGTGCCCCACGCTATGCGTCAGAAGCGGTGTCACGATCATGTCGTCGTCGAAGCGGAACACCGACAGGTGAGCGTGTCCAGCGCTGTGACGAGCCTCAATGCCGGTCTGATTCCTGATCTTCTCCAATTCGGCGATCGTCACCCGGATGCGGGTGGACAGAGTGAGGGCAACCCCTTCGTCCTCCTCTCGCGAACGGGTCAGGTCACTGTCAGGGTCACCGATCATGAACCGCACCCGGCACCCTTGCCCAGCCTTACGTCGCAACACACTGCCGAAACGGGCGTGTTCGAGCCACAGGAAGTAATTGGTGTAGCCGGCGAATGTCAGTTCGCGCTTGGCGTTCGTGATGAGCGATCGCCACAGTGCGGCAGGGCAGGAAGACCGGTACGGATACGCGGAGACGATCTCGCGATCCGGGCCGACTTTGACTGCCTTCTTCGCTGCTCCGAGACGTCGAAGGAGACGAGGACGAAGACCAGTCTCGACGGCGCGCCGGACCAGGGCAGCGATCAGCAGGGAGACTCCGACTGATGGCCGGGGACGGACCACCCGTCCTCGTCGTCACGCGCCTGGACGACGCCACGGCCGACGAGGTGATCACGGAGCTGAATCGGCGCGCGGTGCCGGTGGTCCGCGTGGACCCTGGGGACTTCCCCACGGCTGTCACCCTGAACGCGGCCTTTGGCGGCAGTAGGCCAGGTGGCACTCTCGCCACCGAGACCCGCACCCGCCAGCTCGACTACGTGCGCTCGGTGTACTGGCGACGGCCCACCCCCTATGGCGCCGATGCTGCTCTGCCCGAGCAGGCCGCCCGCTGGGCCGTGGAGGAGGCCCGGTACGGACTCGGAGGCGTGCTCGCCAGTCTGCCCGGCGCCCACTATGTGAATCATCCCTGGCGCAACCGGAACGCGGAGTACAAGCCCGCGCAACTGGCGACGGCGGAAGGCTGCGGGTTCACCGTGCCTCCGACCCTGATCACCAACGACCCCGGGCAAGCCCGAGCCTTCGCGGCCGACCACGAACCGGTGATCTACAAGCCACTCCGTGAGACCGAGTACACCGGCGCGGACGGCAGCGCACTCACGGTGTGGATCGACGACGTGCCACCTGAACTCATCGACAACCGGCTGTGCCACACCGCTCACCTCTTCCAGCAGCGGGTGGCCAAGGCGGCCGATGTCCGCCTGACCGCAGTCGGGGATCTTCTCTTCGCGGTCCGTATCGACGGATCGCCCGGGGTGGACTGGCGCCGCCACTACGACGACCTCACCTACACGCCCATTCCCACCCCGCCCGCGATCGCGGAAGGCGTACGCGCCTACCTCGATGCCTTCTGCCTCGTCTTCGGCGCATTCGATTTCGGCCCGGGAACGGACGGGCGCTGGTACTGGTACGAGTGCAACCCCAACGGCCAGTGGGCCTGGTTCCCCGATCACATCACCGCACCGATCACCGCCGCTCTCGCCGATCAACTCCAACACTCTGGAGAACCCGCATGACAGCCGACCCCGCCGAACTCCGCCGCAGCCTGGCGGCCACCCTCGACGTGACCGAGCCGGCATGGCGGGCCGCAGTCGAAGCGGTGCCCCGTGAACTCTTCCTCGGCGACTGCCTGTTGCGGCCGTCCGGCTCCCGGTGGGAGCGCGTACACCGTGACCGAACCGGCGAAGAGGCATGGCTGCGCCTCGTCTACCAGGACACCACCTGGGTGACTCAGGTCGATGGCGTCAGCGCCGCTGACGCCCCTGGTCCCCTCGACGGCCGTCCCACGTCGTCCAGCACGCTGCCTTCCTTGATCGTGCGCATGCTCGAACTCGCAGGCCTCCGCCAGGGCGAGAAAGTGCTTGAGATCGGAACCGGAACCGGCTACTCCACCGCTATCCTGTCCCACCGCCTCGGCGACCAGCACGTGCACTCCGTCGAGTACGACGCTCGACTGGCCGCCGTCGCAGCCGACCGCATCCACGCCGCCGGGTTCTTCCCGAACCTCGTCACCGGAGACGGCCTCGACGGGCACAGGGAAGCAGCCGACTACGACGCGATCGTCGCCACATGCGCCGTCCGGCACATTCCGCCCGCCTGGCTCCTTCAGGTCCGCTCCGGCGGAACCATCACCACGACCATCAGTGGATGGATGCTCGCCTCCGGCCTCATCCGCCTCACCGTCCACGGCGACGGCACCGCCACGGGTCGGTTCACCGGGGACCGGATCGGCTACATGCTGGCCCGCCCACACGAACGTCCACCCCGCCCCACCTACTTCCAGCGGCAGGGCCAGACCCGTCCCACCCGGCTGGATCCCGGCGTCCTGGACGACTGGACGGGGCAGTTCGTCGCCCAGCTCGCCGCCCCCTCCGCCGAGCTGATGACGACGACCGAGGGGGTGATCCTCGTGGACGTGGCCACCGGCTCACAGGCCTGGACGGAGCCGGCCGACGGCGGCTGGCAGGTTCACCAACACGGGCCTCTGCGCCTCTGGAACGCCGTGGAGGAAGCCCTCACGGCCTGGCAGGACGCCGGATCGCCTCCGCAGTCCGACTTCGGCATGACCGTGGGCGTCGACGGCACGCAGTGCGTCTGGGTCGGGACCCCCGACGGCCCCTCATGGCGCCTGCCGGTATGACTGCGCCCCCGTTACACATGCCGTCGCAGAGCACCGACGTCAGTGGTGTACCGCCGCCTGCGTCGGCTCCGGTACGTGCGTAGCCACGATCCGCTCGTGGCCGGTGATGCCGGTGATGCCGGTCGAAGCCCTGTGGCGGTCCACGCCGTACGCCACTCCCGCCACCGCGAGGCCCAGGAGCGACAGGGCGGCGCCGGCCAGGGCCGGGGAGGTCACGCCGAAGCCCGCTGCGAGGGCCAGGCCGCCGATCCAGGCGCCGCCGGCGTTGGCGAGGTTGAAGGCGGCCTGGTTGGCGGAGGAGGCGAGGGAGGGGGCCGTGGAGGCCTTCTCCATGACCATGAGGTTGAGCGGGGTGCCGGCGACGAAGGCCGCGATGCCGAGGAGGACGACCGCCAGGGCGCCGGTCCACTGGGTGCGCATCAGGAGGGGGAAGAGCGCCAGGACCGCCGCCAGGGATGCCAGGCCCGCGAACAGGGTGCGGCGCATCGCGTGGTCGGTGAGGCGGCCGCCCAGCAGGTTGCCTATCGTCGCGCCGACGCCGAACAGCGCGAGCAACAGCGTCACGCTGGAGTCCGCGTAACCGGCCGCGTCCGTCAGCATCGGCGTGATGTAGCTGTACGCCGAGAAGAGGGCTCCGAAGCCCGCCACGGTCGTACCAAGCGCCAGCCAGACCGGGAGGGACCTCAGGGCGGCCAGTTCGCCGCGCAGGCCGGTGGCGGGGGCACCGGCGGTGTCGCGGGGGATCAGAGCGGCCAGTGAGGCTATCGCCGCCAGGCCGATCGCGCTCACGCCGAGGAAGGTCGCCCGCCAGCCGAGGCGCTGGCCCATGAGCGTGGCGACGGGGACGCCCGCGATGTTGGCGACGGTCAGGCCGAGGAACATCAGCGACACCGAGCGGGCCCTCCGCTCCGGCGCGACCATGCGGGTGGCCACCACCGCGCCCACGCCGAAGAAGGCGCCGTGCGGGAGGCCGCTGAGGAAGCGGGCGGCGAGGAGGGAGTCGTAGCCGGGGGCGAACGCCGAGAGGGTGTTGCCCGCCACGAACAGGGCCATCAGGGACATCAGCAGCGTCCGGCGCCGCATCCGGGCGGTGAGCGCCGCGAGCAGCGGAGCGCCGATGACGACGCCGAGGGCGTACGCGGAGACCAGGTGTCCGGCGGTGGGGAGCGAGATGTGGAGGTCTGCCGCCACGTCGGGCAGCAGGCCCATCATCACGAACTCCGTGGTGCCGATGCCAAAAGCGCCGACGGCCAGGGCGAGCAGGGCCAGAGGCATGAGGGGACGCAGCCTTTCGGGTCGGGGGTCGACTCCATCGAATGTTCAACGACGGAACAAACTCGCCCCGGCCCGCATTCCAACAGCGCCTCAGGCACCGTCTGTGGTGAGCTTCACACGTGCCGCCACCGGCAGATGGTCGCTGCCCGTCTGCGGGAGCGTCCACGAGGTCACCGGCTCCACGTCCCTCACCATGATCTGGTCGATCCGCGCCATCGGGAACGACGCCGGCCAGCTGAAGCCGAAGCCGCTGCCCGCCGCGCCCTGCGTGGAACGCATCTGGGAGGTCACCGCGTTCAGCGAGCGGTCGTTCATGGTGCCGTTGAGGTCGCCGAGCAGGATCACCCGGCTCAGCGGCTCGTCGGCGATCGCCTCGCCCAGCGCGTCCGCGCTCTTGTCGCGCTGCCGGGCGGTGAAGCCGGCCTGCAGCTTGACCCGCACGGAGGGGAGATGGGCGACGTAGAACGCCACGTCGCCCTCCGGGGTCGCCACCGTCGCCCGCATCGCGCGCGTCCAGCCCAGCTTGATGTCGACGGGCTTCACCGCGCTCAGCGGGTACTTGCTCCACAGGCCGACCGTGCCCTGCACCGAGTGGTACTTGTACGTGGCCGCCAGCGCCTTCTCGTACACCGGCACCGCCGAGGCGGTCAGTTCCTCCAGCGCCACCACGTCCGCCCCGGACGCGGCCACGTCGCGGGCGGTGCCGGACGGGTCGGGGTTGTCGGCGTTGACGTTGTGCGTGGCGACGGTGAGGTCGCCGCCGCTGCCGGTCTTGTCGCCGAGCAGTCCGCCGAAGAGGTTCAGCCAGACGACGGCCGGCAGGACCACCGCGATCAGCGCGCTGGCCGACTTGCGCACCAGGGCGAGGACCAGGAACAGCGGGATGAGGAGCCCGAACCACGGCAGGAACGTCTCCGTGAGGCTGCCGAGGTTGCCGAAGCGGTTGGGGATGCGCGAGTGCAGCAGCATCACCAGGGAGAGGAGCAGGGCCAGCGCGGCGACCACCAGGCCGCGGCGCCAGACGCGCGGATCGCCGCGCCAGCCGGCGGCCAGCCGGCCGATCAGGCGCCGGAGCCGGTCTCCCCGGCGCTCGGGTCCCGAGCCGCCGTTGTCGTCCGTCTCCGTCATGTACGCCTGCTGCGCCATACCGTCGCCTCACTGCCTGCCGTGCACACCGTCTCCCCCGTGGGTACGACCCTAGGGGATGATCGGCTTCGATCCTGCCGTCCCTCGACGGCCGTACTCGCACGAGGACGACCGGGGCGGCACCGGGGGTTCCGGACCTGCGGCGCGATGCCTGGTCTGTGACGAAACGCGAACATCCCACTGACCGGCGAGTCAGTTGACGGGGCGTAGTCCGGTGAGCAGCGTGTCGACGATACGTTCCGCGAGATCCTCGGGGAGCTCGGCCTCGGGGCGCAGGACGGCGCGGACGAGCATGGGACCCACGACGATGTCGTTCACCAGCTCCACATCGAGGTCGGCGCGGAGTTCGCCGTTCTCCTGACCGCGGCGCAGGACCTCGATGCCCATCCTGCGCCGGGGCGCTATGACCGAGTTGTGGTACGCCGCCCAGATCCGGGGGCTGCTCTTCATCTGGGCGTGGACGTTGTGCAGGATCGCCGAGGAGCGGTTGGCCAGGCCCCGCTGCCGCAGCGACTCGAGCAGCACGATGAGGTCGTCGCGCATGGACGTGCCCGGGAGCCGTTCGGGGTCCCCGGGTTCGGCGGCGCGCAGCACGTCGACGAAGAGTTCCTCCTTGCCGCTCCACCGCCGGTAGATCGTGGCCTTGCCGACTCCGGCGGTACGGGCGATGCGCTCTATGGAGATCTCGGCGAGCGGCACGCCGTCCTCCAGCAGCTTCATCGTCCCCTCGATGATGGCCCGTTCCACGGCCTCACTGCGGGGCCGGCCCCGGACGGGCTGTTCCGGAGCGGTGCCACTGCCGGCGAGGCTCACGTCCATCATTCCTTTCGTCGTACTGGGGGAATTCTCACCCAAGGGCTGTCCCGCCACGGCCGGGCTACGACTCCGTACGCACCAACTCCTCCTCGGGGGCGCCCTGCTGAGGTGCCTTCGGCTTCCCCGGCAGGAACAGCGCCACCACGACCGCGCCGGCGAGCGCGACCACGGCCCCGCACAACGCGGTGACGTGCATCGCGTGCAGGAACGCGTCGTTGGCGGGGTCGATCAGGTCCTTGCCGCTCGCGCCGAGCTTCGCGGCGACGCCGAGCGTGGCCTCGATGGACTCGCCCGCCGTCTCGCGCAGCCCGGCCGGCACCGCGCCGAGCTTGCCCTCGATGCCGTTGCGGTACGCCGTCGCCAGCACCGAGCCGAGGACGGCGATGCCGAGCGCGCCGCCGAGCTGGCGGAAGGTGTTGCTGAGCGCGGAGGCGGAGCCGGCCTTCTCCCGGGGCAGGGACTGCATGATGACGACGCTGGTCGGGGTCATGACGTGCGCCATGCCGGCGCCCATGCAGAAGAAGACGATCTCCAGGAGCCAGATCGGGGTGTCCGCGTCCAGCGCCGCGAACGCGCCCAGGGTCGCCGCGAGGACGAGCATGGCCGCCGTGGTCGTGGCCCTGATCCCGATACGGTCCACGACCAGCCGGGCGCGCGGTGCGAAGAACAGTTGGGCCGCGGCCAGCGGCAGCAGGAGCACGCCGGACTCCAGCGGCGAGTAGCCGCGCACGCTCTGGGTGTAGAAGACCGAGAAGAAGGTCACGCCCATCAGCGCGAAGAACACCAGCGTGACCACGGCCATCGCGGCCGAGAACACCTTGTTCTTGAAGTAGGTGACGTCTATCGACGGATGGTCGCTGCGCGCCTCGAACACGACGAACGCGGCGAGTACGGCGAGACCGGCGCCGATCGTCGAGAGCACGGTGACGTCGGTGAAGTCGGCCAGCTCGCCGCCCTTGATGATGCCGTAGACGAGCAGGACGAGGCCGACGACGGACAGGACGACGCCGACGGGGTCGATCCGGCCCGGGTTGGGGTCGCGGGAGTCGGGCACCAGCCAGAGCATCAGCGCGAACGCGAGGATCACGATCGGCACGTTGATGAGGAAGACCGAGCCCCACCAGAAGTGGTCCAGGAGGAGGCCTCCGGTGATCGGCCCTATGGCGATGGCGAGGCCCACGCCGCCGGCCCAGATGCCGATCGCCTTGGGCTGCTCCTCCCGCTCGAAGACGTTCATGAGGACGGCGAGGGTGGCCGGCATCACGAACGCGGCGCCGACGGCCATCAGCGCGCGGAAGGCGATCAGCTGGGCGGGCGAGCCGGACTCGGCGGCCAGCGCGGAGCCGATGCCGAACACGGCGAGACCACCGAGCAGGACCCTCTTGCGGCCGATGCGGTCACCGAGGAGTCCGGCGGTGAACAGCAGGCCCGCGAAGACCAGCGTGTAGGAGTTGATGGCCCACTCCAGCTCGCTCTGCGTGGCGCCGAGCCCGGTGGGTGCCGGGGTGGAGATGGTCTTGATCGCGACGTTCAGGATCGAGTTGTCCAGCACCACGATCAGCAGGCTCAGCATCAGCACGCCGAGGATCACCCAACGACGCCGGTGCACGACTTCCGGTATCCGGGGCGCGGTGGGGACGGCAGGAGTAGTCATGTCGTCCAGAGTAGAACTATTTCGATACGAGACCGTCTCGTATCGGATGGTGTTGGTGATTCCCTTACTCAGCTTTTACCCCCGAGTTTTTGGCCACAGGGGGCGGTCTGGCCCCGCCTGGCACGAGGTGCCACCATGGGGGTGGTCCGGGGACGCCGTGAGGGCGCCTCGAGATGACGTAAGGAGCCGTTGCAATGACGCAGCTTTCGGCTGCCCAGACGAAGCCCACCGACGGCAGCAAGGCGCTGTACGGGGGCAAGGGCACACGCCGTATCACCGTCCGCGACATCGCGCTCGCCAAGGAGCGCGGCGAGAAGTGGCCCATGCTCACCGCGTACGACGCGATGACCGCGTCGGTGTTCGACGAGGCCGGGATTCCCGTGATGCTCGTCGGCGACTCGGCGGGCAACTGCCATCTGGGGTACGAGACCACCGTGCCCGTCACCCTCGACGAGATGACCATGCTGTCGGCGGCGGTCGTACGGGGCACGCAGCGTGCCCTGATCGTCGGCGACCTGCCCTTCGGCTCGTACCAGGAGGGCCCGGTGCAGGCGCTGCGCTCGGCGACCCGGCTGGTCAAGGAGGCCGGGGTCGGAGCCGTGAAGCTGGAGGGCGGCGAGCGCTCGCACCGGCAGATCGAGCTGCTGGTGGAGTCCGGGATCCCGGTCATGGCGCACATCGGGCTGACCCCGCAGTCCGTGAACGCGATGGGCTACCGCGTGCAGGGGCGGGGCGAGGAGGCGGCCGCGCAGCTGCTGCGGGACGCCAAGGCCGTGCAGGACGCGGGCGCCTTCGCGGTGGTCCTGGAGCTGGTGCCGGCCGAGCTGGCCGCCGAGGTGACGCGGGTGCTGCACATCCCGACGGTGGGCATCGGCGCCGGCGCGGAGTGCGACGCGCAGGTGCTGGTGTGGACCGACATGCTGGGTCTGACCGGCGGGCGGGTCCCGAAGTTCGTCAAGCAGTACGCCGACCTGCGCGCGGTCATGGGCGACGCGGCGAAGGCGTTCGCGGAGGACGTCGTCGGCGGGACGTTCCCGCAGGAGGAGCACAGCGTTCACTGAGCCAATCCCGCACAGTGCAGCCCGCCGATCTTCCCCCGTCGGCGGGCTGCCGCGCGTGGTGGCGCCGACCCGGCCGGTGCCGATGTGGCCGGCCGGAAGCCGTGTAGGCGGGCTGTCGGTCGTATGTCGGTGGTTTGTAGGCGGGCCCTGGCACTGTTCCCGGCATGACGCGAATCGACAAGAACCCCAGTGGCGCCGGGAGCGCCGTGACCGTTCGGGGGCTGGTCAAGCACTACGGCGAGACCAAGGCACTGGACGGGGTGGACCTGGAGGTGCGGGAGGGCACCGTGATGGGGGTGCTCGGGCCGAACGGCGCCGGGAAGACCACCCTCGTGCGGATCCTGTCCACCCTGCTCGCTCCCGACGCCGGCCAGGCGACCGTCGCCGGCTACGACGTCCTGCGGCAGCCCCGGCAACTGCGCCGGGTCATCGGACTCACCGGGCAGTACGCCTCCGTGGACGAGAAGCTCCCCGGGTGGGAGAACCTGTATCTGATCGGGCGGCTGCTCGACCTGTCCCGCAAGGACGCCCGGGCCCGCGCCGACGAACTGCTGGAGCGGTTCTCGCTGACGGAGGCCGCCAAGCGGCCGGCGGGGACGTACTCCGGCGGTATGCGGCGGCGGCTGGACCTCGCCGCGTCCATGATCGGCCGCCCGTCCGTGCTGTTCCTGGACGAGCCGACCACCGGACTCGACCCGCGCACCCGCAACGAGGTGTGGAGCGAGGTCAAGACGATGGTCGGGGACGGCGTGACCGTGGTGCTGACCACCCAGTACATGGAGGAGGCCGAGCAACTGGCCTCCGAGCTGACCGTCGTCGACCGGGGCCGGGTCATCGCGGGCGGCGGCATCGAGGAGCTGAAGGCGAAGGTCGGGGGGCGGACCCTGCGGGTGCGGCCCGCCGATCCGCTGCAGCTGCGGCCGCTGGCGGGCTGGATCGACGGGCTCGGCATCACCGGCCTCGCCACCACCGTCGTGGACGCCGAGCGCGGCTCGCTGCTGGTGCCGGTGCTCAGCGACGAGCAGCTCACCGCCGTCGTCGGCGCGGTCACCGCGCGCGGCGTCACCCTCTCCTCTCTCACCACCGAACTGCCCAGCCTGGACGAGGTGTTCCTGTCGCTCACCGGCCACCGTGCCGGTGCCCCGCAGGACGCCCCGGCCGCCGAACTCGAGGAGGTCGCCGTATGAGCGCCGCCACCGCCACCGCGACCACCGCGACCACCCAGGCCGGCGCCGACGCGCGCATCCCGCTGCGCGGCCACCTCCGGCACACCGGGGCGCTGATCCGCCGCAATCTGCTGTGGATCCGCCAGGACCCGGAGTCGATGTTCGACGCGGTCCTGTTCCCGGTGATCTTCACCCTGCTGTTCGTGTACGTCTTCGGCGGCTCCATCGGGCAGTCGCTGGGCGGCGGACAGGAGGCCTACGTCCAGTACGTCATTCCCGGGCTGCTGGCCATGATGGGGATGAACATGGCGCAGGGCGTGGGCACCGGCTTCAACACGGACTTCAACTCCGGGGTCATGGACCGCTTCCGGTCGCTGCCCATCGGGCGGGGCTCGGTGCTGTTCGCCAAGATCGTGGTGGAACTGATGCGCATGCTCGTCGCCTGCGCGATCCTCATGGTGGTGGCCGTGCTGGTGGGCTTCGACATCACCCACTGGCCCGGGCTGTTCGCCGCCGTGGGGCTGGCCACCGTGTTCGGCTCCGCGCTGATGTGGGTGTTCCTCACCCTCGGTGTGGTGATGAAGAGCGCGCAGTCGGTGCAGGCGATGGGCTTCCTGGTGCTGATGCCGCTGCAGTTCGGCTCGTCGATCTTCGCGCCGACCGGCTCGATGCCGGGCTGGCTGCAGAACTTCACCGACTACAACCCGCTGTCCTCGCTCGCGGACGCGGCCCGCGGCCTGATGGTCGGCGGCCCGGTCGCGCACGGGCTGTGGGTGACGCTGGCCTGGTCGGTGGGGCTGACGGTGGTGATGGCGCCGGTCGCCATCCACAAGTTCCGTACCAAGAGCTGAGCCCGGCCATGACCGGTCACACCAGGGCGGCGGCCTCCTCGAAGGAGAGGCCGCCGCCCTCGGTGTAGGCGGCCTCGAACGCCTCGTCGCCGAGGGTGGCCCGGGCCGCTTCGGAGGCGAGCCGGTGGGACTCGCGCTCCAGGCGGACGGCGACATGGCTCGCGGGCAGCAGGGCGTCGGCGGTCCCGAGACAGCGGGCGGCGGCCGACGCCCGGCCACCGCCGTCCACACCGGCCAGGGCGATGGCGGCGATGCAGAGGTAGAAGGAACGCATGTGCGGGGCGACGGTCATGGACAGCCGGTCGGTGGCGCGTTCCAGGGCCTCGCGGATGGTGACCAGGGCGGCATCGTGATCGCCGCCGACCGCCTTCAGCCATGCCTCGGCGCCGAGGATGAAGGCGTCGAAGACGACGAAGTGCGCGAGGGCGAACTCCTCGCGCAGCAGCCGGAGCTGCTCCTGGGCCTCGGCTCGCCGGTCGGTGAGGCCCAGGTGGCCGGCGAGGAAGAGGCGGGCGGCGGGCATCGCGTCGTTGACGCTGCCCCACGGACCGGCGATCACCTCGCGCAGGGTCCGTTCGCCCCGCTCCTCCTCCCCCGCTTCGAGGAGCGCGCTGCCCAGCCGGGCGCCGAGGACCGCCATCTGGTGGCGGGCGCCGAGCCGTTCGGCCTGGCCCATGGCCTCCTCGTAGTCGGCGGCGGCCTCCAGGTAGGCGCCGAGCCGTTCATGTGCCTCGGCGCGCGCGGAGAGTGCCTCGGCCGCGCCCCAGGCGTCGCCCAGGCGGCGGAAGGTCTCCAGGGCCTCGTCGGCGTCCTGGCCCGCGTCGCCGGCCCAGTCGGAGCGGTTGGCGAGGAGGTTGGCGCGCAGTTGCAGACAGGCGGCGAGCTCGTACTC
This sequence comes from Streptomyces sp. NPDC096132, assembly GCF_044763345.1. Classification (NCBI taxonomy): domain Bacteria; kingdom Bacillati; phylum Actinomycetota; class Actinomycetes; order Kitasatosporales; family Streptomycetaceae; genus Streptomyces; species Streptomyces sp. NPDC096132. Next base: position 647,167 of record NZ_JBIWGA010000002.1, read on the forward strand.
GTAGCCGGGGGTGCTGCGGCAGGTCGCGACGTTGGCGTCGAGGATGGTGCGGATGCGGTCGGTGCCGTCGACGAGCATCACGGCGTAGAACCAGAACAGGCCGGGGACCCGGCAGGTCTGCGGCAGGCCGGGTGTGTAGGTCTCGCTGATGGCCCGCAGTTTGCGCTGCGCGGCCGGGTTCTGCCAGGCGTCCAGCTCGGTTTCCATGCAGGTGAGATGGGCGAGGTGGACACCGCGCCGGGCCTCCGCGAGGGCCTCGCCGGCCAGTGGCGGCGGGGTGTCGGTGAGGGGTTTCCAGACGGGGGCGGCGGGGCGGACGGGGTCGGCGAAGGGGTCGGGGCCGAGGTCCATGACCGCGCGGGTCCAGGTGCGGGTCTCGATGCGCAGATCGCGCATCTGCCAGTACCAGACGAGGGACAGGGTGAGGCTGAGGGCTTCCTGCTCGTCGCGGGCGGCGACGGCGCGGCGCAGCGCGATGCGCAGGTTCTCGTACTCGAGCTGGAAGCGTTCGATGGCGGCGAGCTGACGCGGTCCGCGCAGCAACGGCTCGGTGGTGCGGGCGAGTTCGCGGTAGTACGTGAGGTGCGCGCGCTCGGCGTCCGCCCGCCGGCCGGTCTCGTCGAGCCGCTCGGCGGCGTACTCGGCGACGGTCTCCAGGAGCCGGTAGCGCATCGCGCCGTCGCCGGCCGGGGCGGCGACCACGAGGGACTTGTCGACGAGGGAGGCGAGGGGGTCGAGCGGGTCGCGCACGGCGGGCCCGCACACCGCCTCGACGGCGGCGAGGTCGCAGCCGCGGGCGAAGACGGACATCCGGGCCAGGACCTGGCGCTCCTCCTCGTCGAGCAGGTCCCAGGACCAGTCCACGACCGCGCGCAGGGTCTGCTGGCGGGGCAGGACGGTACGGCTGCCGGAGGTCAGCAGCCGGAACCGGTCGTCGAGCCGGTCGGCGATCTGACGTGGGGCCAGCATGCGCAGCCGGGCGGCGGCGAGCTCGATCGCGAGGGGCAGGCCGTCGAGCCGCCGGCAGATCTCGGCGCAGGCCTCGGGATCGTCCTCGACGCGGAACCCGGGCCGGGCGGCCGCGCCCCGGTCGGCGAACAGCCGCATTGCGACGGGCTCCGGCAGCGGCTCGACGGGACGCAGCAACTCCCCCGGCACACCGAGGGGTTCACGGCTCGTGGCGAGAACGGTCAGCCCGGGGCAGCGCCGGAGGAGTTCCTCGACGAGACGGGCGGCGGCCGCGACGACGTGCTCGCAGTTGTCGAGGACGATGAGCATGCGCCGCCGTGCGCAGTGCTCGACCAGCCGCTCCACGGGGTCGTCGTGCCGCTCGGCGGCGACCGCCCGCATCTCCTCGGCGCCGGCGCCGTACATCACGGTCTCCCGTGCCCCGACGGCGGTCAGCACGGCCTGCGGTACGGCGTCCGGGTCGGAGACGGGCGCGAGCTCGGCCAGCCACACCCCGTCGCGTGCGGCCTCGCGTACGCCCTCGGCGGCCTCCTGCGACAGCCGTGTCTTCCCCGCCCCGCCGGGCCCGAGCAGGGTGACGAGCCGCGCGTCCGCGAGGTCCCCCCGGATGGCGGCTATCTCGGCCTCCCGGCCGACGAAGGAGGTAAGCCGGGCGCGGAGGTTGCCGGGAGGGGACGGGGCGGCGAGGGCGGGGGGCACGGGCGAGGTGGCCGGGGCGACGACATGAGCGTTCCGCGCTACGGCGGCGTCGGGCACCGGGGCCGAGCCGACACCGTCCGGCGCTCCAGGGCCGGCCGGCGGCTGGGGCGGGACACCCGTGGACGAGCCGGGACCGGCGCCGTCCGGCGCGCCGGGGGCGGAAGGAGTGAAGGTGTGGGGAGAGGCGGGGGCCGTCGGCCCGGGGTGCGGGGCCGACGGGCCGAGGAACTCGCTGCGCGGGGCCGGGCGGTGAGGCGTCGACGGGGTGCGGAATTCGGCGCGCGGGGACGGGCCATGGGATGCCGACGAGGTGCCGAGCTCGGCGCGCGGGGACGGGCCATGGGATGCCGACGAGGTGCCGAGCTCGGCATGCGGGGCCGGGCCATGGGATGCCGACGAGGTGCCGAGCTCGGCGCGCGGGGACGGGCCGTGGGATGCCGACGAGGTGCCGAGCTCGGCATGCGGGGCCGGGCCGTGGGATGCCGACGAGGTGCCGAGCTCGGCGCGCGGGGACGGGCCATGGGGTGACGGCGAGGTGCCGAGCTCGGCGCGCGGGGACGGGCCGTGGGATGCCGACGGGCTGCCGAGCTCGGCGCGCGGGGACGGGCCATGGGATGCCGACGAGGTGCCGAGCTCGGCGCGCGGGGACGGGCCATGGGATGCCGACGAGGTGCCGAGCTCGGCGCGCGGGGACGGGCCGTGGGGTGACGGCGAGTTGCGGAGCTCGGTGTGCGGGGACGGGCCGTGGGGTGGCGGTGGGGCGAGGAGTTCGGCGTGCAGGGCGCGGAGGTCGGGGCCGGGGTCGGAGCCGAGGCGGTCGGCGAGGAGGTGGCGTACGTCCTCGTAGGCGGCCAGGGCCTGGGCCGGGCGGCCCGCGTCGCGCAGGGCGCGCAGGCGCAGGGACTGGAGGGGCTCGTCCAGGGGGTGGGCGTCGCACAGGGCGGTGAGTTCGGGGAGCGACTCCTCGGCGTGGCCGAGGGCGAGCGCGGCGGTGTGGCGGGCGCGCACGGCGTCCAGTCGGCGGGCCTCCCTGCGGGCCGCCTCCGAGGTGCGGTCGGGCAGGTCGGCGAGGGGCGGGTCCTGCCACAGGGCGAGGGCGTCGTCGAGGAGGGCGGCCGCCTTGCCGGGGTCGCCGTCGGCGAGGGCGCGGATGCCGTCGGCGGTGAGCCGTTCGAAGCGGTGCAGGTCCACGGCGTCGGGGGCGGCGGTGAGCCGGTAGCCGCCCTCGGCGGAGGCGATCTGCTCCGCGCCGAGGGCCCTGCGCAGCCGTCCGACCAGCGCCTGCAGCGCGCCCGGTGCGTCGGCGGGCGGGTCCCCGGCCCACACCTCCTCCACCAGTAGCCCCGCGGGCACGCTCCGCCCGGCCCGCAGGGCCAGCACCGTCAGCAGGGCACGCAGCCGCGCCCCGCCGACGGCGACGGGGGTGCCGTCGGGACGGAGTGCCTGGGTGGTGCCGAGGATGCGGTAGCGCACGGGGTTCATTCTCTCTGGCGGGCCGGTGGGCGGTCACGGGGTTCCGACGGGATGGCGCGGACGGCGTCGAGCACAGGCCACAGCCCCAGGTCCCCACCTTTCCATGGAACCCGGGGCCCACCGCGAGACGTTTTCCCGGTGCGCCCGGTACGGTCGGGCCGTTCCAAGCGTGCCGACGAGCTCAGGGAGCCTCATGACCAGCGTCACCACTCGCCGCGGCGACCGGAGGATCAGCCCCGTCTTCGTCGGGATCCTGGCCGTCACCGCGGTCACCGGCTGGGCGACCTGGACCGGGTTCGCCGAGCAGCCGGGCGTGGCCGTGTTCCTGTTCGTGACGGCGGCGTGGATCATCTCGCTGTGTCTGCACGAGTACGCGCACGCGCGCACCGCCCTGCACAGCGGCGACATCACGGTCGGCGAGAAGGGGTACCTCACCCTCAACCCGCTCAAGTACACGCACGCCCTGCTCAGCATCGTGCTGCCGGTGATCTTCGTGATCATGGGCGGGATCGGTCTGCCGGGTGGTGCCGTCTTCATCGAGCGGGGGCGGATCAAGGGTCGCTGGCGGCACAGCCTGGTCTCGGCGGCCGGCCCGCTGACGAACGTCCTGTTCGCCGCCGTCTGCACCGCGCCGTTCTGGCTCGACGCCCTGGACGGCGTGCCCGCCGACTTCCGGTACGCGCTCGCCTTCCTCGCCCTGCTCCAGGTCACGGCGGCGATCCTGAACTTCCTGCCGGTGCCCGGCCTGGACGGCTACGGGGTGATCGAGCCGTGGCTGTCGTACAACGTGAAGCGGCAGGTGGAGCCGTTCGCCCCGTTCGGGCTGCTGTTCGTGTTCGCGCTGCTGTGGGTGCCGTCGGTCAACGCCGTGTTCTTCGACGCGGTCGACGCGGTGCTGCGCGGGCTCGGCATCAGCGACTTCGACACGTACTGCGGCCAGGACCTCTACCGTTTCTGGCAGGGTACGAACGAGATCTGCGCGGTCAGCCCGTGACGGACTTGCGGGCCTTGTCCCGCTTGACGTAATACCAGGTCATGTTGGACGACAGGCCCGCCAGCAGCACCCAGACGATCCCGAGGAAGCTGCCCTGCGCGAAGGAGACGACCGCGGCGGCGACGGCCAGCAGACACACGATAAGGGTGTAGATCGCGAGGCGGGGCATAGGGGAGGGCTCCTGTCGGGGGACACGGGGTGTGCGTCGTCCAGTGTCCCCCATGTGCTCAGACGTCCGTGACCCGCAGTCCCGCGTGCGCCTTGTAGCGGCGGTTGACCGAGATCAGGTTGGCGACCAGGGACTCCACCTGGTGGGCGTTGCGCAGGCGCCCCGAGAAGACGCCGCGCATCCCGGGGATCCGGCCGGCCAGCGCCTGCACGATCTCCACGTCGGCGCGCTCCTCGCCGAGGACCATCACATCGGTGTCGATCTCCTCGATCTCCGGGTCCTGGAGCAGGACCGCCGAGAGGTGGTGGAAGGCGGCGGTGACCCGGGAGTCCGGCAGCAGGGCGGCGGCCTGCTCGGCGGCGCTGCCCTCCTCGGGCTTGAGCGCGTAGGCGCCCTTCTTGTCGAAGCCGAGCGGGTTGACGCAGTCGACGACGAGCTTGCCCGCCAGGTCCTCGCGCAGGGACTCCAGGGTCTTGCCGTGGCCGTCCCACGGCACGGCGACGATCACGATGTCGCTGCGGCGGGCGGTCTCGGCGTTGTCGGCGCCCTCGACGCCGTGGCCGAGCTCCGCGGCGGCGGCCTGCGCGCGGTCGGCGGCGCGCGAGCCGATGATCACCTTCTGGCCGGCCTTGGCGAGGCGGTAGGCGAGGCCCTTGCCCTGCGGGCCGGTTCCGCCGAGCACACCGACGACGAGGCCGGAGACGTCGGGAAGGTCCCACGGGTCCTTGGCGGGGGCCTTCGCGGGGGCGTTGTGTGCACTGTCGGTAGAGGTCATGGGCCGACTTTACGTGGGCGCGCCGGACGCCCCTTCGCCGTGCTGGGTGAATGAGGGGCGAACCCCGCGCCGGCGGTGGCCGACTGGGGCAGTATGCGGCCGCATGGACGCCGTACGGGTCGCGCTGCTGCGCGAGGTGCTCGCCGGGACACAGTGGCTGGGGGCCACGCGGAGGTTCGGCGCGGTGCTGCGGGGGTCGGTGGTCGCGCACGGGGGCGGACTGCTGCTGGTGGGGACGGCGCGGTACGAGCCCTGGCATCTCGCGGCGCATCTGGTGGACGAGGCCGCGTGGTCCGGTACGCCGGAGCTGGCGCCGACTCTCGTACGGCATCACGCGCGCCCTTCCGACCCCGCGCACCTCGCGGTGGGCCTCGGCCGGATCGAGGCGGCCCGGCGGGGCGAGACGCTGCTGGTGGCCTCGCCGGACGAGGACACGGCGCTGTTGGAGCGGGTGTCCGACGCGCGGCGGGCCGGGCTCACCGTGCTGGCCCTCGGCCCCGGCGAGGGCGAGCTGACGGGCCTGGCCCATGAGGCGCTGACCGTGCCGGACGGCTCGGAGCTGGACCTGGACACCGTGCAGCACCTGGTCAGCGCGGCGGCGGGCGAGAACGCGGGGCGCTCCGCGCGGACGCGGCGGAGTTTCCGTGACCGGCTCTCGAGGCTGGCGGAGTCCCTGACGGCCCCGCCCCCTCCCCCATGGTGACCTTCGCACCCGAAAAACCCGTTGCCCTCCTCCCCCGCTCCCCCAACCATGACCCCTCGTGGCTTCCGACTCCCTGCGCGCACTGCTCCCCGACCTCGCCCCCTGGCGGGCCTCCGTCGACTTCCGGCGGCTCTGGTTCTCGGGGCTGATCTCCAACTTCGGGAGTTTCCTGACGTTCGTCGCGCTGCCGGTGCAGTTGAAGGAGCTGACGGGGTCGGCCGCGGCGGTGGGGGCGATCGGCGCGGTGGAGGTCGTACCGCTGGTGGTGTTCGGGCTGTACGGAGGGGCCCTCGCGGACGCGCTCGACAAGCGGACGCTGATCGTGTGGACGGAGGCCGGGCAGGGGCTGCTCAGTGCCGCGCTGCTGGTCAACGCGCTGCTCCCGGAGCCCGCCGTATGGCCGCTCTATGTCGTCGCCGGTCTCTCCGCCGTCCTGTACTCCGTGCAGCGGCCCGCGATGGACTCGCTGTGGCCGCGGATCGTCGCCCACGAGCACCTGCCGGCCGCCGCCTCGCTCAACTCGCTGCGCTGGACCGTCGGCGGGGTGGCCGGACCGGCGGTGGCCGGGATCGTCGTCGCCTACGCGGGGCTCGGCTGGGCGTACGGCGCCGACGCCCTCACCTTCTTCGTCTCGCTCGCCCTCGTCGTGCGGATCGCCTCCTCCCCCGCCGCGCACGAGGCGGCGAAGCCGTCCCTGAGGGCGATAGCGGAGGGCGCCCGGTACGCCTGGGGCCGCAAGGAGCTGCTCGGGACGTACGCCGTCGACCTGGCCGCGATGTTCCTCGCCATGCCGCTCGCCGTGCTGCCGTTCCTCGCCGACGAGCTGGATGCCGAGTGGTCGCTGGGGCTGATGTACGCGTCGGTGCCGGCCGGGTCGATGCTGGTGAGCCTGACGAGCGGCTGGACCGCGCGGGTGCACCGGCACGGGCGGGCCGTCGTCGTCTCGGCCGCGCTGTGGGGTGTGGCGATCGCGGGTGCCGGGCTGGTCGGCAACGTCTGGCTTGCGCTGCTGTGTCTCACCTTCGCGGGCGGCTGCGACATGGTCAGCGGGATCTTCCGGGGCGCGATGTGGAACCAGACGATCCCGGACGAGCTGCGCGGACGGCTCGCCGGGATCGAGCTGCTGTCGTACTCGGTGGGGCCGACGGTCGGCCAGGTCCGCTCCGGTGGGTTCGCGGCCTGGCTCGGGGTACGGACGTCCGTCTGGTCGGGCGGGGTGCTGTGCGTCGGTGCCGTGGGGCTGCTGGCGCTGTGCCTGCCGGGGCTGATGCGTTACGACGTGCGGACCGACGAGCACGCGGCGCGGCTGCGCGAGCAGCGCGCGGCCGCGCCCGTGACCGGCACCTGATCGACCCGATCGGCCTGATCAGTCGTCGTCGGACGGGTTGCCCGCGGGGGCGTCGTGCCACCTGGGGTCGTTCTCCCACTGGAGGTTGCGCTCGCGGGCGCTCTCCATCGCGTGCTCGGCCTCCTGCCTGGAGGCGTAGGGGCCGAAGCGGTCCTTGCCCGGGCACTCCGGCCCTTCCTCGACCTTCTTGTGTTCCAGGCAGTAGTACCACTCGCCCGGCTTTCCCGTGACGCGCCTTTTGAACAGGGGCATGACCGGCTCCTCTCGCCACCCACATGTTCCCCCGCGACCGCTGGTTAGACTCGCTGGCATGTCTGGCCAGTCGCTGCTCGTGCCCGGGGAGCTGTCCCCCACCCGTTCCGTGCCCGGAAACATCCGTCGCCCCGAGTACGTCGGCAAGCCGGCGCCGACGCCGTACAAGGGTCCGGAGGTGCAGACTCCGGAGACGATCGAGGCGATGCGTGTCGCCGGGCGGATCGCCGCGCGGGCGATGGCGGAGGCCGCGAAGCTGATCGCGCCGGGGGTCACCACCGACGAACTGGACAAGGTGGCGCACGACTACATGTGCGACCACGGCGCCTACCCGTCCACGCTCGGCTACCGCGGCTTCCCCAAGTCCCTGTGCACCAGCGTCAACGAGGTCATCTGCCACGGCATCCCGGACTCGACGGTGCTGCGCGACGGCGACATCGTCAACCTCGACGTGACGGCGTACATCGGCGGGGTGCACGGCGACAACAACGCGACGTACCTGGTGGGGGACGTCGACGAGGAGAGCCGGCTGCTGGTGGAGCGGACCCGTGAGTCGCTGAACCGCGCGATCAAGGCGGTCAGGCCGGGACGCCAGATCAACATCATCGGCCGGGTGATCGAGTCGTACGCGAAGCGCTTCGGGTACGGCGTGGTCCGGGACTTCACCGGGCACGGGATCAACTCGTCGTTCCACTCGGGACTGATCATCCCGCACTACGACAGCCCGCACGCGACGACCGTGATCCAGCCGGGGATGACCTTCACGATCGAGCCGATGCTGACGCTCGGGACGCACGACTACGACATGTGGGACGACGGCTGGACCGTGGTGACCAAGGACCGCAGGCGGACCGCCCAGTTCGAGCACACGCTGGTGGTGACGGACACCGGGGCGGAGATCCTCACCCTGCCGTAGGAATCGAAGGCCCGCTCCCCGTCGGGAGCGGGCTTTTTCTTGTACGGTTTTACCGACAGGTCGTCGGCAAAAGCATTGACTTAGGTAAGCCTTACCTTAGAGGATAGGTCGTATGGACTCCTTCTCGACCGTCATCCGCACCGCCTCCCACGAGCAGCACATGGAGGCCGAGACCTCGACGTTCATGGGCGACCTCCTCGGCGGCAGGCTGGGGGTCGACGCCTACGCGCGCTACACCGAACAGCTGTGGTTCGTGTACGAGGCGCTGGAGACCGGCACCGAGCGGCTGGCGTCGGACCCGGTGGCCGGGCCCTTCGTGCGGCCCGAGCTGTTCCGGCTGGCCGCGCTGGAGCGGGACCTGGCCCATCTGCGGGGTGCCGACTGGCGGGCCGGACTGTCGGCCCTGCCGGCGACGCGGGCGTACGCGGACCGGGTGCGGGAGTGCGCCGAGCGGTGGCCCGCCGGGTATGTCGCCCACCACTACACGCGCTACCTCGGCGACCTCTCCGGCGGCCAGATCATCCGCGACAGGGCGGAGCGGACCTGGGGCTTCGAGAAGAAGGGCGACGGCGTCCGCTTCTACGTCTTCGAGGGGATCGGCAACCCGGCGGCGTTCAAGCGGGACTACCGCGAACTGCTGGACGGGGTGCGGGCGGACGACCTGGAGAAGCAGCGGATCGTCGCCGAGTGCAAGCGGGCCTTCGCGCTCAACACGGCCGTGTTCCGGGCGCTGGGCGAGGAGTTCCCGCTGTCGGCCTGAGCCCGCCGACGGCCGCCGAGCACGGGCCGGGCCCCTTCCCCGTGATGGGAAGGGGCCCGGTGCCGTGGGTCACGCCGGTCACCAGCCGCAGTGCGCGCCACCCCAGAAGATCTCGCTGTAGCCGTTCTTGACCTTGCCGAAGTACGGGCTGCACTTGTGGCCGTAGTACTTGTGGCCGTAGTGGTCCTTGCCGTAGCCCTTGTGGCCGTAGTCCTTGTAGCCGTGGTCCTTGTGGCCGTAGTCCTTGTCGCCGTAGTCGCTGTAACCGTGGTCCTTGTGGCCGTAGTCCTTGTGGCCGTAGTCCTTGTCGCCGTAGTCCTTGTCGCCGTGATCCTTGTGGCCGTAGTCCTTGTGGCCGTGGTCCTTGCCGTAATGGCCCTTGTCGTGGTGCTCCTTGCCGTAGTGGGGCCCGTCGTCGGCGACGGCGCTCGTCGCGCCGGTGGCGGCCAGGGCGAGCCCCAGGACGGTTGCGGCCAGGACCGATCGGATACGCATGATGCTCCTCTCAAGGAGGCGGAGTGGTCACGCCCAGAGGTAACCGTTCGCCTCCGGGCGCACACGCGGGACCACCCGTACGGACGTCCGATTCACCATGGACGCCCGCAGTCGGCCGTATCGTCCGGCGCTCAGCGCTCTGCGCCCTCCAGGTACACCCGGCCGCCGATCTCCACCCACCCGTACGGCTGCGGGGCCGTCAGGATCTGGGAGCCTGCGCCCTGGGTGATGTTCAGGGCGCGGCCGAGCCGCTCGGTGAGCAGGAGTGCCGCCGCGCCGGTCGCCTCGTCCTCCTCGACGCCGTCGCCACGGCCCGGGAAACCGCGGGCGCGGATCCGGCCGGCCGGCTCGTCCTCCCAGGCCCAGGCGTAGATCCACTCGCCGGGCGGCGGCACGCTCAGGTCGTCGATCTCGGCGGCGCTGCCGTACTGACGGAACGTGCGCGGCGGGACCCACTCCGCCCGCGCCTCGATCCAGCTGAACTCCCCGTCCAGACGTGCGCCCACCACCCCGGCCGGGGTGACCAGTTCGGGCACGTCGAGCAACCAGGCCGCGCCGACGCAGGGGTAGCCCGCGAACGGCAGGCGCAGGCTGGGCGTGTAGATGTCGATGACCCCGCGCTCGGGGTCGTCGACGAACACCGTCTCACTGAAGCCGAGTTTCGCCGCGAGGGCCTGGCGGTCCTCGCGGTCCGGCAGCACCGAGCCTTCGCGGACCACGCCCAGTTCGTTGCCGTAGCCGCCGTTCGGCGCGCAGAAGACGCGGAGCACGTCGTAATCAGTCACCCGGAAATTGAAGCACCGCACCGGCCGGGCCTCTTATGTAGGTAAGGCTAACCTAATATGACCCCCATGACTGTCAAGAGACGTGGCGCCGCCTGGCTGATCACCGCGGGGCTGGTCCTGGCGCTGCTCCTGGTCGTGCCGTCGGCCGGGGCCCTGGGGGCGTATCCGATCCCGGTCGGGGACGTACTGGCCTCCGTGCAGCACCGGATCGGGCTCGGGGGCGGGGAGTTGGACCGGGTCGCGGAGTCGGTGCTGTGGAACGTGCGGTTCCCGCGGATCGTGCTGGCGCTGCTCGTCGGGGCCTCGCTGGGGTGCGCGGGGGCCCTGATGCAGGGCGTGTTCGGCAATCCGCTCGCCGAGCCGGGCGTCATCGGGATCTCCTCGGGCGCGGCGGTGGGGGCGGTCGCGGCGATCGCGTTCGGGGTGAACGTCCTCGGGACCTGGACGGTGTCGGCGTTCGCGTTCCTCGCCGGGCTCGGGACCGTGCTGCTGGTGTACGCCATGTCGCGCTCCGGCGGGCGGACCGAGGTGGTGACGCTGATCCTCACCGGGATCGCCGTGAACGCGTTCGCGGGGGCGCTGATCGGGCTGTTCCTGTTCTTCGCGGACGCGGCGGCGATCCAGCAGATCACCTTCTGGCAGCTGGGTTCGCTGTCGCAGGCGACCTGGCCGAAGGTGCTGGCGGTGCTGCCGTGTGCGGTGGTCGGGCTGGCCGTGGCGCCCTTCCACTCACGGCGGCTGGACCTGCTGGCGCTCGGGGAGCGGCCGGCCCGGCATCTGGGGGTGGAGGTGGAGCGGTTGCGGATGGTGCTGATCCTGGTGATCGCGTTGCTGACGGCGGCGGCGGTGAGCGTGTCCGGGATCATCGGGTTCGTCGGGCTCGTGGTGCCGCATCTGCTGCGGATGGCGGCGGGGCCGGGTCACCGGTTCCTGGTGCCGGGCAGCGCCTTGCTGGGCGCCCTCGTCCTCCTCACCGCGGACCTCGCGTCGCGGACCCTCGCCGCGCCTGCGGAGCTGCCACTGGGTGTCCTGACCGCACTCCTGGGCAGCCCGTTCTTCTTCTGGCTGCTCCGCCGGACCCGGCGCCGCCAGGGCGGCTGGGCATGAGCCTCCGCGTGACGCGGAGCGCCGTTCGGGGGGCCGTCGTGGTGCGTCCGCGGGCCGTCCGTAGCCGGTCGCGCCCGCGCGGCGGAGCCGCATATCGACACAGCCCCGCGCCCCTCGGGGTCCGGGGCTCCGCCCCAGGACCCCGACGCCCCCACCCTCCCCACCGCTCCAACCCCGGCTCCCTCGCCACCAGCCGCCCCCAGCCCCCTCCCTCCACAGCACCGTCCCACCCCCTCCCTCCCGCCGCACCGGCGCCCAGCGCGCGGCGCAGCCCGGCGGCGCCCAGCCTGTCGGCGCCCCTCTCCTCAAGGAGCCCCGCATGAGACTTCTTCGTCACCGGCCGGCCCCTCCCGCGCGCCCCGCCCCGGGGGAGGTGCTCGCCGAGGCCGTCCGGCTTCGGGTGCGGCTTGGGGGACGGGAGGTGCTGCGGGGGGTGGATGTCGTCGTGCGGGCCGGGGAGGTGCTCGCGCTCGTGGGGCCCAACGGGGCCGGGAAGTCGACGTTGCTGGCGGCTCTCGCCGCGGATCTGGCGCCCGCCGAAGGGGTCGTACGGGTTCACGGGCGGTCGGCCGTGGAGTGGACGGCGCCCGAACTGGCGTTGCGGCGGGCCGTGTTGCCGCAGGCGGCGGCGCTGTCGTTCCCCTTCTTGGTGGAGGACGTCGTACGGATGGGGCGGGCGCCGCACGCCTCCTCGCCGGCCGAGGACGACCTCGCGGTCGCCGCGGCGATGGAGGCGACGGAGGTGAGCGCGTTCGCGGGGCGGCCGTTCTCCGCGTTGAGCGGGGGCGAGCGGGCCCGGGTCGCGCTGGCGCGGGTGCTCGCGCAGCGGGCGCCGCTGCTGCTGCTCGACGAGCCGACCGCCGCGCTGGATCTGAAGCATCAGGAGCTGGTGTTGCGGGTGTGCCGCGAGCGGGCGCGGGAGGGGGACGCGGTGGTCGTGGTGCTGCACGATCTGGGGCTCGCCGCCGCCTACGCGCACCGGGTCGCGATTCTCCACGGCGGTGCCGTCGCCGCGGACGGGGCTCCGGGTGAGGTGTTCGGGGAGCGGCTGCTCAGTGACGTCTACGACCAGGCGGTCGAAGTGCTTCCGCATCCACGGACGGGGGCCCTGCTCGTCACCCCCAAGCGGAATCTTTGAATCACCTTTGACCTTCTGTTGGGGTCCGTTTTGAGCCACCGTGATCGGCTCGTGCTCTTACAGCGTCTATGAGAGCTGAATCACGGCACGGGCGGGTATTACGCAGGTAAGCCTTGGATAAGTTAGGCGAGGCTCACCAATCCTCGTGAGTCCTGTCACGTGAATATTCAGCCATCGCTGGGAGCCCGAATGCGAGCCGCCAGACTGTCCGTCCTCACCGCCGTAGCCGCCGTGACCGCAGTCACCGCCGTCACGGGCTGCACCTCGAAGAGCGACGCCAAGGACGGCGACCGGGTCATCAACGTGACCGCCACCGACTCCAAGTGCGAGACCTCCAAGAAGGAGATATCCGCCGGGCACGTCGAGCTGGCCATCGAGAACAAGGGCTCCAAGGTCACCGAGGTGTACGTGCTGTTCCCGGACGACCGGGTGGTGACCGAGCGGGAGAACATCGGGCCCGGGACCAAGCAGCGCGTCACCGCCGAGGTGAAGGCCGGCGACTACCAGATCGCCTGCAAGCCCGGCATGAAGGGCACCGGCATCCGCCAGGACCTCAAGGTCACCGGCGGCACGGCCGCCAAGCGCAACCCGAAGCTGGACAAGGCCGTCGCCGACTACCGCGAGTACGCCCAGGAGCAGGCCGACGCCACCATCCCGCTCGTCAAGACCTTCACCGAGGCCATCAAGGCGGGCGACCTCGAAGCCGCCAAGAAGGCCTACGCGCCCTCGCGCCTCGGCTGGGAGCGCACCGAGCCGATCGCCGAGTCCTTCGGTGACATCGACCCGTTGACCGACACCCGCGAGGACGGCCTCGAGGACGGTCAGAAGTGGACCGGCTGGCACCGCCTGGAGAAGGCCCTCTGGCAGGACAAGAAGATCGGTGACGAGGAGAAGACCGTCGCCGGTCAGCTCGTCACCGACCTGGAGGACTGGCAGAAGCGGGTCGGCAAGGCGGAGATCACCCCGACCTCCATGGCCAACGGCGCCAAGGAACTGCTCGACGAGGTCGCCACCGGCAAGGTCACCGGCGAGGAGGACCGCTACTCGCACACCGACCTCTCCGACTTCAAGGCCAACGTCGAGGGCGCGCAGAAGGCGTACGAGCTGCTCAAGCCGGTCGCGCAGACGAACGACGCGGCGCTGACCACCGAGCTCGACAAGCGGTTCGCGGCGCTGAACACGCTGCTGGACAAGTACCGCGCGGACAAGACCTCGTACGACTTCGTCTCCTACGACAAGGTCACCGAGGCCCAGCGCAAGGAGCTCTCGGACGCGGTGAACGCGCTCGCGGAGCCCCTCTCGAAGCTCGCCGCGGCCGTGGTGAAGTAGGGGGCGACACATCATGACCGAGACCCAGGGCAGCAGTCCGACCCGTCGTTCGCTGATCGGCTGGGGCGGTGCCGGGCTCGCGCTCGGCGCCGTCGCGGCCGCCGGCGCGGTGGCGATGACCCGCACCGGCGACGACGTCGAGCCGACGGCCGCCGAGACGGGCGCCGCCGTCGCCTTCCACGGCGTCAACCAGGCCGGCATCGCCACCCCCGTGCAGGACCGGCTGCACTTCGCCGCGTTCGACGTGGACACCACCGACCGCGCCGAGTTCGTGCGGATGCTCAAGGAGTGGACGGCGGCCGCGCACCGGATGACCGCCGGGAAGACGGTCGGTGACGGGGCGTACGGCGGACTCGCCGAGTCCCCGCCGGACGACACCGGTGAGGCCCTGGGGCTCAAGCCGTCGCGGCTGACGCTCACCATCGGCTTCGGCCCGTCCCTCTTCGCGAAGTTCGGGCTGGCCGACCGGCGTCCCGACGCGCTCGTCGACCTGCCCAAGTTCGCCGGGGACGCCCTGGACGCGAACCGCTCCAACGGCGATCTGTGCGTCCAGGCCTGTGCCGACGACCCGCAGGTCGCCGTGCACGCCATCCGCAACCTGGCCCGGATAGGCATGGGCAAGGTCTCCATCCGCTGGTCGCAGCTCGGGTTCGGCAAGACCTCCTCCACCACCCCGGAGGCGCAGACCCCGCGCAACCTGATGGGCTTCAAGGACGGCACCCGCAACATCGCCGGGACCGAGACCGACCGGCTGAAGAAGTTCGTGTGGGTGACCGAGAAGGACGGGCCCGACTGGATGGTGGGCGGGTCCTATCTCGTCGCCCGGCGCATCCGCATGCACATCGAGACCTGGGACCGCACCCCCCTGCAGGAGCAGGAGGACATCTTCGGGCGGGACAAGGGCGAGGGCGCGCCGGTCGGCAAGGCGAAGGAACGCGACGAGCCGTTCCTGAAGGCGATGAAGCCCGACGCGCACGTACGGCTCGCGCACCCCGACTCCAACCACGGGGCGACGATCCTGCGCCGCGGCTACTCCTTCACCGACGGCACCGACGGTCTGGGGCGGCTGGAGGCGGGCCTGTTCTTCCTGGCCTACATGCGGGACGTGAGCAACGGATTCATCCGCATCCAGCGCAATCTCGCGACCGACGCGCTCAACGAGTACATCCAGCACGTGGGTTCGGCGGTCTTCGCCGTGCCGCCGGGCGTCCGGGACAAGGACGACTGGTGGGGCCGGACGCTGTTCTCCGAGGAGGCCTGAGCCGTGTTCTCCAACTATCTGATCGGACTGCGGGAGGGCCTGGAGGCCTCGCTCGTCGTCTGCATCCTCATCGCCTACCTGGTGAAGACGGACCGCCGGGACGCGCTGAAGCCGGTGTGGACCGGTATCGCCATCGCCGTCCTCATCGCGATGGGCTTCGGCAGTGTCCTCGAATTCGGCTCCCAGGAGCTGACGTTCCAGGCCCAGGAGGCGCTCGGCGGGTCGCTGTCCATCCTCGCGGTGGGACTGGTGACCTGGATGGTGTTCTGGATGCGGCGCACCGCCCGGCACCTGAAGTCGGAGCTGCACGGCAAACTGGACGCGGCCCTGCGCCTGGGCACGGGCGCCCTGGTCGCCACCGCGTTCCTCGCGGTCGGCCGGGAGGGCCTGGAGACCGCCCTGTTCGTGTGGGCGTCGGTGCACGCGGCCGGCGACGGCACCCCGCGCCCGCTGATCGGCGTGGCCCTGGGCCTGGCGACGGCGGTGTTCCTCGGCTGGCTGTTCTACCGCGGGGCGCTGAAAATCAACCTCGCGAAGTTCTTCACCTGGACGGGCGGCATGCTCGTGGTGGTGGCCGCGGGCGTGCTGGCGTACGGCTTCCACGACCTTCAGGAGGCCGACTGGATCCCGGGTCTGAACAGCCTCGCCTTCGACATCAGCGGCACGATCCCGCCGGACAGCTGGTACGGCACGCTGCTGAAGGGCGTGTTCAACTTCCAGCCCGATCCGACGGTCGTCCAGGTCACGGTGTGGCTGCTGTACCTGGTCCCGACGCTCGCGCTGTTCCTCTCCCCGGTAGGGTTCGCCTCCGGGAAGGGGAAGGTGAAGGCACCTGATGACGCGTCTGACGACCAGGGATCACGGCCCTCGAAGGCTTCGCAGGCTTGAGCGGAGGGCACTGATAGCGGCCTCCGCGACCGCTTTGTCGTTGACGGCGAGCGGTTGTGTGGTGGTGCACGGGGAGCGCGAGGTGCTCCCCTCGGCCACCCGGGCGGAAGCCGCGAAGGCGTTGCAGCAGTTCACGACCGCGTACAACAAGGCCGACAAGGCGTACGACGGTTCCCTGGACGCCGAGTACACCACCGGCGCCCTCGGGGCCATCGACGCGGCGCGGTTGAAGGCCGGGAAGGCCAACAACCCGGACGGCAACCCGCGGCACACCCCGCTGGCGCTGTCGGACGTGACGTACACGATCCCCAAGAAGGCGGGCTGGCCGCGCTGGTTCGTCGCCGACGCCAAGGCCAACAAGGGCGGTGACGCCCGCTGGGTGCTGGTGTTCACCCGCGGCGACCTCTCCGAGCCGTGGCAGGCGGCGTATCTGACGCTGGTCACGCCGGGGGCGATGCCGGAGTTCACCAAGGACAAGGACGGCTGGGCCGAGGCCGTACCGGCGGACTCCGCCGGACTGGCCGTGTCCCCCGAGGACTTGAGCGAGGACTACGCCGGCTATCTGCAGGACGGCGGGGGCACGTTCGCGGACGGGGCGTACACCACTGACCTGCGCACGACCCGTGCGAAGAACGCCGAGCAGCCGGGGCTGGTGCAGCAGTACATCGACGAGCCACTGACGAGCGGCGCGTTCGCTCCGCTGGCGCTGCGGACGGCGGACGGCGGGGCGCTGGTGTTCTTCTGCACGCACCACTACGTCAAGCAGACGGCCGCGGCGGGGGCGTCGGTGCCGGCGCTCAACGCGAGTGTGCGGGCGTTGACCACCGGGGAGGTCAAGCAGACCCTGACGATGGAGTTCGTGGCGAATCAGATCGTCGTGGATCCGGCGAAGGGGGCGGTGTCGATGCTGAGCCGGTTGGAGGGGTTGACCGGCGCGAAAGGGGAGTGAGGTAGTCGTTTGTCTGCGGGCCGGATGTGGCTGGTCGCGCAGTTCCCCGCGCCCCTTAGGGAGTTGCAGTCACCGGCGTAGAGGCCATGCCGTCGATGCCTGGTCCTGGCCTGCGTGCCTTGCGCAGGCGTCCGTAAGGGTCTCCAACAGGGTCAGCGGGTCCGGTAGCGGGTGCTCCGGGCCCCGTACCCAGTGCACGGAATGACCGTCGTCGCCGGGCAGGCGGGCCGGGGGTACGAGGACGTAGGAGCCGCGGCAGTGCCAGCGTAGGCCGGGGTGTTCGTCCATGGTCTCGGGGTGGCAGTCCAGTTCGCAGGGCCACCACTCGTCCTCGTCCTCGGGGGTGCCGCGGGTGAGGGTGAAGAACAGCAGGCGGCCGTCGTCGCTCTCGGCGACCGGGCCGACCTCGATGCCGGCGCCGAGCAGCCGCTCCAGTGCCTCGCGGCCGGCCTCCAGCGGTACGTCGAGGACGTCGTGGGTCATGCCGGTCGCGGTGATGAAGTTGGCCTGCGGCTGGTGGCGGGCCCAGCGCTCGATCTGGGCGCGGTCGGTGGTGGACTGGGTCTGCCAGGCGAAGGAGATCGGGTGGCGGGCCGGGGTCGGACAGCCGACGCGGTCGCAGGAACAGCCGTAGCCGGCGGCCGGGTGGGCGGCGGGCGCGAGGGGCAGCCCAGCCCCGGCGGCGGCGAGCAGCAGGGCCTCACGGCCGCCGTCGCCGGCGGCTTCCGTCGAGCCGCTTCCGCGCAGCCACTGGGTGAGTCTGCCCCGCAGACCGCTCGGGCCGCCGAACTCCGCGCTCATCTGTCCCCTCGCCTCGCTGTGGTGCGGACAGCATGCCTTATGGTCCCATCATCCTGCGCATCGGGGGTCCCGTACCCCCAATCGGGGCAAAGCCCGTCAGCGGGGTGCGAGTCCGTACAGGGCGTAGTCGACGAGGGTGTCCGTGTAGTCGTACGAGATCGGTCCCGTGTACTGGAGCCAGCGCTGGGCGAGGGGGGAGACGAAGAACTCGAGGGCGATGCGCGGGTCGATCTCGGGGCGGACCTGGCCGGCCTCCTGCGCCGCGCGCAGCCGGTCGACGTACAGCTGAAGGGCCGGTTCCATCAGCTGGGTCATGAACTCCCGGCCGACCTGCTCGTTGACCACGCCCTCGGCGGCCAGGGCCCGGGAGGGTGCCTCGAACCTGGGGTCCTTCAGCTGGTCGACGGTGGCCCGCAGTACGGCCTTGATGTCGGCGGCGAGGTCGCCGGTGTCCGGGATGGCGTAGGGCTCCTGGCCCGCCTCCCGCGCCGCCTGTGCGCTGAGGTCGAGGAACGCCTCCAGCAGGACGTCCGCCTTGGACCCCCACCACCGGTAGATCGTCTGCTTGCCCACGCCGGCCCGTGCGGCGATGCCCTCGATGGTCGTCTTCGGGTAGCCGACCTCGCCGACCAGCGCGAGGGCCGCGTCGTAGATGGCGCGGCGGGACCTCTCGCTGCGACGGCTGGTGTCGGGGATCTGTCTGACGGGCTTGGTGACCATGGGTCGACGGTACGGCCTACTCGTGGGGGTAGCGCACCCCGATCCGGTCCCGCACCGCGTCCAGCGTGCGCATCACCGCGAGGGTGCCGTCGAGCGGGACCAGCGGGGACTCGGTCTCGCCGGCCCGCAGGGCGCGCATGACCTCGCGGGCCTCGTGCCGGAACGTGGTGCGGGGCCCGTCGGCCGGGTCGGCGGTGAACTCCTCGGGGTCGCGGCCGGCGCGGTGCAGGACCAGACGGTCGGGGTGGAAGAAGCCGGACGGGATGTCGATGCGGCCGCGCGAGCCGGTGACGGAGGCGGTGGTGCCGGTGCCGCCGGTGACCGAGCAGTGCAGGGCGGCCAGCGCGCCGGAGTCCCAGGACAGCGCGAGGGCGGTCTGGAGGTCGACGCCCTCGGCGGAGAGGACGGCCTGGGCGGAGATGCCCGAGGGTTCGCCGAGCAGGAGGTGGGCGAAGGAGACCGGGTAGACGCCGAGGTCGAGGAGGGCGCCGCCGCCCTGGGCGGGGTCGCGCAGCCGGTGCGAGGGCGGGAACGGGCCTTCGAGGCCGAAGTCGGCCTGGACCGTGCGGACGTCACCGATCGCGCCGTCGTCGACGAGCGCCTTGAGGCGGCGGATGACCGGGTTGCAGTACATCCACATGGCTTCCATCAGGAAGCGGCCGTTGTCCCGGGCCAGCGCGACGAGTTCCTCCGCCTCGCGCACGTTGAGCGTGAACGGCTTCTCGCACAGCACGCCCCGGCCTGCCTTCAGACACATCCCGGCGGCGGTGCGGTGCGCGGAGTGCGGGGTGGCGACATAGACGACATCGATGTCCTCGTCCTCGGCGAGCGCGCCCCAGTCGCCGTGGGCCCGGGGGATCCCGAAGCGCTCGGCGAAGGCCCGCGCCGAGGTCTCCGTGCGCGAGGCGACCGCGACGACCTCCGCGTCGGGCAGGTCGATCAGGTCCGCCGTGAAGGCGGCGGCGATCCCGCCGGTCGCCAGGATTCCCCACCGCACCGTGTCCGTCGTCATACCCCGCCCGCCCTCGTGGCCGTACCAGCAGTCCGTTCGAGCTGAGAGCATAGGTGGCGGAGACAGGGCAGAGGGAGGGGCGGCCGTATGCCGGAGGGCGGGGCGATACCGAAGGTGTCGGAGACGGCGGCCGCGGCCGCGCCCCCGCGTGCGCGGCGCCGGACCGGTCTGCTGGTCACCCTGGTGCTGGGCGGTCTGACCGCCACTCCCCCGTTGTCGATGGACATGTACCTCCCGGCCCTGCCGGAGGTCACCCGCCAGCTGCACGCGCCCGCCGCGACCGTCCAGCTGACGCTGACCGCCTGTCTGGCCGGCATGGCGCTGGGGCAGCTGGTGGTCGGGCCGATGAGCGACCGGTGGGGGCGCCGGCGCCCGCTGCTCGCCGGTCTCGCGGTGTACGTCGTGGCGACGGTGCTGTGCGCCCTCGCGCCCACCGTGGAGCTGCTGATCGCGTTCCGGCTGGCCCAGGGGCTCGCGGGCGCGGCCGGGATCGTGATCGCGCGGGCCGTGGTCCGTGATCTGTACGACGGTGTGGCGATGGCCCGGTTCTTCTCCACCCTGATGCTGATCTCCGGGGTGGCGCCGGTGGTGGCGCCGCTGATCGGCGCGCAGATCCTGCGGGTGACGGACTGGCGGGGCGTGTTCGCGGTGCTCACCGTGGTGGGGCTGGCGCTGGTCACGCTGGTGTGGGCGAGGCTACCGGAGACGCTGGAGCCCGCCGAGCGGCACGCGGGCGGGGTCGGCGAGGCGCTGCGGTCGATGCGCCGGCTGCTGGCCGACCTGCCCTTCACCGGCTACATGCTGACCGGCGGCTTCGCCTTCGCCGCGCTGTTCGCGTACATCAGCGCCTCACCGTTCGTGGTGCAGGAGATCTACGGCGCCTCCCCGCAGACGTTCGGTCTGCTGTTCGGCGCGAACTCGGTCGGGCTGGTGCTGGTCGGGCAGATCAACGGCAAGGTGCTGGTGGGCCGGGTCCGGCTGGACCGGGTGCTGGCCGTCGGTCTTTCGGTGGTGGCGCTGGCCGCGACGGCGCTGCTGCTGATGGCGGCCGGAGCGTTCGGCGAGGTGGGCCTGACCCCGGTGGCGGCGGCGCTGTTCGTGCTGATGTCCGCGATGGGTGTGACGCTGCCCAACGCGCAGACCCTCGCCCTGATGCGGGTCCGTCACTCCGCCGGGTCCGCCTCCGCGCTCCTGGGCACGTCCTCCTTCCTCATCGGCGCGGTCGCCTCCCCGCTCGTCGGGATCGCCGGTGAGCACACCGCCGTCCCGATGGCCGTCGTCCAACTGGTGGCCGCACTGGTGGCGCTGGCCTGCTTCGTGGGAATGTGCCGTCCCTGGAAGGACACGGGGGCGGAGGGAGCCGAGAACTGAGCGCGCCGAGACTGCGTGTCGACACCCCGGAGCGGGCGGGGCTCGACCCCGAGGAGATGCGCCTCCTCGTCCTCGACGTCATGGACCTGACCGTCGGCGACCGGCCGTGGGCCGCGGGGGCGGTGGTCGTCGCGGGACGCGGCCCGGTGATCGCCGTACAGGAGGCGGCGGGCTGGGCGGTGCGGTACGAGGCCTACGACGCGCGGGCCGACGCCGGTGTGGAGCTGCCGCCGGCCGCACGCGTCCCGATGACCGTCGGCACCCCCTTCGACCTGGCGTCCCTCACCAAGCTGTTCACCTCGGTGGCGGCCGTCCAGCAGATCGAGCGGGGCACGCTGGGCATCAACGCCCGTGTCGGCGCCTATCTGCCGGACTTCCGCGGGGCCGCCGCCCACGACGTCACCGTCCGCCAGCTCCTCACCCACACCTCCGGGCTGCGCCCCGAGCTTCCGCTGTACGCCTGCGCGGACGACACCGAGCGGCTGGAGCTGCTGCGCGCGGAGACGCCGATCGGCGAGCCGGGGACGTACGTGTACTCCGACCTGAACATGCTGCTGCTCCAGCAGCTCCTGGAGCGCCTCACCGGGCGCACCCTCGACGTCCTGGTGCACGAGGGGATCACCCGGCCGCTGGGGATGACGTCCACCCGGTTCGGGCCCTGCCCGGGCGCGGCGGCCACCGAGGACCAGCGGCGGCCGTGGGCCAAGGCGGACCGGGGGATGCTGCGGGGCGTGGTGCACGACGAGAACGCGTGGGCGCTGGGCGGGGTGGCCGGTCACGCGGGCCTGTTCTCCACGGGCCGTGACCTGGCCGTCTTCTGCCGCACCCTGCTCGCGGGCGGCTCCTACGGCCCCGCGCGCGTCCTCGGCCCGGACTTCGTGGAGCTGCTGCTGACCCCGCCGGGGCTGGGGTTCGCCGTGGACCAGCCGTGGTTCATGGGCGAGCTGGCCGGCGAGGGCGCGGCCGGCCACACGGGCTTCACCGGGACCTCACTGGTCCTGGACCCGGCGACGGACACCTTCGCGGTGCTGCTGGCGAACACGGTGCATCCGGTACGGAGGGTGCCGGACAGTTCGCCGCGGGCGCTGGTGGGGACGCGTCTCGCCATGGGCGTCCGGTGAGACCCTCTTTGTTCGAGTGGTGTCCGGGACCTGAGAAAATCGGCGGGTGAACGTCTCCGTATCCGCCGCCGAGACCCTCCGTGCCGCTCTCGGGGAACTCCTCGACGGTCTGCCGCCCCGGCAGGCCGCGCAGGCCGTCGAGCGGCTCATCGCCAACTACCGGGGTGCCACCCCGACCGACGCGCCCATCCTCCGCGACCGCGCGGACGTCGCCGCGTACGCCGCGTACCGGATGCCGGCGACCTTCGAGGCGGTGCGCTCGGCGCTGGAGGCGTTCGCGGACGCCGTACCTCAGTGGACGCCGGGCAGCCACACGGACGTGGGCGGCGGGACGGGCGCGGCGACCTGGGCGGTGAGCGCCACCTGGGAGGGCACGCGCCCGGTGACCGTGCTCGACTGGGCGGAGCCCGCGCTGGCCCTGGGCCGCGAGGTCGCCGCGGCGAACCCGGCGCTGCGGGACGCCCGCTGGCAGCGCGCCCGCATCGGCTCCTCCCTGGCCCTGGAGGCGTGCGACCTCGTCACCGTCTCCTACGTCCTCAACGAACTGGCGGCCCCCGACCGCGCCGCCCTGGTCGACGCCGCCGCGACCGCCGCTCAGGCGGTGGTGATCGTCGAGCCGGGCACCCCCGACGGCTACGCCCGCGTGATCGAGGCCCGCGACCGGCTGATCGCCGCCGGTTTCCGG
The DNA here is from genome assembly GCF_044763345.1 of Streptomyces sp. NPDC096132. Classification (NCBI taxonomy): domain Bacteria; kingdom Bacillati; phylum Actinomycetota; class Actinomycetes; order Kitasatosporales; family Streptomycetaceae; genus Streptomyces; species Streptomyces sp. NPDC096132. The sequence goes on from NZ_JBIWGA010000002.1 coordinate 669,887, forward strand.
GTCGCCGCGCCCTGCCCGCACAGTGCCGCCTGCCCGATCGTGCCCGGCGAGGACTGGTGCCACTTCTCGGCGCGGGTCAGCCGCTCCTCCCTGCACCGTCAGGTCAAGGGCGGCTCCCTGCCGTACGAGGACGAGAAGTTCTCGTACGTCGCCGCCGCCCGCTTCCCCGTCTCCCCCGTCGCCGCCCGGGTGGTCCGGCGGCCGCAGATCCGCAAGGGGCAGGTGCTCCTCGACCTGTGCGAGACCGAGGAGCGGCTGCGCCGGACGACGGTGACGAAGAAGCACGGCGACCTGTACAAGGCGGCCCGCGACGCGGACTGGGGCGACGCCTGGCCGCCGGTCGACTAGGAGCTAGGCCGGCTTGAGGCCCTGGTCGCCGATCTCCGTGACGAAGGACGCGGCGGTGCCGACCGGGGCGCCCTGCGTGGTGACGTAGGGGACGGTCCTGAAGTCGGCGCGGGCCAGGTCGCGGCCGAGGGAGACGGTGACGTAGCCGCGCCGCCCGTTGTAGAACCTCAGGTGCGGGTTGGCCGTCATGTAGGTGTTCCAGTTCGACGGCTTGTCGGAGCCGTTGCGGCCGCTCGCGATCGAGGTGGCCACGATCTCCGTGCCGAGGGTGCGGGACGCCGGGTCGTCGAAGTCGTCCTTGATGTCGAAGGCGTACCCGACGTGCACGTCACCGGTGAGGACCATCAGGTATGTGCGGGTGTCATCCGGTCCTCCCCTGACGGTGGTGTCCCTGGCATTGGAGTGGCCGGGGACGACCCGGAAGCATCGCGAGATTGACACGTACACAACAGTCGAATGGCGGACCGGCGAGTTCCGCATGCCGGACGGCACATTCCGGCCTGCCGTACGCTGCGGCCTCATGAACGCCGAGCAGAGTGCTGACAACGCTGGACAGGGCAAGGTCGCGGTCGTCACGGGCGCCGGTTCCGGGATCGGGCGGGCCGTCGCCGTGGAACTGCTGCGCGCGGGCTGGTCCGTGGTGCTGGCAGGCCGGCGCGCCGAGACCCTGGAGGGGACGGCCGCGCTGGCACCCGAGGGCGCGAGCCTCGCCGTGCGGACCGACGTCTCACACCCCGATGACGTGACCTCTCTCTTCGCCGCCGTACGCGAGCGGTTCGGGCGGCTGGACCTGCTGTTCAACAACGCGGGGACGTTCGGGCCGGGCGGCGTGCCGTTCGAGGAACTCCCCTACGACGCCTGGCGGCACGTGGTGGACACCAACCTCAACGGGGCGTTCCTGTGCGCGCAGGCGGCGTTCCGGCAGATGAAGGAGCAGGACCCGCGGGGCGGACGGATCATCAACAACGGCTCGATCTCCGCGCACACACCCCGGCCGCTGTCGGCGCCGTACACCGCGACCAAGCACGCGCTGACCGGCCTGACCAAGTCGCTGTCGCTGGACGGACGGGCGTACGGCATCGCCGTCGGACAGATCGACATCGGCAACGCGGCGACCGACATGACGGCCCGGATGCGGACGGGCGCGCTGCAGGCCAACGGTGAGATCGCGCCGGAACCGGTGATGGACGTGGCGGACGTGGCGCGCACGGTGCGGCACATGGCGGAGCTGCCGCTGGAGGCGAACGTGCAGTTCGCGACGGTACTGGCGACGGCGATGCCGTACGTGGGGCGTGGCTGAGCGGGCCCCACGGGTCGTCAACTCCTCAACTTGCACAAGTGGAATTTGGCCATCCGGCCCATTGCGGCCGGTCGCGGACCTATGCTCAACTCTCCTACACAAGAGCTTCACATTTGGAGCACGAGTGCTCCGTGTCTTGAGCCATACCGAGGGGGGAGGGGCAGCCGCTCCACGGCACCGGATGGGGGTGGATCTCGCATGGGACCGCGGGATGCGCACCGGGGTCGTGGAGCGGCTGCCGCAGTTCTATTGCGGTGTGTCGGGTTCGGGGTGGGGGGTTCCGTTCGTTGCGGGCTGCGGGTCCGTTGTGGCTGGTCGCGCCCCGCGGCGGAGCCGCATATGGACAGGGCCCCGCGCCCCTTCGGGTGGGTCAGCTGCACGGCGTTTGCGTAGCACGTATGCCCCACTTGCCAGCAACGCCAGCGCTCCCCCAGCGCCTGCGGTCACTCCCCAGCCGCCCGAGCCGTCACCCTCACCCGCCACAGCCGCCTCTCTGGGCTTGGCCGACGGAGACGCACTCGCCCCTCCCTCGCTCAAGGGCTCGACCAGCTTGCCCACCGGCGCCGCCGAACTTCCCTTGCCGAAGCCCCAGTCGAGGAGGGCGGCCGTCTCCTCGTAGACGGCGTTGTTGCCGCTCTTGGGGTGGAGGACGGTGACCAGGAGGGTGCGGCCGTCGCGGGTGGCGGCGCCGGTGAAGGTGTTGCCGGCGTGGCTGGTGTAGCCGTTCTTGACGCCGATCATGCCCTCGTACGGTGTCACCCCGTACGTCCCCGACAGCAGCCGGTCGGTGTTCTCTATGCGGAACGTCTTGCGGCCCCCGGCCGGGAAGTCGACGGCCTTGGTGGAGCAGTAGGCGCGGAAGTCGGCGTCCTTGAGGCCGTGACGGGCGAAGAGGGTGAGGTCGTAGGCGGAGGAGAGCTGACCGGTGTGGTCGTAGCCGTCGCAGCTGACGACATGGGTGTCGAGGGCCTGCAGGTCGGCGGCCTTGGCCTGCATCTCGGCGACGGACTTCGCGACGCCGCCGTTCATCAGGGCGAGCACGTGCACGGCGTCGTTGCCGGAGCGCAGGAACACGCCCTGCCACAGTTGCTCGACGGTGTAGGTGGCCCCGGGCTTGAGGCCGACGAGGCTGGAACCGGAGGGGATGTCCGCCAGGTCCGCGTCGGTCACGGTGTAGCGCTCGGTGCGCTCGAGCTTCCCCAGCAGGGTGTCCGCGAACAGCATCTTCAGCGTGGAGGCGGGCGCGAGGCGCTGGTGCGCGCGATAGGAGGCGAGCACCTCGCCGGTGTCGTGGTCGGCGAGCAGCCAGGCGCGGGCGGTGAGCTTGTTCGGCAGACCGGTGGTGAGGGTCGCCTGGACGCCGTCGCGGGCGAGCCGGGCGCCGCCGATCACCGTGCCGGTCGCGGCTGCGGCGGGGAGGGCCGCGGTGAGGGGGGCGAGCGCGGTGAAGGACAGCAACGAGCGTCGGGAGAATGCGTGCACGGCGGGACCGTACAAGGGGATCCTGTGCACGGCCAAACACTGCGATCCGCTGTCAGCCAACCCCGTCCACCTGGGAAAACCCCCTCCACAGCTTAGGAATGAGCTGTCTGATGGAATTCTGATCCGGCGGGCCGGAATCGGCCCTCATTCTCAGTCCTTACACATCTTTTACTCAGTCCGGCTCAAAGGTTCCTCCCTAGTTTTTGGGTCGCGTCCACAGCGGGCGCCAAGAACCTTCGAGGAACGGGATGTTTGGCATCTATCTCAAGCGCGAGCTGGGCCGGCGCAAGAAGGCGGCCCTGGTCATCGCACTGGGTCTGGCGCTCGGTATCGCGCTGGTCATCACCGTCAACTCGGTGTCGGCCGGTATGACGCAGGCGCAGGACAAGGTCCTGCAGTCGCTGTACGGCCTCGGCACCGACATGACGGTCACCAAGGCGCGCACGGCGCCCTCCAGCGACAGCTCCGGCCAGCCGAGATTCGAGTTCGACGCCAAGGCGAACGACGACGACACCGAGCAGAGCTCGGACCGGGTGATGACTCAGGGCGGTCAGGCCCTGAAGTCCTCGCTGGTGACGAAGGTCGCCGACCAGAAGGGTGTGGCGGCCGCGGTCGGCGCGCTCACCCTGAACGTGACCAAGGTCGACGGCTCCTTCACCCAGGGCAAGGCGCAGAGCTCCAGCGGCAGCAGCAGCAACCAGGGCGGTCCCGGCGGCGGCCAGGGCGGCAACTCCACCGCGGCCCCGCAGGTCCAGGGCGGCGGCGCCTCCTTCGACGTCAACTCCTACTCCGTGGCCGGCGTGGACGTCACGAACCAGGACCTCGGCCCGCTGGCCGGCTCGAAGATCACCTCGGGTACGACCTTCACCTCCTCGCAGACCAACGCGAAGGTCGCGGTCGTCAGCAAGTCGTACGCCAAGGAGAACTCGTACAAGGTCGGCAAGACCCTGAAGATCTCCGGTACCAAGTACAAGATCATCGGTATCGCGACGCCCGACAGCAGCGACTCCACCACCGACGTCTACCTGCCGCTGAAGCAGGCGCAGACCCTCGCGGACGCCAAGAACCAGGTCACCACGATCTACGTCAAGGCGACCGACTCCAAGCAGATCGACACCGTCAAGGCGACGATCCAGAAGAACATCTCCGGCACGACGGTCACCACCTCCGCCGACCTGGCCGAGACGGTCTCCGGCTCCCTGTCCACCGCCTCCAACCTGGCGACCAGCGTCGGCAAGTGGCTGTCGATCGCCGTCCTCGCCGCCGCGTTCCTGGTGGCCGCGCTGCTCACCTCCTCGGCCGTGTCCCGCCGCGTGCGTGAGTTCGGCACCCTGAAGGCGCTCGGCTGGCCGAGCCGCCGGGTGACCCGGCAGGTGGTCGGCGAGTCCATGGTCAACGGTCTGCTCGGCGGCGCCCTCGGCATCGGCCTGGGCCTGGCGGCCGCCTACGCGGTGACCGCGATCAGCCCGAAGCTGACGGCCGAGCTCGGCAACGCCGGCGGCGGTGGCGGCATGGGCGGCGGCCCCGGCGGTGGCGGCGGCCCGGGCCAGCAGTCGGCCTCCAACACGATGGAGATCGCCCTGTCCGCCCCCGTCTCCCTCACCACCATCGCCCTCGCGGTGGGCCTGGCGGTGGCCGGCGGTCTGATCGCCGGCGCGATGGGCGGCTGGCGAGCCTCGCGGATGCGGCCGGCGGACGCGCTGCGGAGCGTGTCGTAACCCGCTGAGGTCTCCCCTGAGCAGGGGCGCCGCGTGACCCTTCCCCCCGGCACACGGCGCCCCACCCCTCTTCTCTTCTTCTCTCTACGCGGCTACGGAGCTGGAGCACACCCATGTACAGACTGACCGGCGTCACCAAGCGCTACTCGCGCGGCAAGGAGACCGTCGAGGCGCTGCGCGGCATCGACCTCACCATCGAGGACGGCGACCAGCTCGTCATCCAGGGCCCGACGGGCGGCGGCAAGTCCACCCTCCTGCAGATGATCGGCGGCCTGGACCGCCCGACCGAGGGCAGCGTCGAACTGGACGGCGTCGACCTCGCCCGCATCAGCGAGGCCAAGCTGACCCGGCTGCGCGCCGAAAAGATCGGCATCATCTTCCAGTCCTTCAACCTCATCCCGACGCTGACCGCGCAGGAGAACGTCGAGACGGCCCTCGTCCCGCTCGGCGTGAAGCCGGCCGAGCGCCGCGAGCGGGCGGCGGAGGCCCTGCGCTCGGTCGGCCTGGGCGAGCGCCTCGGCCACGCCCCCTCCGAGCTGTCCGGCGGCCAGCAGCAGCGCGTCGCGATCGCCCGCGCGCTGGTGAAGAAGCCGAAGGTCCTGCTCGCCGACGAGCCCACCGGCAACCTCGACGAGGGCACCCGTGACGACATCATGGGCCTGCTGGAGGGCCTGTGGCACGAGTACGGGCTGACCTTCATCATGGTCACCCACGACTCCTCCATCGCCCGCCGCGCCCCGCGCCTGGCCACCATCAAGGCGGGCCAGATCACGCTGACGGAACAGGCCGACGCACGTGCGTACGCGCAGCAGCAGCAGCCGTACGCGGACTACGGCACTCAGGGCTACTGAGCGTTCCGTACCCCGGAGCAGTACGGGGGCCGCTCGCCGAACGGCGAGCGGCCCCTTTCCGCTTTCTTCCGCTTTTTATGCTTATGCCTGACCGGTCTCGAACCGCGAAATGTGCCCGTCGTCGGTGACGCTGAACTGCCACCTGGTGCGCATCTCGCCCCACGCGTCATTGCGGTAGTTGGCGACGAGGGCGTGCCCCTCGTCGGTCTCCTTCACGACGTCCAAGTGGCCGTTGGAGGAGAAGATCTCCCGGTCGATCCACTCGGCGAGGTCGCGGTCGGAGCCGTCGTCCGCCATGGTCGCGTCCGGCGTCAGCACACTGAGGAACGCCTCCCGGTCATGGGCGTTCACGGCGGTGACGAACGCCCGGACGGCCGGGTCGGTGAGTTTTCCGGTCTGGATCGTCATACGGGCCAGCGTCACACCGCCCCGCGGCCCCCGCCACCCGAACGGCGCGCAGGAGGGGCCGGTGAGGTGTGAGGGATGCGACGGTGGAAACACGAGGGGGTTGCCGATGCTGTCTGCCTGTCTGCTACGGGAGTCACCGTGACTGCTTTCGACCGACGTGATCTGGGCCTGCTGCTGCTCCGGCTGGGTGCCGGCGGTGTACTGGCCGCGCACGGCACCCAAAAACTCTTCGGCTGGTTCGGCGGCCACGGTCTGGAAGGGACCGGCCAGTTCATGGAGTCCGTCGGCTACCAGCCGGGCAAGGCCAGCGCGACGGCGGCGGGCCTGGCCGAGGCGGGCGGCGGCGCCCTGCTGGCGCTGGGCCTGGCCACCCCGGCGGCGGGCGCGGCGGCGGCCGGCGGCATGGCGGGCGCGGCGGCCGTCCACGCCCCGAACGGCTTCTTCAACGCGGAGGGCGGCTACGAGTACGCGGCCACCCTGGGCCTGGCCGCCACCGGCCTCGCCATCGCCGGCCCCGGCCGCCTCTCCCTCGACCACGCCCTCGGCCATGTCTTCGACCGCGGCTGGATGGTCCCCACGGCCCTCGCGGCGACGGGCGTGGTGACGGCACTGGTGGTGGGCGCCCGCATCAAACGCCTGACGCGCCGCGAACAGGGGGAACAGGCGGCGCTGTTCGACGAGCAGGAGGCGTTGTTCGGGGAGCAGTGAGACGAGCAGGAGGCGTTGTTCGGGGAGCAGTGAGACGAGCGGGAGGCGCTGTTCGGGAAGCAGTGACCTGGGGCGGCGGCAGCCATGCCAAGCTGCCCGCATGACTGACCACGCCACCCCTCCCGAAACCTCTCCCTCCCCCACTCCCGACACCTGGGCCACGGTCGACGCCCTGTGGACCTGGCTGGAGACCGACCAGCCCGTCTCCGGCCGCGAGGGCCTGCTCCTCCGCATCCTGAAACTCTCCGAGGAGGTCGGCGAGGTCGCCCAGGCGGTCATCGGCGCCACCGGCCAGAACCCCCGCAAGGGCACCACCCACACGTGGGAGGACGTGCAGGGGGAGCTGTGCGACGTGGTGATCACGGCGTTGGTGGCCCTGCGGACGCTGACGTCGGATCCGGAGGGGGTGTTCGCGGGGCATCTGGCGCGGGTGGCGGAGCGGTCGCTGGGCAGTTGAGCCGTGGCTCCGTCTGGACGCAACCAGGCTCGTGCGGGACGGAGTGAGCCTGTCACGGGCCGACGGGATACCCACCCCAGGCTTCGGGTACGGGTGCGACCCGCCAAGGCCGTGCACTGGTCATGCCTCCGGTCGATTGGGGGGCGTGAGCTCACACTCCGCCCAGACCGTCTTGCCCGGAGCGCCGTCAGACCGGAGGTGCCAGTTCCAGCGGCGCATTCACGGTAATCACACGTATCGAAGACGCCCTCCCCCATGGCGCGGAGCTCTGGGTCACCGTTGCCGGAGGGGGGACGAGCTACTTCCGCGGAAACCGCAGATGATCCCCGGTGATCTAGCGTGACCGGTCTGCCGGTGGAGCGTGTGGACGCTCCACCGGCAGACGTGCTTTCCGGCGCAGATCCAAGGTTTCGGATAGTCAGAAAGGGGGCGCTGGAATCGGCTCGTCGGGCCGTTCCTCGCGGCGTGGACTTTCAAGAACGTGGGGTTCCAGGCCGGCGCGGTACCTCTGGAGGTCGGCACCCGGCGCCGCGGCGACGGTGAGCATCCGGCTGTCGTGGCCGGGCGGGGCGTAGCCGGCCGGCGGCGGGGCGATCCTGGCCAGGGCGTCGCCGCTGCACAGCCAACGGGTCGACGGGGACTCGTTGACCGCGGGGGCGAAGGGCAAGGCCGAGAATCCGTTCAATGCGCCGGATTCGAGCACCTCGGTCGGTACCACGGCGGAGAACTTCGCCTCCGTTCCCAGCAGAGCCTCGTGCACGGTGCGATGCAGCAGGAACCGCTCGAGGTTCTCGCCGGTGGGCCTCCATGTGTCGGAGGTGTTCGTGCGGTCGAAAACCTGCCGGTCCGTCGATTCCGGATCCACGGCCCAGTAGTAGCCGTGCTGGTTCTCGATCCAGAAAACCAGCATTCCGGTGGCTTCCCTTTTCAGATCAGCCGGTATCACCGCATGGTCCTGGAAGGTGACCCGCGTCCCGGTCGAAGAAGCCGCTTTGTGCCATTCGACCAGTTCACGAGGGACGTCCTCGAATTCCGGGAAGGCGGGTTCCGCTGATTCGTCGGCTATGCCGTACCAACGGCGGAGAAAACGCCGGACGCTGTCGCTTCGGGGGTGCAGGAGCTCTTCCACACCGGAATCGTACGACCAAGCCGCGGTCGAGCTCGGTGCGTGGCCGTCGCACAGGAGAGGTGGAGCATGGCTGCAAAGAACTCGACCTCCGCGGACTTCGAGGCCCGCCTCGAAGAGATCGTCGCGGCACTCGAGCGGTGGCCCGCCTCCTGGCCGGGAACACCTGAGGATCGACAGATCGCTCTGAGCGAGGGCGGAGGCGGCCATGTCCTGGCCTTCAGTGGTCCTGCCGGCGAGCGCGCAGGAGTGCGCCGCGCTCGAGGCCGAGGTGCGGTCCCTCGGTGCCGGAAGGGACCCGCTCGGTGACGGAGACTTCCTGCACTGGAACGGGAACTCCTACGCCCTGGACTTCTCGGGCGGTGTCCTCTCGGACTTCGAGCCCGAGGAGGTCGAGGACGTGAGGCAGAGGATCGCGGAAGAACCCCATGCGATCTACGTGTCCTGCCAGTCAATGGAGGCGGCGCTGGGACTGGCGCCGAACGGAGCTCGCCGAGCTTCTCGGGCGCCGGGGCGGGGACCTCACGGGCCGCTAAGTGGCGGGCGGCGCGTCGGCGAGGAACGGCCGCTGTTCCAGCCACATCCCGTCGCGCATGATGACTCTCCCGCGCAGTTCCGGCTCGCCGCGCCAAGCGCGCACCGTCCTCGGGACCACGCGGACATACAGAAAGGAACCCTCCTCCACGCGCGGGTCCCACCCGAACTTGTCGGCGAACGCCTCCGCTGCTTCTCCGGGCACCTCCTGGTCCGGGAAGCACTCCGCCTCACCCTGGAGGAGCACCACGTCGAAAGTGTCCGGTAGCGCCAGGCGCACGCGCGGCTCTCCGCGGACGTTCCGCGCAGTCACGGAAGCGGCACTGGTACACATCCACACCGCTCGCCCGTCCCACAAGAACCACAGCGGCACCTGGTGCGGCCCGTGATCAGGGTGAGCCGTCGACACCCATACGTCCCGCTCGGCGACGAGCCGCTCCAGAGCGTCGCGCACACGCTCCGCCGTCTGGCGACGAACGATTCCCGTGGTCTCCATGAGGACCGACCCTAGCCAAGCAGGCGCGAAGCGCGCCTGAGGCGCGGGACCTACTCCCAGCGACCGAGGCCGGCGACCAGTCGGGGCGGCCGACTGCATCGCCCCGAAGTTCATACACGGAACGTGGGGCCTGCACTTCCGCCCCAAGGACATCTACGAATCCGAGGACCAGGTCCACAGACCGCTCAGCGGCCAGGCACCCGTCTCGTCGAACTGGGGGCGGACCACTTCCTGTACGCCAACGACCCGGCCGGTTTCGCGGACGTGGTCCGGGAATTCCTTGCCCCGACGAACGCCTCCGTCGCGCGCCACAAGTCCCACGCCGAAAGAACCGGCGACGTGGAGCGGTTCGGAGCGGCAGACGAGTCGGGCTGTACGCCGGGTTCTGTCGCCCGGTCGCCTCGCGGCGGCCGGGGAGACGGCCATCCATCTAGGGCCGGCGTTGCCGCCGGCCTCGTGCGGTCTACCCGCGGACTCGGGCGGGCAGCCCTCGAACGTCCGCGCAGAGCGCTTTTCACGGCGCTCCTTTTGACCTTGCTCCGGGTGGGGTTTACCTAGCTGCCCAGGTCACCCTGGGCACTGGTGGTCTCTTACACCACCGTTTCACCCTTACCGAGCGCCGGAGCGCTCGGCGGTCTGTTTTCTGTGGCACTGTCCCGCGGGTCACCCCGGGTGGCCGTTAGCCACCACCTTGCCCTGTGGAGCCCGGACGTTCCTCGGGAAGCCCCCTAGGGGGACTCCACGCGGCCGTCCGCCCGGCTCGTCTGCCGTGTCGACCATGTTACCGGGCGCCTGTCCCGTCGGGGACCAGCCGCCGTCGCCAGCACCGAGCCCGCCAGGATCAGGGCGAAGGCCGCCAGGATGCCGGCGGTCAGCGGTTCGTCGAGGAACAGAGCGCCCGCCGCCACCGCCACGGCCGGGTTGACGTACGTGATGACCGTGGAGCGGGTCGGGCCGATCTCCTTGATCAGTTCCAGGAAGGCGACGAAGGCCAACGCCGTGCAGATCACGCCCAGGGCCGCGAGGGCGCCGAGGACCGATGCGGAAGGTGTCTCGGCCGGCCAGGTCATCGCCGCCGCCGGCGCGTAGACCAGGGCGGAAAGCGTCAGGCACGGGGCGATCAGCTGCAGAGTAGGGACGTCCTTCAGACGGCGGGCCGCTATCAGCGGGGCCGTCGCGTAGCCCACCACCGTCAGCAGCACCTCGGCCAGGGACTTCGCATCTCCGCCGTTCAGGTGGGGGATCGTGAGGACTCCTACGCCCGCCAGGCCGACCGCCAGGCCCGTCATCCTTCGAGCGCCCAGCACCTCCCCCTCCCCGAAGAAGCGTGCCGCCACCACGCCCACGATCGGGACGCCCGCGATCAACAGACCTGCGGTGGAGCTCGACAGATGCCGCTCGGCGTCCGTGAGCGTGAACCACGGGCCGATGATCTCTATGCACGCGAAGGCCAGCATGGGCGCCCAGTGCGTCCGTACGGTCCGCAGCAGGCCGCCCTGGCGTAGCGCGAAGGGGAGCAGGAGGAGCGCGCCCAGGGCACATCGCGTGAACACCACCATGGACGGGGAGAGGTCCTCCACCGCCACCTTGATCAGCAGATAGGGAATGCCCCAGACCACTCCCATCAGGGAGAACAGGAACCAGCCGCGTGCAGTCATGGGGCCACTTTCGGCCGCGTCACCAGCTGCTGTCTTGAACGCTGTTGCGGTACGCCGCGGGCGTCACGCCCAGGACGCGGCGGAACCAGCGGGTGAGGTGCGCCTGGTCCGCGAAGCCGACCAAGGGGGCCACCTCCGCCGGACGCAGTCCGGCGTCCAGGAGGGTCCGGGCCCTGTGCACCCGGTGCTGGGCGAGCCAGGCGTACGGCGGTACGCCCATCGTCGTACGGAACGCCCGCAGGAGCTGGTAGCGGGACAGGTCCAGGTCGGCGGCCAGGTCGGCGAGGGTCGGGGGTGCGAGGAGTTCGTCGGCCAGGCGGTCGCGGACGGCCAGCGCTATGCCATGGGCGCCGGTGACGGAATCGCCCGCCGGGCGGGCCGTCGAGTGGCGGCGGGCCAGGGCCGTGAGCAGCCAGGGGAGGCGGGACTCGGCCTCCAGCGGGTCGGGGCGGGCGCTCAGGTCGGTGTGGGCGGCACGGAAGGCCGCGGCCAGCTCCGGGTCGTCGATCAGCGGTTCGCGGAAGTGCGGGAGGCCGCCGAGGGTGCCGTCGGTGAGCAGGGCCGGGCCGGCGTACAGGGCGCGGTAGGCGTAGCCGTCGGTGGTGTTGCCGGGGCCGCCGGTGTGCATCTCGCCGGGGGCGAGGACGACGATCGAGCCGGGGCCGGTGCGGATGTGGCCGCCTCGGTAGTCGATCACCTCCGAGCCGCCCACGCAGACGCCGACCGTGAACTCGTCGTGGGCGTGCGGGGCGTAGACGTGCTTGTCGAAGCGGGCGGTGAGCAGGTCGAGGGGCGGGCCGCACCGGCCGAGCCGTGCCCTGGTCCACCGTGCCTGTTCCATGTCGCGCCCCTTCCCTCGTCAGGGTGCAACACGGGGTGGGTCAGAGAAAGTCCGAGGTGTCCAGGTCGAAGGCGAAGGGCTCGGGGAGGGTGAGGGGTTTGCCGAATCCGACACTGCAGCGGCGGCGGTAGTCGTCCTGCCTCGGGTTGCTGAGGAGAGTGACCTCAGAGATTTCGCGGTCGACCAGCAAGTAGAGCGGAATGCTCGCACGGGCGTAGCAGCGGCGCTTGACCTCGCGGTCGGCCGTGGGCTTGGTGGAGGTCACCTCCAGCACCATGACGACGCCCTGGCACGGCATCCAGGAGTCGGCACCCCGATAGAGCTCCAGAGCCGCGGGCGCGAAGGTGCCGTCCGGGATCACATGGTCCTTGGGGCACCCCTCCGCCTTCTTCAGCCTCAGTCCCTTGTTGCCCGAGAAGTCCATGTCGGTCTGAGACTGCCTGATCACTTGGCGGACGATCCGGCTGATGTAGTGCTCGTGATCCCCGTCCGGCGGCGGCGTCACAACGATCTCCCCCTCGACGAGCTCCGCCCGGAAACCCTCCGGGGTGTCCAGGGCGAGAAAGCCGTCCAGCAGGATTTCTTCCTGCGTGAGCGGCTCATGGGCCATGGCAGTCATGTCACGCCCCTCCTTCTTCGGTCGCTCGCCAGACTCGGGCATCGGTGGATCACCTGTCCGTGAGATCGGGAACCGTTCCCTCGATCGTGGCACACGATCAGGGCCGCAGTCAGGCACGGCGCTGCCACGCCCACGCTTGACCTTGCCCCGACGTCAACCTCTCTACTGGACGACATGCGCATCGGAGAACTCGCCGGGGGGCAGGGGACGGTGATGGCGGGGTCGGTGTTCGTGTGCGTCGTCGAGACGTTCACCATGTCCGTGCCGCTGCGCGACTGGCCCACCGCACACCGGGTGGTGCTGGTCCTGGACCTGTACACGGTCGTCTTCGTGGCCGGCCTGTACGCCGCCTGGACGGTCCGCCCGCATGTCCTGTACGGCGACGTCCTGCGCGTCCGTCACGCCGCCCACGTCGAGCTGCGCGTCCCGCTGGAGCGCATTGCGGCGGTACGGCACGAACGGCGCGCCACCCACGAGTCCGCCGACGGCGAGCTGAACCTCCCCGTGGGCGCACAGACGTCGGTCACCGTCGAACTCGACGCCCCGGTCCCTCATCTCACGTTCCTCGGCCGCCGCCGGGAGGTCTCGCTCGTGCGCCTGCACGCCGACGACGCCGACAGCCTCGTCAAGGCTCTCCTGCCGGCTCTCACGCGGGAGTGAAGCGCACCGCCGGTCCCGCCGGATCGGCCTCGGTGAGGCGGACGCGGAGCCGTTCGCCGAGGGGCAGGCGGTCGCCGTCGACGCGGCCGATGACCGCCGGGGACTCCAGTTGGACGGTCCCGACGGTCGGGCGCCGCTCGTCGACGTCCACCACGTATCCGTCGAACACCTCCCCCACCCGGTCCCTGAGCAGCGCGGCCTCGACGATGTCGACGCAGGCCCGCTCGACCGCGTTCGCGCGCCGCCCGCCCTCGGCCATCTCCTTCGGCAGGGCGTCCAGTGCGGTGAGCACCCAGTCGGGCGGGGACTCGCCCGCGACGGCGGCGAGGCACAGCTCGGTGGCGTAGCGGTCGGCGAGGCGGCGGAGCGGGGCCGTGCAGTGGGTGTAGGGGGCGGCGACGGCGGAGTGGGTGGTGATGGGCGGGAGTTCTCCGTCGCGGAAGACGGTGTAGCCGGCGCCCCGCAGCAGGGTCGTGCACTCCTGGAGGAAGGCCGCGTGGGCGGGGCGGTGCGGGTCCAGGGAACGGACGAGTGCGGCGTACGAGACGTGGTGCGGCCAGTCGATGTGCAGGGCGTGCGCGGTGCGGCGCAGCCGGCCGACCGCGCCGTCGGGGGCGGCGGGCAGTGTGCGCAGGACGCCGGCGCCCGAGGCCAGCATGAGGTCGGCCGCCGCCATTCCGGTGAGGAGCGAGAGCTGGGCGTTCCAGCCCTCGGCGGGGAGCGGGGCGCGGTACGTCAGCTCGTAGGAGTGGTCGTCCCGCTGGACGACCTCCTGCTCGGGCACGTTGAGCGAGATCCCCCCGCGGTCCGCTTCGAGGCGTTCGCGCAGTCGGCCCACGGTGGCGAGCAGTCGCAGGGGCTCCTCCGCCGTCCCGTCGTCGATCTGCCGCTGTACCTCCGCGTAGTCGAGCCTGGCCCGGCTGCGGACGAGGGCGCGGTGGAGGTCGACGGCGAGGGTACGGCCGTCCGCGTCGAGGTCGACGGTCCACAGGGCGGCCGGCCGGTCCCGGCCGGGCAGCAGGCTCGCGGCGCCCTCGCTCAGTACGGCCGGGTGCAGCGGGACCTTTCCGTCGGGGAAGTAGAGGGTGGTCACCCGGCGGTGGGCCTCGGCGTCCACCGGCCCGCCGGGTACGACGAAGGCGGCGACGTCGGCGATGGCGTACCGGACGCGGAAGCCGGTGCCCTGCCGGGAGAGGTGCAGCGCCTGGTCGAGGTCGGTGGCGGCGGGCGGGTCGATGGTGAGGAAGGGGATGTCGGTGGCGTCGTGTCCCGGCAGCGCCGGGGCCTTCGCGGCGCGCTCCGCCTCGGTGAGCACACCGAGCGGGAAGGCGACCGGCACCCCGAGTTCGGCACGCAGCGCGGTGAACGCGGCCCGGAGCGGGGCGTCGGGGGCACCGGTCACGCGAATGTGGCGGCGGGGCATGCAATGAGCGTAGGACCGGGGTCGGCAAGCGGCACGCCGTACGCTGTCGCAGAGCTCAACAGAAGGAGACCCTGTGCTTGTCCTGCTGCCGCCCTCCGAGGGAAAGGCCTCGTCCGGTCGTGGCGCGCCGTTGAAGCTGGAGTCGCTGACCCTGCCGGGGCTGACGGCCGCCCGGGAGGCCGTGCTCGGCGAGCTGGTCGAGCTGTGCGCCGGTGACGAGGAGAAGGCGCGCGAGGTGCTCGGGCTGAGTGAGGGACTGCGCGGCGAGCTGGCGAAGAACGCGGAGCTGCCGACGGCGGGCGCGCGGCCGGCCGGGGAGATCTACACGGGTGTCCTGTACGACGCCCTCGACCTGGCCTCCCTGGACGCGGCGGCCAAGAAGCGCGCGGCCCGGTCGCTGCTGGTGTTCTCGGGGCTGTGGGGTGCCGTCCGGGTGACGGACCGGATCCCGTCGTACCGCTGCTCGATGGGGGTGAAGCTGCCGGGGCTCGGAGCGCTGGGCGCGCACTGGCGTACGCCGATGGCGGCCGTGCTGCCCGGGGTGGCCGGGGACGGGCTGGTGCTCGACCTGAGGTCGGCGGCGTACGCGTCGGCGTGGAAGCCGAGGGGCGAGGTGGCCGCGCGGACGGCGACCGTGCGGGTGCTGCACGCGCCGACCCGGAAGGTGGTCAGCCACTTCAACAAGGCGACGAAGGGGCGGATCGTACGGAGTCTGCTCACGGCGGGGATCGCGCCGAAGGGGCCGGCGGAGCTGGTGGAGGCGCTGCGGGAGCTCGGGTATGTGGTGGAGGTGCGGGAGCCGGCGCGGGCGGGGACGGCCTGGACGCTGGATGTGCTGGTGGACGAGGTGCACTGAGGCCATACCAGCGACCCCATCAGGGTGATTGCAACATGCGCAACGACCTTTGCGCGTGCTGCAGTGCGCGGGCAGGATGAGGCCCATGACCTCACCCCTGCCCTCCCCTCCGGCTGCCTCGGTACTGGATCTGGCCCCCGTCGTGCCCGTGGTGGTCCTCGACGACGTCTCCGCCGCCGTACCGCTGGCGCGGGCGCTGGTGGCGGGCGGGCTGCCCGCGATCGAGGTCACGCTGCGCACGCCGGTCGCGCTGGAAGCGATCCGGGAGATCTCCGGGGCGGTCCCGGAGGCCGTGGTCGGGGCCGGGACCGTGATCACGCCGGAGCAGGTGACGGCGTGCGCGGCGGCGGGGGCGCGGTTCCTGGTGAGCCCCGGCTGGACGGACGTCCTGTTGACGGCCATGCGGGCCTCGGGGCTGCCGTTCCTGCCGGGGGTGTCGACCACGTCCGAGGTGGTGGCGCTGCTGGAGCGCGGGGTGCGGGAGATGAAGTTCTTCCCGGCTCAGGCGGCCGGCGGGACGGCGTATCTGACGTCGCTCGCCGGGCCGCTCCCCCAGGCCCGCTTCTGCCCGACGGGCGGGATCGGTCCCGCCGACGTGGCCGACTATCTGGCGTTGCCCAACGTGGCGTGCGTGGGCGGGACCTGGATGGTTCCGGCGGACGCGGTGGCGGCGCGGGACTGGCAGCGGATCGAGGGCCTGGCGCGCGCCGCCTCGTCCCTCAGGGCCGCAGGTGGGACGTGTCGTTGAAGAGGCGGACGCTGGCGTTGCCGTCGGCGTAGTACGCCACCGCCGAGAGCGAGGCCGCCGAGAGTTCCATGCGGAACAGCGACTCGGGCGGGGCGCCCAGGGCGAGCCGTACGAACGTCTTGATCGGGGTCACGTGGGTGACCAGCAGGACCGTGCGGCCCGCGTACGCCGCGACCAGTTTGTCGCGGGTGGCGGCGATGCGGGTGGCGGTGGCCGCGAAGCTCTCGCCGCCGCCGGTGGGTTCGGCCTCGGGGTCGGCGAGCCACTTGTTCAGGTCGTCGGGGTAGCGCTCCCGGACCTCGCCGAAGGTGAGTCCCTCCCAGGCGCCGAAGTCGGTCTCGATCAGCCCTTCCTCGATCGTGACCTCCAGACCGAGGCGGGCGGCGACGGCGCCGGCGGTCTCGCGGGTGCGGGTGAGCGGGGAGGCGAGGATGTGCTGGATCGTCCCGCGCCGGGCGAGCGCGGCCGCGACCCGCTCGGCCTGCTCCCGGCCGACGTCGGAGAGGGAGGGATCGGTGCCGCCGCTGCCGGAGAATCGCTTCTGCGGGGTGAGGGGGGTCTCGCCGTGCCGGAGCAGGACGAAGGTGGCGGGAGCACCGAGGTCGGGGGCGGCGCCCCAGCCGACGGAGGGCTTGGCGGTCGTCGAGCCCGTGGCGTCCGAGGCTCCCTGGGTTTCCGTGGATCCCATGGTCTCCGTGGTTTCCGTTCGAGTGGCCGGGGTGGCGACGGTACGGGCCGCACGCAGGTCACGGTCGGCGGTCGTCGCGCCCGTCGGGCGGGCCTGGGCCAGTGCCTCGCGGGCCTTCGCCGCGCCCGCCGCCGCGTCTCCGGGAGGACCGGACGGCTCCGGTACGGCCCTGGTGGCCGCGGCGGCGTCGAGCGCGGCGCGGGACGCGGCCGGGTCCCACTGCTCACCGCGCCGGCCCGCGTCCATCGCCTCGTTGGCGAGGCGGTCGGCGTGCTTGTTCTGCTCGCGCGGGATCCACTCGTAGGTGACCTGCCCGGGCGGCAGGACCCGGGCGGCCTCCGCGGCCAGCGGCTTCATGTCGGGGTGCTTGATCTTCCAGCGGCCCGACATCTGCTCGACGACGAGCTTGGAGTCCATCCGGACGCGCACCGTGGCCGACGGGTCGAGCTCCCGGGCGGCGCGCAGGCCGGCCAGCAGACCCCGGTACTCGGCCACGTTGTTCGTGGCCACCCCGATGTACTCGGCGCGCTCGACGAGCGTCTCGCCCGTCGCCGCGTCGACGACCACGCTGCCGTAGCCCGCGGGCCCCGGGTTGCCCCGCGACCCGCCGTCGGCCTCGACGATGAACTCCCGCACCCGCAGACCCCTTACAGACCGGATTCCGACGTACGCACCAGGATCCGACGGCAGTTCTCGCACCGGACGACCGTGTCGGGCGCGGCCTTGCGGACCTCGTTGAGCTCGGTGATGGCGAGCTCCTGGCGGCAGCCCTGGCAGGTGCGCGCGTACAGCTTGGCGGCGCCGATGCCGCCCTGCTGCTCACGCAGCTTGTCGTACAGCTTGAGCAGGTCGGCGGGGACGGACCCGGCGATGACCTCGCGCTCCTTGGTGACGGTGGCGGCCTCGCCGTCGAGCTGCTCGAGGGCGGCGTTCCGGCGCGCGGTCGCGTCGTCGATCTTCCCCTGCACGGCGCCGACGCGCTCGGTCAGCTCGGCGACCCGCTCCTGCGCGGCCTCGCGGCGCTCCATGACCTCCAGGACGACGTCCTCGAGGTCGCCCTGGCGCTTGGCGAGGGAGACGATCTCCTTCTGGAGGTTCTCCAGGTCCTTGGGGGAGGTGACCGCGCCGGAGTCGAGGCGCTGCTGGTCGCGGGCGGCGCGCTGGCGCACCTGGTCCACGTCCTGCTCGGCCTTGGTCTGCTCGCGGGCGGTGTCGCTCTCCTCGGTCTGCGCGGCCACGAGCAGGTCGCGCAGTTGCGTCAGATCCTTGGTCAGCGACTCGATCTCGGCGTGCTCGGGCAGCGACCGCCGCTTGTGCGCGAGCTGCTGCAGACGGACGTCGAGGGCCTGGACGTCGAGAAGACGGATCTGGTCGGCGGGCGCGGCGTTCAGTTGGGGGCTCCCATTGCGCTAGAGGTGGGGCTGGACGCCGCGTGGGCGGTCCAGGGGTCGGTGACCAGGCGGGAGACGTGGACCCGCAGGCCCCATCCGTTCCGGTCGGAGATCTCGTCGAGCTGGCTCGCGGCCAGCTCGCACCAGGGCCACTCGGTGGCCCAGTGCGCCGCGTCGAGCAGCGCGAGAGGACTGTGGGCGCGGGCTTCGGAGGCGGGGTGGTGGCGCAGGTCCGCGGTGAGGAAGGCGTCGACGCCGGCGGCACGGACGTACTCGAAGAGGCTGTCCCCGGAGCCGCCGCTGACGGCGACGGTCCGTACGACCGCCTCCGGGTCCCCCGCGACCCGGATGCCCTGCGCGGTGGCGGGCAGCCGCTCGGCGGCGCGGGCGGCGAACTCGCGGACGGTGAGCGGGTGGTCGAGCTCGCAGATCCTGCCGAGGCCGCGCCGCCCCTCGGGGTCGCTCGCGTCCGGCACGAGGGGCCGTGCGACGCGCAGGTCGAGGGCGCCGGCGAGGGCGTCGCTCACGCCCGGGTCGGCGGTGTCGGCGTTGGTGTGGGCGACGTGCAGGGCGATGTCGTTCTTGATGAGGGTGTGCACGACCCGCCCCTTGAAGGTGGAGGCGGCGACGGTGGTGGTCCCCCGGAGGTAGAGCGGGTGGTGGGTGACGAGCAGATCGGCGCCCAGCTTCACCGCTTCCTCTACGACGTCCTGCACCGGGTCGACGGCGAACAGCACCCGGGAGACGTCCTGGCCAGGCTCCCCCACGACGGTACCGACCGCGTCCCAGGACTCGGCCCGCTCGGCGGGCCACAGGTTCTCCAGAGCGGCGATGACTTCAGACAGACGGGGCACGGGGCAAGGCTACCTGGCCCTTCTGCGGGGCAGCACCGGCGCGGTGCGGCCACCGCCGGTCCCCTGCCGGTGGGACGCCCAAAGATGCACACCCCCCGCACCCACCTCAGGCGAATCGCTTCTGCACCACTCTTACGAGGGAAGCCCCCGCCCCCCGCTTCCACCCCCGCGCATACGAAAACTAGCTTCGTCGCCGGAGGTGACCGAACCATGACGGCCTGTGCGATCGAACCCACCGCGGAGGACAGAGCGGACGCCGGTACGGACGAGACGGACGGCGACGAGGACCACACACCGCCCGACTCCCCCACACCCTGCGTGATCACCACGGACGGCGCCTACGCCGCCCGCCTCACCCGCGGCCCCCACCCCGACGCCTGGTTCCCGGAGCGCTGGACCCTCGACGGCCCCGAGCCCTACGCCGTACCGCTCCCCGCCAACCAGCCGGAGGAGCCCGGCACGGAGGTGCAGCCCCTGTCCGACGGCCGGGTCCTGGTACGGCGGCTCGTCCAGGACCGGCACACCTTCTCCCTCCTCTACCCCACCGACCCCGGCACCGGCGAACTCCCGCTGGGCGCCGTGGAGTGCCCGGACGAGGGCACCCGCCTGCGCCTGCTCCCCCCGGCCCCCTGCGGCGAACGCGCGTACGCCCTCGCCGTGGGCCGGCACACCACCGCCGTGTGGCTGGTGGCCGGCGGCGCCTTCGGCCCCGAGCACCTCGCCGAGCTCCCGGGCCGCTGCTCGGGCGGCGTATGGCTGGACCGTACGGGCCGCATGCTCGCCCTGGACCGTGAGGTCGGCGGGCGGACCAAGGCGATCGTGGTGGACCTGGAGCGCGACGGCGAGGTCTCCCCGCTGCTGCAGATCGCCGCCGACAGCGACGACCGCCTCCTGCTCGGCGACCTCGACAGCGGCCTGCTGCTGATCGGCTCGGACGCCCCGTCCCCCGGCGAGTCCCGGCTGGGCTGGGGCGTGCTCGGCAGCACCCTGCCGGTCCGTTTCCCGGAGTCCCTGCGCCTGCCCGACTGCACGCTCACCCCGTTCGCCATCCAGCCCGGCCAGATGCTGCTCCCGGAGCGCTGCGCCGTGGCGCTGCGCATCGACGGCCCCTTCGGCAGCTGGGTCGGCACCTGGCGTCCCGCGGAACGGCAGCTCCACCACCTCGCGGCTCCCGCGGGCTGGCTGGCGGGCAGCGGCCTGTGGACGCGGGACGGCGTCCTGCGGCTGCCGTACGCCACGGAGAGCGAGCCCTGCGGGGTGGCGCGGCTGACCCCGCCGGTCGCGCCACCGCCCCCCACGGCCACCCCCGAATCCGCCCCCGACTCGCCTCCCGCGCAACCGGAACCGACCACACCCCGCGAGCCCGCCACCCCTCGTCCCGTCCCCCTGCAACAAGCCCCACTCGGCCGACTTGTAACGAACTAGCTGCGGTTGGCGTGCCCGCCTGGATTCGCCCCATGGTGTGCCGGATAAACTCGCCCGGCTGTACGAAAGATCATGTTGACGGGGTGAACTCACCAGATGAGCGACGCAAGCACCACGCAGCCGCTGTCCGCGGACGCCCAGGAGACGGCCGGTCACGGCCGGCACCGGGGCCCGGTCTCGTCCCACGAGGGCGAGGCGACTCCCAGCGGCCGGCACCGCAAGCCGGCCGAGGACAGGGCCGAGGCGGCTGCCTGACAGTACGCCGAAGGGGCGCGACCGTCCATGGACGGTCGCGCCCCTTCACATTTCCCTGACCCGCCGACGTTTCCCTGACCCCGCCGGCGTCTGCCCGGTCCCGCCGAGGTTTCCCTAACCCCGTCGCAGTCCCAGCACCTCCGCCGCCGCGAACGTCTCCCCGGCCGGCCGGTCCATGTAGTGCCCGCCGAGCACGGAGTCCAGCTCCTCGAAGCTGAACACGTCCCCCTTGCTGTCGAACTTCGCCTGCACCCGCGGCCGTTCGACGACGGCGACCATCCCGCCGTGCACGACGAGCAGCTGTCCGTTGATCCGCGCGGCGGCCGGTGACGCCAAGTACCCGACCAGCGGGGCGACATGCTCGGGGGCGAGCGGGTCGAGCCCCTCGCCCGGCTGCTCGAACCCGGCGAAGACGTCCGCCGTCATCCGGGTGCGGGCGCGCGGGCAGATCGCGTTGGCGGTCACGCCGTACTTGGCGAGCGCGAGGGCCGTGGAGGTCGTGAGCCCGACGATTCCGCCTTTCGCGGCCGCGTAGTTGGGCTGTCCGGCCGACCCCGCGAGGAACGCCTCCGAAGAGGTGTTCACGATCCGCCCGTACACCGGGGCGCCCGCCGCCTTGGCCCGCTCCCGCCAGTGCGCGGCGGCGAAGCGGGTGGTGTTGAAGTGGCCCTTGAGGTGGACCCGGATCACCGAGTCCCACTCCTCCTCCGCCATGGAGAAGACCATGCGGTCGCGCAGGATGCCCGCGTTGTTGACGACGACGTCCAGCTTGCCGAACTCCCCGATCGCCGCCTCGACGAGCTCACGGGCCTGCCGGAAGTCGGACACGTCCCCGGTGTGGACGAGCGCGGTACCGCCCGCCGCCCGGATCTCCGCGGCGACCTCCTCCGCCGGAGCGGCCGAGGCCTCGCCCGAGCCGTCCCGTCCGGGCTGTCCGTAGTCGTTGACGACGACGGCCGCGCCCAGCCGGGCCAGCTCCAGCGCCTCGGCCCGCCCGAGCCCGCGCCCGGCACCGGTGACGATCGCGGCCAGCCCCTCAAGTGGCAGTGCCATCCGGTCGCGCCCCCTCAGATCTCGATGCAGGTCCGCAGCGCGGTACCGGTACGCATCTGGTCCAGTGCCTCGTTGACCTCGGCGAGCGGGACACGGTGGGTGATCAGGCCGGCGAGGTCGATCCGGCCGGCCCGCCACAGGGCGACGGTCCGCTCGTAGGAGCGCAGGACGTCGCCGCCGCCGTACATGGAGGGCAGTATCCGCTTCTCGTCGAAGAACAGCTCGAACATGTTGAGCTGGAGGAAGTCGTCCATGGCTCCGGCGCCCACGACGACGAGGGTGCCGCCGCGCCGGGTGTTCTCGTAGGCGGTGCGGGCGGTGGCGGAGCGGCCGACGACCTCGAAGACGTAGTCGAATCCCTCGCCGCCGGTGACCAGTTGCTTCGCCCCGGGCAGCTCCTCCGGTGCCACCGCCTGTGTGGCACCGAACCTGAGGGCGGCCTCGCGGCGTGAGGCGACGGGGTCGACGGCGACGATCTCGGCGGCGCCCTTGAGTCGCGCGCCCTGGATCGCGGAGATGCCGACGCCGCCGCAGCCGATGACGGCGACGGACGAACCGGCCTCCACGTCGGCGGTGTTGAGCGCGGCGCCCAGGCCGGTCGTCACCCCGCAGCCGATGAGCGCGGCGATGTCGAAGGGCACGTCGTCGGGGATCGGTACGGCGCAGCCGGCGTCGACGACGACCTCCTCGGCGAAGGTGCCGGTCCCGGCGAAGCCGAAGATGTCCCCGCTCGTGCGGCGGAAGTTGGGCGTGCCGGCGTTCATGAACCCGGCCAGGCACAGTTCGGTCTGGCCGCGCTTGCAGGCGGGACAGGCGCCGCAGGCGGGCAGCCAGCAGACCACCACCCGGTCGCCGGGCTTCACCCGGGTGACGCCCTCCCCGACCTCCAGGATCTCGCCCGCGCCCTCGTGTCCGGGCACGAACGGCGCGGGCTGCGGCAGCACCCCGCCCATCGCGGAGAGGTCGGAGTGGCACAGCCCGGTGGCCCGGACCCGGATCCTGACCCGGCCGGGGCCGAAGCCCACCGCCTCGACGTCGTCGAGGACCTCCAGTTTGTCCTGGCCGATCTCGTGCAGTACGGCTGCGCGCATGGTGCGGCTCCCCTCGATCCCCTTACGGGCGGTTCCCCTGACGGAAATGGGTGGTTCAGGAGTGCTCTACGACGGTGTCGGCGAGGACCGCCGCGTCGTCCCGCTCTACGGCGCTCACGGCGACGCGCACCTCGCCCTCCCCGCGCCACATCCGGATGCGCAGGGTCTCGCCGGGGAAGACGACCCCGGCGAAGCGGGTGGCGTACGACCGCACCCGGGTCACGTCGCCGTCGAGCAGGGTGTCGACGACCGCCTTCAGGGTGATCCCGTAGGTGCACAGTCCGTGCAGGATGGGCCGCTCGAAGCCGGCGAGCTTCGCGAACTCGGGGTCGGCGTGCAGCGGGTTCCAGTCGCCGGAGAGGCGGTAGAGGAGGGCCTGATCCTCGCGGACGGCCCGTTCGACGACCCTGTCGGGCGCTCGGGTGGGCGGTTCGAGGCGGGCGGAGGGGCCGCGGTCGCCGCCCCAGCCGCCCTCCCCGCGGACGAAGATCTGGGCGTCGTTGGTCCACAGCGGGCCGTCGGCGTCGGAGACCTCGGTGCGCATGACGAGGACGGCGGCCTTGCCCTTGTCGTGGACGGCGGCGATGCGCCCGGTGGCGGTCGCCCGGCCCTGAGCCGGGAGGGGGCGGTGGATCTCCAAGCGCTGTCCGCCGTGCAGGACGCGGGCGAGGTCGACCTCGACGCCGGGCATGGACAGTCCGCTGATCACCCCGGGTGAGCCGGCACCCGCGACGGTGGCGAAGCTCGGCAGGACGTGCAGCCGGGACTCCAGGGTGTAGCGCAGCTCGTCGGGGTCGGTGGCGGGGATGCCGGCGCCGATGCCGAGGTGGTAGAGCTGGACGTCCTTCGGGGTCCAGGAGATCTCGCCGGAGCGGGGTTCGGCGGCGAGCGCCTTGGCTGCGTCGATGGGCATGGGGCTCCCTGGTCACGGCTAGGGGGTGTGGTGAAAGTCCAGTGCGGTGCCCGCGGTGTCCGGTGCGTGCCGGGCGCCGCGGGTGCTGTGCGGGACTTTCACCACACCCCCTAGGGCCCGGCACGGGCCGGTCAAGACCTCGGTGCGACCGTCCGCACCGTCGGGCGCACCGAGGCCGTCGCGGTGCCGATCTAGAACGCGTTCCAGTCCGGCGCCCTCTGTATAGCCGAGCGCTCGACAGTTGTGAAGGCTCCTGACGGGGTGTCAGAAGCCGGTGTCGCAGTGGGCGCGGCGCGGGAGGCCGTGACATTTGTACTGCCCGGTTGATGACATCCGGGCCTGCCGGATGCCCGCCCGGAGCCGTAGCGTCGAAGACGTCGAAGAGGTGGACATCGCTGGGACGGGGGGCAGCAGAGATGACGAGGTCGGGGACGCTCTGGTCGAAGTGGCGGCGCGGGATCGCCTGCCACCGGGAGGCGTGGCGCAGGCGGGCATGGCCGGACGCGGAGCACAAGGAGTGCGAGCCCCCGGGCCCGCCGCCCCACCCCTTCGCCCTGCTGCCCTGGCTGCTGCTGGGGATGGGCGCCTTCTCCAACCTCTTCCAGGGCGAGACGCCCAACCCGCTGCTCGGCGGCCTGGGCGTGCTCACCTTCAACTCCTGTTACATCTACGTCGCCGTCCGCGCGTTCGTGAAGGAGAAGCGGGAGTCGGTCTCCACCCGGGTGGCGCTGGCGATCATGGCGGTGGTGACCTGCGGGCTCGCCCTCGGGTACGGCGGCAGCTGGGTGCTGTTCTTCCCGCTGCTCGGTCTCGCCACGGGCGCCTCGCTGCGCGGCCGGCATCTGCGGATCGCGGGGCTCGTCCTGGCCCTGGTCGCGGGCGCGGTCGCCTTCTCCCACGACGGCTGGGGCGGACTCGACACCGCCTACGCCACGTGGATCTCGACGATCGTGACGGCCGTGATCCTGAGCCTCTCCGAGGCTGTACGGGATCTGCGCGCCGCCCGCGAGGAGCTGGCCCGCCAGGCGGTGGAGCAGGAGCGGCTGCGCTTCTCCCGCGATCTGCACGACCTGCTGGGGCACACCCTGTCGGTGATCGTGGTGAAGTCGGAGGCGGCCCGCAGGCTGGCGCCCGGCCATCTGGACGCGGCCCTCGCGCAGGTCGCGGACATCGAGTCGGTGGGCCGCCAGGCGCTGACGGAGATACGCGAGGCGGTCACCGGGTACCGCGAGGGCAGTCTGGCCGCCGAGCTGGACCGGGCCCGCTCCGCCCTGACGGCGGCCGGCGTCGAGCCGTCCATCAGCCGGTCGGGGGCTCCCACGGAACCGCAGACGGCGGCCCTGTTGGGCTGGGTGGTGCGCGAGGCGGTCACCAACGTCGTCCGGCACAGCGGCGCCACCCGCTGCCGGATAGCGGTGTCGGGCTCGCCGGAGCGGGTCCGGCTCACGGTCACCGACAACGGCACGGGCGCCGGTGAGGGCGGCACCGGCGGCGGCGAGGCCGGCTCGGACGCCCGCGCGATCGGCAGCGGCGGCGGCACGGGCCTCACCGGCCTGCGCGAGCGCCTCGCCGCGGCCGGCGGCTCCCTGACCGCGGGCCCGGGTCCGCGCGGCGGCTTCACGGTGACGGCGGAACTCCCCGTGGAGGCAAGCTCCGAGGTGACGCAGGTGCCGCGGGGGGCGGCTGGGACCAGCGGTTCCTCCGCACGCGCAGGGGGAGTGCCGTCCCTGCCGGCCGGCCCTACGCTGAGGCCGTGAACGACACGCCCGACGGCCGGTCCGTGAACGAGATGCCCCGTGACCGCCGCCCCGCCAAATCCATCAGGGTCCTGCTGGCGGAGGACCAGGGCATGATGCGCGGGGCGCTGGCCCTGCTGCTGGGGATGGAGCCGGACATCGAGGTCGTCGCACAGGTCGGCGCCGGGGACGCGATCGTGGACATGGCGCTGATCCACCGCCCGGACGTCGCCCTCCTCGACATCGAACTGCCCGGCATGAGCGGCCTGGACGCCGCCGCCGTACTGCGCGAGGAGGCCCCCGACTGCCGGGTGCTGATCCTGACGACGTTCGGCCGGCCCGGCTATCTGCGGCGGGCCATGGAGGCCGGAGCCGCCGGGTTCCTGGTCAAGGACGGTCCGGTGGAGGAGCTGGCGGAGGCGATCCGCCGGGTGCTGACCGGCGAGACGGTCGTCGACCCCGCGCTCGCCGCGGCCGCGCTCGGCGCCGGCCCGAACCCGCTCACCGCCCGCGAGTGCGACGCCCTGAAGGCCTCGGCGGACGGCGCCACGGTCGCCGACATCGCCGCCCGACTGCACCTGTCCGAATCCACCGTCCGCAACTACCTCTCCTCCGCCATCGGCAAGACAGCCACCCGCAACCGCATGGAGGCAGTGCGGGAGGCCCGCCGACAGGGCTGGCTGTAGCGGCCGGCAGACGGACAGGTGCGGATCAATACACCTGGATCCCCGGTCCCGTGCGCCGCAGCACCCGCAGCGAGCCGGTGTCCGAGACCTCCATGAAGGCGCCGGACTCCAGGGCGCGGAGGTAGACGCGGTAGGGGGCCTGGCCGGTGAACTCGTCGACGGGGTCCGGGAAGACGTCGTGGATGACGAGGAGGCCGCCCTCGGCGAGGTGCGGGGCCCAGCCCTCGTAGTCGGCGGTGGCGTGCTCGTCGGTGTGGCCGCCGTCGACGAAGACGAGGCCGAGGGGCGAGTTCCAGATCTTCGCGATCTGGGGGGAGCGGCCGACCAGGGCGACGACGTGCTCCTCGAGGCCGGCCCGGTGGAGGGTCCGGCGGAAGGTGGGCAGCGTGTCCATCAGGCCGAGCTCGGGATCGACGGTCTCCGGGTCGTGGTACTCCCAGCCCGGCTGCTGCTCCTCGCTGCCCCGGTGGTGGTCGACGGTGAGCGCGGTGACCCCGGCCTCACGAGCCGCGTCGGCGAGCAGCACCGTGGAGCGCCCGCAGTACGTACCGACCTCCAGCAGCGGCAGCCCGAGCCGCCCGGCCTCCCCCGCGGCCGCATACAGCGCGAGCCCCTCGTCCACGGGCATGAAGCCCTTCGCCGCCTCGAACGCGGCCAGGATCTCGGGCTTGGGGGCGGCCGCGGGCATGGCGGTCCTTTCGGTCGTACGACGCTCTCGGCGCCCCATGCTGTCGTACCCCCTGTCACTCGGTCGACAGGGGGTACGTGTAGCGCCCTCAGGGGCGCGGGGCTGTACCGACCTGCGGCTCCGCCGCGATGGGGGTCCCCCCGCGCGAGCGAAGCCGAGAGTGGGGGAGCGACCAGCCACAACGCCGCCGCAGACGCCGTACGGCGCGAGGCGGCACCCGAGCAGGCGCTACGCGGTCACCGCCTCGCCCGGCAAGGAGAGATCCAGCTCGACCGCCCGTTCCCCACCATGGTGGGACGCGGACGACGCGAGCGGCCCGTGCCCGGAGGCCTTCGCGGCCAGCACATACGCCCCCTGCGTCGGGACGGCGAGCGTGTAGGAGCCGTCCTCGGCCGAGACGGTGGCGCCGGCCTGGCGACCCCGACGGTCGATCAGAGTGACCTTGGCCCGGGCGACCGGGACACCGTCCGCATCCAGGACCCGCCCGCGAAAGCCCCGCAGGGCCTCCTCGCTGCCGGAGCGCAGCTGCGGCGCAGCCGGCGGACGCTGCTGCCGGGGCAGGAAGAGGGCGAGGAGCAGCCCGACGGCGACGGCGGCGGTGGCGATCAGGAAGGAGACGCGGAAGCCGTGCATGGTGGGGACGGCGACGCCGTTCACGGTGTTCGCGGTGTTGGCCAGCACCATGCCGATGACGGCGCTCGACACGGACGTACCGATGGACCGCATCAGGGTGTTGAGGCCGTTGGCCGCGCCGGTCTCGGAGGCCGGGACCGCGCCGACGATCAGGGCGGGCAGCGAGGAGTAGGCGAGACCGATGCCCGCTCCCAGCACGACCGCGATGACGAGGCTCTGCCAGGCGGCGCTCATCAGGCCGAGGCCGGCGCCGTAGCCGATCGCGATGATCAGCATGCCGATGATCAGGGTGACCTTGGGGCCGTACTTGGCGGACAGCCGGGCGTAGACGGGCGCGGTGACCATCATCGTCAGGCCGAGCGGCGCCACGAGCAGACCGGCGACGACCATGGACTGGCCGAGGCCGTAGCCGGTGGCGGTGGGCAGCTGGAGGAGCTGCGGCAGCACGAGGGAGACGACGTAGAAGCTGACGCCGACCATGATCGAGGCGAGGTTGGTGAAGAGGACGGCGGGGCGGGCCGTCGTCCGCAGGTCCACCAGCGGTGCCGCGACGCGCAGCTCCATCACGCCCCACAGGACGAGGACGACGGCGGAGGCGGCGAACAGGCCGAGCGTGGTGCCGGAGGTCCAGCCCCAGTCGCTGCCCTTGGTGATCGGGAGGAGGAAGAGGACCAGGCCGGCGGAGAGGCCGAGCGCGCCCGGCAGGTCGAAGGTTCCCTCGGCACGCGCCGGGGACTCCGGTACGACGAGGAGGGTGAGGGCGATGGAGAGGGCGCCGAGGCCGGCGGCACCGTAGAAGAGGGCGTGCCAGTCGGCGTGCTGGGCGACCAGGGCCGCGGCGGGCAGCGCGAGGCCGCCGCCGACGCCGATCGAGGAGCTCATCAGGGCCATCGCCGAGCCGAGCCGCTCCCTGGGCAGCATGTCGCGCATCAGACCGATGCCGAGCGGTATCGCGCCCATCGCGAAGCCCTGGAGCGTACGGCCCACGATCATCGGGAGCAGGGCGCTGGTGAGGGCGCTGACCAGCGCGCCGACGACCATCACGGCGAGGCTGAGGATGAGCATGCGCCGCTTGCCGTACAGGTCGCCGAGGCGGCCCATGATCGGGGTGGCCACGGCACCCGACAGCAGGGTGGAGGTCAGGACCCAGGTGGCGTTGCTGGGCGCGGTGTCCAGCAGTTGCGGGAGGTCCTTGATGACCGGGACGAGCAGGGTCTGCATCACCGCGACCACGATGCCCGCGAAGGCGAGCACCGGGACGACGGCTCCGCCTGCTTGGCGGGTCGGCCGGTCGGTCGTCGTGGGCGTCATGGGGTGGGGGCCTCCGGGCGGCTGGTTCGGGTTACGTGGGAGCTGAACCTGTATGCATGGGCAACTATTCCGATGCTTCGGCTTACTAACAATTTCTTTAACTTCTCTTGACTCACACCCCAGAGGGCGAGACCCCCCGACCGGAGCCCTAGGCCGAAATCCCGATGCAAGGGGCACAAGCCGGTTGAGACCATGACGCCCATGCTGGAAGCCGCCGACACCACCCGCCCCCGGACATCCCGCCGCAACCCCGCCCCCACCTGGCTGGTGGTCGCCCTCGCGTGCGCCGGCCAGTTCCTCGTCGTCCTGGACGTGTCCGTAGTGAACGTGGCACTGCCGTCCATCCGGACCGACCTGGGGACGAGCCCGTCCGGACTCCAATGGGTGGTGAACGCGTACGCCATCGCCTTCGCCGGGTTCATGCTGCTGGGCGGCCGGGCCGGTGACCTCTACGGCCGCAAGCGGATGTTCCTGACCGGGCTCGCCCTGTTCACCCTGGCCTCCCTGGCCGGAGGGCTCGCCCAGGAGGGCTGGCAGCTGCTGCTCGCGCGGGCCGTGCAGGGCCTGGGCGCGGCGGTGCTCGCCCCGTCGACGCTGACGATCGTCACCTCCGCCGTCCCCGAGGGCGCCGCGCGGGCCCGGGCGATCGCGACCTGGA
Source organism: Streptomyces sp. NPDC096132 (assembly GCF_044763345.1). Taxonomy (NCBI): domain Bacteria; kingdom Bacillati; phylum Actinomycetota; class Actinomycetes; order Kitasatosporales; family Streptomycetaceae; genus Streptomyces; species Streptomyces sp. NPDC096132. The sequence goes on from NZ_JBIWGA010000002.1 coordinate 699,502, forward strand.
CGGCGGTCGGCGCGGGCGGCGGAGCGGCGGGCGGGCTGGTCGGCGGGGCGCTGGTCGACCTGATGTCGTGGCGCTGGGTGCTGCTGATCAACGTGCCGGTGGGGGCGGTGGTCCTGGCCGGCTCCCTGCGCCGGCTGACCGAGAGCCGGGCCGGCGACGGACGGCGTCTGGACCTCCCCGGCGCCCTGCTGGTCACCGCCGGCCTCGCCACCCTGGCCTACGGCGTCTCACAGACGGAGGCCGAGGGGTGGACGGCGCCCGCGACCCTCGTCCCGCTGGCCGCCGGGCTCGCGCTGATCGGGCTGTTCCTCGCCGTCGAGGCCCGCACGGCCTCCCCGCTGATGCCGCTCGGGCTGTTCCGGCTGCGGTCGGTGTCGGCGGCGAACGCGGCGATGTTCGTGTGCGGTTCGGCGATGTTCTCGATGTGGTTCTTCATGACGCTGTACGCGCAGAACGTGCTCGGCTACGACCCGCTGGACGCCGGACTCGCCCTGGTGCCCAGCTCGCTGGCGATCGTCCTCGGCTCCAAGCTCGCGCCCCGCGCGATGCGGACGGCCGGCGCCCGCAATGTGGCCGTGCTGGGCACGCTGATCGCGGCGGCCGGCTTCGGCTGGCAGTCGACGATGAGCGCGGACGCCGGGTACGTCACCGGGATCATGCTGCCGGGCGTGCTGATGATGCTGGGCGCGGGCCTGTCGTCCACCCCGCTCGCCGCTCTGGCCACCTCCGGAGCCGCGCCGGGCGAGGCCGGCCTGGTGTCGGGCCTGGTCAACACCTCCCGCACGATGGGCGGCTCACTGGGCCTCGCGGTGCTCTCGACCCTCGCGGCGGCCCGCACGGACGGCAGCGGCACCCCGCAGGCACTGACGGAGGGGTACGCGCTGGCGTTCCGCACCGGCACGGGAGTGCTGCTGGCCGGAGCGGTGCTGATGCTGGTGTGGCTGCCTCGGAAGGCCTCCCCGCAGCCGGCCTCCGCCTGAAGCCCGGGTCCGCGCACCGGGCCTCCGCCCGACACCGGAAGATCTCCGCGCACCGGGCCTCCGCCCGACACCGGAAGATCTCCGCACACCCGCCCGCCGTCCGAGGCAACGATCCGGGCCCCTCATGGCCTCCATTGTTTATCTAGGAGGAGCACATGGGGGATCTGAAGCAGGCCAGGGACAGCGAGTACCAGGCCTTCGTCATCAGCCGCTGGCCGCGGCTGATGCGCACGGCGTTTCTTCTCACGGGGGAGCAGCACGCCGCCGAGGACCTGGTCCAGACGACACTCGAACAGGTCTACGCGGCCTGGCGCAGAGTCGCCTCGGCCGACGACCCGGAGGCATACGTACGGCGCGTGATGATAAACGCGCATGCCCGCAGGTACCGCAGGAAACTGCGCGAGTTCCTCGCCCCGAGGGACGACGACGAGGGCCTGGCCCACGAGATCGCCGACACCGGCGACCGCATCGCCCAGGCCGACGACCGCCACGCCCTGCTCAAGGCACTGGCCGAGCTGCCGCCACGACAGCGAGAGGCGGTGGTCCTTCGGTACTGGGAGGACCTGACCGAGACACAGACGGCCGAGGCGATGGGCTGCTCGGTCGGCGCGGTGAAGAGCAACGCGGCCAAGGGGCTCGCGAAACTGCGCGCCATACCGGCACTGGCCGACATGGTGACGCACGGAGGGCGGAAGTGATGAGCGCGGACCGGGAGACGAACCACCACATGACACACCACGACATCGCCCTCCTGCTGGCCGACGCCGCGGACGAGGTCGAGATCGGTATAGCCCCCACCCAGGCACTGATCCGCGGCGGCCGCCGCCGCAGGGCCCGCCGCTGGGCGGTGGCCGCGGCCACGACCCTGGTGGCCGCGGGCTCCACGGGGGCGCTGGCGCTGACCGGGCTGCCTGGGGACCAGGACCGGGCGGCGCCCCCGGCGACACAGCCGGCCGTCACCGAGACCGCGACACCGTTCCAGCCGCAGAGCAGGGTCACCCTCGCGGCCGGCACCGACGGGGGCAAGAAGTGGCAGGTCACCCTCGACGTCTGGCCGGCGCCCGTCGACGTGCGGGACGCCCGGTCCTTGATGAAGGCGATGGCGGAGTACGGCGAGGCCCCGGTCGGCGTGAAAACGCCCGCCGAGCTGGTCGGCAAGAGCGCCTACTTCATCCACCGCGGCACCGGGGAGAACAGCATCGGCTGGGAGCATCTGATCCTGCAGGGTCTGACCGAAGAGGGCGACACCGTGTCGGGCAAGGACGCCAACGCCGTCGCGTTCCCGCTCACCCCGACCGGCGAAGGGCCCGACCGTCTGGTGATCGGCTATGTGGCCAAGACCGTCCAGCGGGTGGCCTGCACCTGGAAGGACGGCACGAAGACCGAGGTCCGCAGGGGCCCCGCGGACGCCGGCATCAACGACGACGAGCCCACCATCCGTACGACCGAGAGCTCCCCGTACAACTGGTTCGTCTGCCTGGCGCCGCAGGGCACCGCGTACAAGTCGGCGGAGGTGACGGGATAGCGGGACTGCCACCGGCGGGGCGGCCAGGCCGCCGGGCGGCACCCCGCAGCCCCCGGGCCGCGGTCTCCTGAGCCTGGGCGGGGGTGCCGTTAGGGTGGCAGGCGTGTCTTACTCCGGCCCGCACTCCGACCCCTTCGGCCCCACGGACCCGTACGACCCCTACGGCTCCCCGCGTCCCCGCCGCTCGCCGCTGCGCCGCCCGCTGACCGTGGCGCTGGCCGCGCTGGTGCCCGGGGCGCTGCTGGGGTGGCTGGCGTACGAGACGCTGGGCGGTGCGGAGAGCGGCGGGGACGGCGGATCGAACGGGGCGGCGGGGGCGGGGGTGGGGGCGGGGACCCCGACAGGCAGCCTCGGCTCACCGTCCGACTCCGGCTCCGGCTCCTCCGACACCCCCGGCACCCTCTCCGCCTCCCCCAGTCAGGAGGCCGCCCCCCTCAAGGGCAAGGTCGTCGTCATCGACCCCGGCCACAACGTCACCAACTCCCAGCACACCGCCGAGATCAACCGCAAGGTGGACATCGGCACCAACCGGAAGGAGTGCGACACCACGGGGACGTCCACCGACTCGGGGTACAGCGAGGCGAGGTTCACGCTGGACGTGGCGCACCGGCTGCGGACGTTGCTGCGGGAGCAGGGCGCGACGGTGAAGCTGACGCAGGACGGGGACCGGCCGTTCGGGCCGTGTGTGGACGAGCGGGCCCGGATCGGGAACGCGGCGCACGCGGACGCGGTGGTGTCGATCCACGCCGACGGTTCCGCGGAGGGCAACCGGGGCTTCCATGTGATCCTGCCGGCCTCGGTGCACGAGGGCGCCGCCGACACCCGTGCGATCGTCGCCCCGTCGAAGGACCTCGGGAAGCTGATCGCGGACGACTTCGCGCGCAGCACGGGCAGTTCGCCGTCCAACTACATCGGCGACGGCACCGGACTCGTCACGCGTCAGGACCTGGGCGGTCTCAATCTGTCAACGGTTCCCAAGGTGTTCATCGAGTGCGGCAACATGCGCGATACCAAGGACGCGGCACTGCTGACCAGCGGCGCCTGGAGGCAGAAGGCGGCGCAAGGGATCTCTGAGGGAATCGTGAGTTTCCTGCGGGGGTAGTGATCCGCGCGCTGATCCCGGCGGACAGTCCGATCGCGTGGACGATAGTGTCGTCCCTACGATCAGGGGGCACCCCCGCGCTTCACACCGGGGCCTGATGGCGACATGGTGACAGCGACGCCTCTACCGGACGTACCGATGACGAGACGACTGACCGAAGGACCTTGAAGTGAATATCCGCTCCCTCACTCGAGGCGACGGCGTGGTGATCGGAGCAGCGGTGTTGCTGTTCATCGCGTCGTTCCTCGACAACTACTCGTACGACGGCGTTTCCGACAGCATCGACATCCCGAGCCTGTGGTCGAGCGGACCGGTCCTGCTCAGTGTCGTCCTGGCGGGCCTCATCGGTGCCGCGCTCGTCGTCGTCTCGCGCGCTCTGCCGCAGCCCCGCAAGGTCGTCGGCCTGGAGCTCGGCCCCTTCGGCGTCGCGTTCGCGCTGTTCGCCGCGTGGAGCGCCCTAGGCAACGTCATCGACCCGGTCGGCGGCCTGGACAACATCGGTGACAGCTCCGGTGCCCCGTCCGCGGGCACCGGCCTGATCATCGCCCTCATCGCCACTCTGCTCATGGCTGCCGCGGCCGTCGCCACGCCTCTCGTCCCCGCCCTGCAGGCGGGCCTCATCCCGGCTCCGAAGCCCCCGCAGCCCCAGCCCTACGGCGGGCAGCCGCCCGCCGGTTACGGCTACCCGGGTGCGCAGCAGCCGACGGCCTTCGGTGGTCAGCCGCAGCAGGGTCAGCCGTTCGGCGCGCAGCCGGGTCCGGTCGCGCAGCCGCCGGCGCCGGACTTCTCGCCGTTCTGGTTCGCGGTGCCGGTGCCGCGTCCGCTGTACGCGGAGGACGGCGCGCCGATGCCGATCGCGGAGCTGGCGCCGGGCACCTGGTATCTCGCGGTCGAGCAGGGCGCCCAGGGTCTGATCGCCCAGACGCAGGACGGTCGTCGGGGTGTTCTGCGGGACACCTCCGGTATCCAGCGCGGCTGAGCCAGCAGGCCCGTGCACCTGCGTGAACGGCCCCTCGCCCTTCCGGGCGGGGGGGCCGTTGCCGTACAGTCGCAGCCCCCGTATCTGACGGATCGTCAGGAGGCAGGTATGCGGCTCGGTCTCGCGCTCGGTTACTGGGGTCGTGGCCCCTCCCCCGGCCATGTGGAGCTGGCGCGGGAGGCGGAGCGGCTGGGGTACGACTCGGTGTGGACGGCGGAGTCGTGGGGGTCGGACGCCTTCACGCCGCTCACCTGGATCGCGGCGCAGACCTCAAGGATCAGGCTGGGGACGGCCGTTGCGCAGATGGCGGCCCGCTCCCCCACGACCACCGCCATGCACGCCCTCACCCTGGACCACCTCTCCGGCGGACGGATGATGCTGGGGCTCGGGTTGTCGGGCCCGCAGGTCGTGGAGGGCTGGTACGGGCGGCCGTTCCCGAAGTCCCCGCTGACCGCGACCCGGGAGTACGTGGACGTCGTACGGCAGGTGTTCGCGAGGGAGGCGCCGGTGGAGCTGGACGGGCGCTTCCATCCGCAGCCCTATCGCGGCCCGGACGGAACCGGGCTCGGCCGGCCGCTGAAGTCCATCACTCATCCCCTCCGGGCCGATCTGCCGGTGCTGCTCGGTGCGGAGGGGCCGAGGAACGTGGCACAGACCGTGCGGATCGCCGACGGGTGGCTGCCGTTGTACTGGTCGCCGAGCCGGCCGGACGCGTACGGGCCGGGGGTCGCCGAGGTGCGGGACGGGTTCGTCGTCGCTCCCCTCGTCCGGGCCAGGGTCTGTGCCGATGTGTCCGAGGGGCTGTTGCCCGTCAAGGCGATGCTCGGCTTCTACATCGGCGGCATGGGGCACGCCACCCGTAACTTCCACGCCGATCTGATGGGTCGCATGGGGTACGAGGAGGAGGCGCGGCGGATCCAGGAGCTGTTCCTGGCGGGGCGGCGGGAGGAGGCCGTGCTGGCCGTGCCGGACGCGTTCGCCGACGAGATCTCGCTGGTGGGCCCGCGGGAGCGGATCGCGGAGCGGCTGGAGTCCTGGCGCAAGGGCCCGGTGACGGACCTGCTGGTGGTGGCGCCGGACCCGGACACGCTGCGGGTGCTGGCCGACCTCAACGCATAGAGCCCTCGGCGATGCGTGGAGCCCTCGGCTCACTTCCCCCGCAGGGACGGTCCTTTCGGTGAGGTGAGGAGACCCGGCGGAACGGGTCGTCGGGGTCGCCGGACGTCCTCTCCCCCCTCAAGGGGGCAGGATCATCGAGGACCCCTTCGAACAGTCCCCCCGGAAGGATCAAATCCATCCCAACGGGAGCGAAATGACGGCCCCTCGGAGAGCAGGTTTCGGAGGTGCCGCGAGGGCTACCCGTCGGGCATGTCCCCTCGATATCGCAACGGTGCGAACCAGGCCGGCACGGTGATCGCCGTGGTGGCCGACGTCATGGCCCTGATCCTGGGTCTGTGGATCCTGATGTACCTGCTGGACGCCAACCGCGGCAACGACTTCGTGCAGTTCGTCCACGACGTGGCCCGCTGGCTGGCGGGCTGGTCGCACGATCTGTTCACGTTCGACGAGGCGTGGGCGAGGGTGGTGGCCGGGTACGGCTTGGCGGCGGTGGTGTACCTGTTCGTGGGACACGCGATCGCCAATCGAGTCCACCGCCACTGAAGCGCCCCTGAAGGGGCGCGGGGCTGGATCGATATACGGCCCCGGCGCGGGGCGCGAGCAGCCACTCGCGGCCCGCACCCGCCGTCCGACCCGCACACCCGAGTTCTCAGGCGCCCCCACCCGCCGGAGGCTACCCGCAGCAGTCGGGGTCCAGGCCCAGCGGCAGGTGTTCACCGCCGAACACCGCACACGTGGCCTCATGACCCCCCAGCGCGGCGACGGCCAGCAGCAGCGATCCCGCCGTCCATGTGGTCAGCTCCTGCGGCCAGATCGCCTCGTCCTCGAAGACGTAGCCGGTCCAGTACAGCCCGGACTCCGTGTCCCGCAGGTGCTGGATGGACTGCAGGATCTCCAGCGCGCGGTCGGACTCGCCCATCGCCCACAGGGCCAGGGCGAGTTCGGCCGACTCCCCGCCGGTGACCCACGGGTTGGGCACGACACAGCGCACCCCTAGCCCGGGGACGACGAACCGGTCCCAGTCCGCCTCTATACGGGACTTGGCGTCCGCGCCCGTCAACGCGCCGCCCAGCACCGGGTAGTACCAGTCCATCGAGTAGCGGTCCTTGTCGAGGAACCGCTCGGGGTGGCGCCGTATGGCGTGCCGCAGCGCGCCCGCCGCCAGTTCCCAGTCCGGCTGCGCCTCCTCGCGCTGCTCGGCGATCGCCAGCGCGCAGCGCAGCGCCTGGTGGATCGAGGAGGAGCCGGTGAGCAGCGCGTCCGCGGTGGGGGTGCCGTCGTCGTCGCGGCGCCAGCCGATCTGCCCGCCGGGCTGCTGCAGCCGCAGCACCCACTCGACGGCCGCGTAGACGGCCGGCCACATGCGGTCCAGGAAGGTGTCGTCGCCGGTCGAGAGGTAGTGATGCCAGACGCCTACGGCGATGTAGGCGACGAAGTTCGACTCGCGGCCCCGGTCGGTGACGTCGTCGAAGTCCCCGTCGGCGTAGGCCGCGTACCAGGAGCCGTCCTCGTTCTGGTGCCGGGCCAGCCACAGGTAGGCGCGTTCGGCGGCCTCGTGCTCGCCCGCCGCGTCCAGGGCCATGGCGGCCTCGGTGTGGTCCCACGGGTCGAGATGATGGCCCCGGAACCAGGGGATCGCGCCGTCCTCCCGCTGTACGGCGAGGATGCCTTCGACGGTCGTGGCGGCCTGCTCGGCGGTGAGGACCCCGGGCAGGACGAGGTGTTCTGTCCGGGGGGTGGTCACCGGTCAGCCACCTGCGGGAGGTGGGGCTTGGTCGCGTACGCCACGAAGCTCTTGCCGATCAGCGGGTTCAGCGTCTGCTCGGCGACCCGGGTGGCCAGCGGCTTCTTCATGATGTCCCAGACCAGCAGCTTGTGGTACGCCCGTACCGGCAGCGCCTTGTCGTTGTCGACGCCGAACGCGCACTTCAGCCACCAGTACGGCGAGTGCAGCGCGTGCGCGTGATGGGTGCCGTAGGGCTTCAGTCCCGCCTCGCGGATCTTGGCGAGGAGTTCGTCCGCCTTGTAGATGCGGATGTGGCCGCCCTCGACCTCGTGGTAGGCGTCGGAGAGCGTCCAGCAGACCTTCTCGGGGCCGTAGCGCGGGACGGTGATGGCGATCCGGCCGCCGGGCCTGAGGACGCGGACCATCTCCGCGAGGACGCCCTTGTCGTCCGGGATGTGCTCCATGACCTCGGAGATGATGACGACGTCGAAGGACTCGTCGGGGAAGGGCAGGGCGAGGGCGTCGCCCTCCATGGCCGTCGCGGTGGCCCCTTCCGGTGCCTCGCCGGCCTCCTTCATCGCCGCGAACCACTTGGCGACCTCGCGGATCTCCTCGCCGTTCTGGTCGAGGGCCACGACCTGGGCGCCGCGCCGGTAGCACTCGAAGGCGTGCCGGCCGGCCCCGCAGCCGAGGTCCAGGACTCGGTCGCCCGGCGCGAGCGGGAACCGGGAGAAGTCGACGGTCAGCACGTGGCCCTGCTTTCGCGATCGGATGCGTCGGTTGCTTCGGATGCTCGGGAGGCGTCGGACGCCCGGGGTGTGCCGGACGCGCGGGATGCGTCCGACGCCGGGGAGACGACGTCAACATCTTGGGGCACCGGGTACGCGGGCCGACGGGCGCCCCCGGATATGGCCTCGCGGTACCGGGCCACGGTCCCTTCGGCCGCCCGCGCCCAGGTGAAGTTCCGCAGCACCCGCTGCCGTCCGGCCGCGCCGAGCCGTGCGCGCAGGCCGGCGTCGCCCAGCAGCCGGCCGAGCCCGGCCGCCAGCGCGCCCGCGTCGCCCGGCGGTACGGCGAGGCAGGTCTCCCCGTCCCGTCCGGCGACCTCGGGGATCGCCCCGCCGGTGGTGGCGACGAGCGGTGTCCCGGTGGCCATGGCCTCGGCGGCGGGCAGCGAGAAGCCCTCGTACAGGGACGGCACGCAGGCGACCTCGGCCGAGCGCACCAGGTCGACGAGTTCGGCGTCGGAGATGCCCTTGACGAACTCGACGGCGCCTTCGAGGCCGTACCGCTCGATCGCCTGGGCGACCGGGCCCTCGGCGGGGCGCTTGCCGACGACGACGAGATGGGCGCCCGGGTGCTCGGTGCGCACCTTCGCCAGCGCCTCGACGAGGAAGACCAGGCCCTTGAGCGGCACGTCCGCGCTGGACGTCGTCACGATCCGGCCCGGTACGACGGCGACGGACGGGTCGGGCGAGAACAGGTCGGTGTCGGCGCCGATGTGGACGACGTGGATCCGGTCGTCGCGGACGCCGAGGTGGTCGACGATCTCCTGGCGGGAGGTGCCGGAGACGGTGAGCACGGACGGCAGCCGGCGCGCGACGCGCTTCTGCATCCGGGTGAACGCGTACCAGCGGCGCACGGAGTACCGCCGCTGCCATCCTTCGGCGGCGTCCAGCTCCAACTGCCGGTCGACGGTGATGGGGTGGTGGATGGTGGTGACGAGGGGTGCGCCGACGTCTCCCAACAGCCCGTATCCGAGGGTCTGGTTGTCGTGCACGACGTCGAACTCGCCGCGGCGGGCGCGCAGATGGCGGCGAGCGCGCAGGGAGAAGGTCAGCGGCTCGGGGAAGCCGCCGGTCCACATGGTCGCGACTTCCAGCGCGTCGATCCAGTCCCGGTACTCGTCGCGTCCGGGCGTGCGGAAGGGGTCGGGCTGGCGGTAGAGGTCGAGGCTGGGCAGTTCGGTGAGGGAGAGCCGGTCGTCGTGGCCCTCGTCGAGCACCGGATACGGCTGGGACCCGATCACCTCGACGCGGTGGCCGAGGCGGGCCAGCTCCCGTGAGAGATGCCGTACGTAGACGCCTTGGCCCCCGCAGAACGGGTTCCCCTTATAGGTGAGGAGCGCGATGTTGAGCGGTCGTTCGCCGTCGGCCGCGAGGTCGTGCCGGGACCCCGCCTGACTGGCCTCAGCGGTCACTCCGGGCCCCCTTCTGCCTGCGATGTCCCGCGAGACTACGACGGGACGCTAATCTAGAACAAGTTTCAGACTTGATCGTTCGGGAGGCTCTGAATCTACCGGCAGGTAAGAGTGCTGGGAGCAGTGGATCAGGTGATTCACGCCACGACCGGCACCCCCTGTCATGCTGTGCGATCACCGACCCTCACCGACTGTCACGGAACGGGACCCATGCCTGCGGAAGACTCCACCCAGCGCCCCTCCCCCAGTCTCGGCTCCGCTCGACCGGGGGGACCCCCACCCTCCCCCCTCACGGAGCGGCAGGAGGCCCGCCGCCGGCGCATCCTGCACACGAGCGCGCAGCTGGCCAGCCGGGGCGGTTTCGACGCGGTGCAGATGCGGGAGGTCGCGGAGTCCTCGCAGGTCGCCCTCGGCACGCTCTACCGCTACTTCCCCTCCAAGGTGCACCTGCTGGTGGCCACCATGCAGGACCAGTTGGAGCAGATGCACGGCACGCTGCGGAAGAAGCCCCCGTCCGGCGACCGCCCTGCCGAGCGCGTCGCGGAGACCCTGATGCGCGCCTTCCGCGCCCTGCAGCGCGAGCCGCACCTGGCCGACGCCATGGTCCGCGCCCTGACCTTCGCCGACCGCAGCGTCTCCCCCGAGGTCGACCAGGTCTCCCGTCAGACGACGGCGATCATCCTGGACGCGATGGGCCTGACCGACCCCACCCCCGAACAGCTCTCGGCGGTCCGCGTCATCGAGCACACCTGGCACTCGGCCCTGATCACCTGGCTCTCCGGCCGCGCGTCCATCGCCCAGGTACGCATAGACATCGAAACGGTGTGCCGCCTGATCGACGTGACGGACCCGGAGCAGCGGTCGTCGGGCTGATCACCGCAGGTCGCGCAGGCGGAGGCGGACCGGTCCGTCCGGCTCCTCGCACCCCGGCCCGTGCAGGTCCAGCGAGCCCAGGTCGGCGGTGATCACCGCGCCGGGCGCGAGCAACGCCCCGTCGAGCGCGAACTCCATCCGCGTTCCCGCCCCGGCCGGCGGTACGAACTCCTCCGGCTCCCCGAGCGGCAGGTCACCCGCCAGCTCCTGACGCAGGCCGCGACCGTCCCGCCAGACCTCGACCACGGTACGCGCGCTCACGGCGGACACGGCCCAGCCGCACCAACGGCCGGAGCCGATCAACGAACCGAAGCCGATGATCGGCACTCCGTCCTCACCCAGGGCGTCGGACGCCGTGTCGGAGACGGAGAAGGCGAGGTCTCCGAGGATCTCCGCCTCGACGCACAGGGCGTGCACGGGGGCGACCCGCGTGGCCGGGTGCAGGGACCAGCCCACGACCGCGGCGAACGCGCGCGTCGGCAGCTCCGGGCTGTCGAGGCCGACGCCGAAGTACATGCCCGGCAGGCGGCGCACGGCTTCGCCACCCTCGATGATCCGGATGTCGGCCGCGTCGTACCGGTGGTCGGTCATGGCCGCACGCTACGGCAGCGCACGACATGCGAAAACCTACGAGACGGGTTCCCTTCGCCGGTATTACCCGGATCAGGTGATGGGGGTCGCCTTCCAGCCCTACTGCTGCTTTCCGGCCTCTCAGCCCGACCGTCGACGTCGGCCTCAGCGGATGCCTTCGCGTCTCGCCAAAGTCGGCTACTCCGGTCGAACTCCCTCACTCGCCTCGTAGGCCAATACCAGGATAAGCCGGACAGAAGCGGATGGAACCCCCCTGAGGGAAGATTTTTTCCTTCTCTCAGGGGGTCCAGGGGATCTCAGTCCTCCGGCGGGAACACCGCCTCCCCGCTGCCCACCAGCGTGACCGTGATCGCCTCCACGGGGCAGCTCTCCGCCGCCGCCAGGACCCGCTCGTTCGCGTCCGTGTCCGGGTCGGCCGGGTGGGACTGACGGGCGGAGTCGAGGCGGAAGCCGTCCGGGGCGTGGTGGACGCACTGGGCGGAACCGATGCAGAGGGAGCGGTCGACCTCGACGTGCCAGCGATCCCCCATGGCGGCCTCAGCCCTCCCAGCCGGCCGGCAGATGGATCATCTTGTGCTCCAGGTACTCCCCGAACCCCTCCGGTCCGAACTCCCGCCCGAGCCCAGAGTTCTTGTAGCCGCCGAACGGGCCGAGCATGTCCAGGCTGAAGGTGTTGACGGAGTACGTCCCCGTACGGACCTGCCGGGCGATCTCGACGCCGTGCGCCACGTCCGCCGTCCACACGCTGCCGCTCAGCCCGTAGTCGGAGTCGTTCGCGATCTTCAGCGCCTCGGACTCGTCGCCGTAGGGGAGGAGACAGATCACCGGGCCGAAGATCTCCTCGCGGGCGATCCGCATGGAGTTGTCGACGTCGCCGAAGAGCGTCGGCTCGACGTACCAGCCGCGGTCCAGGCCCGCCGGACGGCCCCCGCCGGTGAGGACCTTCGCGCCCTCCTTCTGCCCGATCCGGATGTAGTCGAGGTTGCGGCGCTGCTGCCGCTCGGCCACCAGCGGGCCCACCTGGGTGGCCGGGTCCAGCGGGTCGCCGACGACGAGGGCGCTCGCCGCGGCGGCGAAGGCGTCGGCGAACTCGTCGTAGCGCGAACGCGGCAGGAGGATGCGGGTCTGGGCCACACAGGCCTGTCCGTTGTTCATCCAGGCGGCGGAGACGATCCCGGGGACGGCGGTGGCGAGGTCCGCGTCCGGCAGGACGACGGCGGCCGACTTGCCGCCCAGTTCCAGGGTCACGCGCGTGAGGTTGCGTGAGGCCACTTCCATGACCCGCCTGCCGGCCGCGACCGACCCCGTGAAGGACACCTTGTCGACACCGGGGTGCCCGACCAGGTACTCGCTCACCTCGCGGTCCGCCGGGAGGACGGACAGCACCCCCTCGGGCAGCCCGGCCTCCCGCGCGATGTCGGCCAGGATGTACGCGTCCAGCGGCGACTCCGGCGACGGCTTGAGGATCACCGAGCAGCCGGTGAGCAGCGCGGGCGCGAGCTTGGCGGCGGCGACGAACTGGGGGACGTTCCAGGGGACGACGGCCGCGACCACGCCGACCGGCTCACGCCGGACGAGGATCTTCCCGAGCACACCGTCGCGCCGCTCCTCGTACGTGAAGTTCCGCGCGACCGTGATCGCCGCGTCCCACACCATCATCGCGCCGAGGGCCTGCGCGAGGACGCTCCAGGAGTACGGGGAGCCGTTCTCGGAGGAGATCACGCGGGCGATCTCCTCGTGGCGCAGGGCGATCCCGTCCTTGATGCGGGTGACGACCGCGAGCCGTTCGTCCAGGGACAGCCGCGGCCAGGGCCCCTCGTCGAAGGCCCGCCGGGCGACGGCCACCGCGCGATCGACATCGGCCGTCGAGGCATGGGGCACCCGCCCGATGACCTCCTCGGTGTGCGGCGAGATCACCTCGATGACGGCATCGCCCAGGGGGTCCGTCAACTCTCCGCCGATGAACAGCTTTCCGTGTTCCACGAACTCGGCCATGGCCACTGCCTTCGTCTGCATCGTTTCTGACGGTGTTTCAGGAACTGATACCAGTTCTAGTTAAACTAGGCCAGAGTCGCTGCCGAATAGGCCCCCACCAGCGGGTTTCCCGCCGGTGGGGAGTGCCGTCATGCCGCTTGGGCCGTCTGTGGGCCGTCGTTGCCCTCACCGGCGGCCCGATACATGCCGTCGACCGCCTTCCGCGTGCGGCTCTCGCTGCTCGGCATGAGGTGCGTGTAGACCCTCAGCGTGAACCCCGGGTCGCCATGCCCCAGGTACCCGCTCAGCGCCTTCACGTTCTCCCCCGCGTCCAGCAGCACGGAGGCGTAGAAGTGCCTGAGCGCGTGCATGCCGTCCTCTCGGGACTCTGCGATCCGTTGGCCTGGCTCAGGCTGCGGGAGGACGCCGGCGGCGACGAGGGCGGGCTTCCACGCCTGCACGTTGAAGTTGTTCCGGACGAGGGCGCCGCCCTCGGGGGCGGTGAACAACAGTCTCTTGGTGACGGGCCGCCCGTCCGGCACCAGCCACGGCAACGTCACGTCCTTGGGCGGGAAGCGCTTCATGTGGGCGGCGAGCACCTGGCCGACGCGTTCGGGCAAGGGCACGTCGCGCACCTTGCCGCGCTTCGGCGGTGCGAACACGGCTTGCCCGTCGACCAACTTCACCTGATAGCCGACGTGCAACCAGCCGGTCAGGAAGCCGACTTCATCGACGGGAAGCCCGAAGATCTCGCCCTGTCGCAGGCCGCAGCCGCCACCCGTGTCCACCATGGCGCGGTAGTGCTCGGGGAGCGCCGCTCGTACGGCGAACACGCGCTCAGGCGTCCACGGCCGCACCCGACTGGGCACCATGGCCGGCGCCTTCACGGAGGCCGCGCGGCACGGGTTCTTGCTGATCAGTCCATCGTCCACGGCGGCCGTGAACACGGCCGACACGTTGGCGAAGATGACCCGGCGGTAGGACGCGGCGAGTCCCTTGCCCTCCAGCACTCGGGACCACTCACGGATCTGTTCCGGCTGGAAGGATCCGAGCGGACGCGAGCCGATGTGCGGATAGGCGTGAAGCCTGAGCCGAGACTCAGTGCCCGCTCGCGTGGACACGTCCGTCGTCTGGGCGGCAACCCAGCGTTCGGCGTACTGCTGGAAGGTGGTCCGGCCCGCCTTCGGGTCGATGTACTGGCCGCGCGCCATGTCGGCCTCGATCTGCGCGAGCCACTTGTCAGCGAGTCGCTTCTGTCCGTCGGGAAAGCTCTTGGACTTCTCAGTGCCGTCGGGCCCGACGTACCGGGCCCGGTAACGCATTCCGGTGCCGTGGCGGTCGGTCTTCACGCGGACGGTCTTGCCGTTGTCGTCGGTCTCGGTCTTGAACCAGCGGTCTTGGATGTGGCCTGCCATCAGGCAGTAGTCCTCTCGACATGCGGCAGGGAGAGCCGCGGGGGCGGCTCTCCCTGCCGTGTGGTGTGCGTTCGGTTAGGCGGCGGTGTCTTCGGCGTGCTTGCGCTGGTCGACGTAGGCGCGTACGTCGGCGGGGTCGTAGCGCAGGTGCTTGCCGATGCGGAAGCCCGGCGGGCCGGTGCGCTTCCTGCGCCATTGGTAGACGGTCTCGACGGGGACGCCGAAGATCTCGGCGACGTCGTCGGGGGTGAGATACCGGTCCGGGAGACCGCCCCGAAGGGTCGTGCGGGGGTCTGCCGAAGGAGGGGCGGTCACGCGCACTGCATCCTCCACATGTTGGAGTGACATTGCTCTGAGTCGTGACTCATCGCGACTCAGAGCGGTTCGGAAGGGCGTTGAGCCGCGATGAGTCACGACTCAGGCAGATGTGGTGCGGACGTGTTCAGCGTGATTCCGGTGTAGGTGGCGACCTGTTGGCCGTAGGCGTCGCGGGGGCGGGTGCGGGCGAGTTGCGGGATGACGGAGAGCAGGTTGCGGCCGAAAACCTGCTTGGTGCCTGGCTTGACGCCGTTGTCTTCGGCCCAGTCCCGCCAGACGTGCCACAGGGTGTCCACGGGCACGCTGCATGTGGGGCCGGTGGCGCAGCGTTCGCGGACGAATGCGCTGGTCGGTGAGGCGGTGTCGCGCATGGTCGTGACCGCGTCGCGGCTGGAGGCGGGCTCGGTCAGCCGGCCGGTGCGCTGGAGTCGGGCGAGTCCTTCGAGTGCCCAGTTGAGGATGCCGGGCATTTCCGCGGTGAGGCGGTCGGTGAGGGTGGGGTCTTCCTTGCCCAGCCACGACACCCGCATGCTGAGCAGGACGAACCTGTTGGCGATGACGCCGGAGGAGTCGCCGAAGTGCGGCAGTTCGTTGGACAGGATCATCAGCCGCGAGGGCAGCTTTCCGGTCCACTGCTCGCGGTACTTGCGGTCCACGTCGATCGTGTCGTCACCGGAGATGGTCAGCAGCCGCTCCACGACTTGGCTGTTGTCGTTGCCGGAAAGCCGGGCGTCGGAAATGACCGCCAGCGACTTGCCGACCAGCGTCGACAGCCCGAAGTTCGTACCCAGCCCGGCGAGCGTGGGCCCGGCAAGGTTCTCCTTGCCGACCAGTGCTTTCAGCACCCGCGCGATGGTGCCCTTGCCGGAACGTGAGGGGCCAACGATGAGCAGGATCTTCTGAAGGTCGGTGCGGCCCGACAGGACATAGCCGAACCACTCCTGTAGGGCGGTGATGGCGTCGGTGTCGTCGGGCCAGATCTGCGACAGGAAGTGCTCCCACGCCGGCGCCGTGGCGGCGGGGTCGTAGGCGAACGGGACGGACACCAGGTTGAAGAAGCCGGGCGTGTGCGGCAGGAGCTCCCGGTCGCGGATCCTGAGCAGGCCGTTCTCACACGCGACGATCGGCCCGCCGTCCTGCTCGCCATCGAGCCAGGCGGGCGCGTCGGTGTCGGTCGGCAGGAGAGTGACGGCGCCGAGGGCGTCGAGCAGGTTGCTGATCTTCGGCTTGGTCGGTGCCCAGTCGCGTTCCTCGGTCTCGCCGTCCTTGCCGGGGACCCGGTAGACGGCGTGCTCCAGCCGCTCGTACATGGCCTTGCGCACCTGCGCTTCGTCGACCTCGCGCCAGCAGGTGCCGTTCCACCGCATCCAGGACGCGCGCCAGCGCCGGCACACAAGCTGTCCGTCCTCGGTCTGCCAGTCGGGGAGCAGCCGGCGTGCGACGGCCATGGGGTGGGACGGCGCGGGGAGTTCCTCGGTGTCGGGGGCGGGGTGGTCGGTCATGCTGCGGTCCTCCCTTCGGGGAGCGCGGCAGGGGTGCCGGTGCAGGCGGTCTTGTGGGCGTAGTACTCGGCGATCAGGGCGGCCACGGCGTGCTGGCCGGTGGCGGTCTCGGTGTGGCCGCAGGGGCAGGCGTAGGCGGCGGTGGGGGTGTCGCCGTAGCGCTTGGACCAGCGGGTGCCGTCGTAGTGGTGGCGGTAGACCGGCGGGGCGTAGATGCGGATCCCGGGGCGGTCGGGTGTCGGGTCAGAGCGAAGGGATGAAAGGACGCCCTTGCGGGCGGCGACCTTCGGCCCGCCCACGGCCGGTGTGTCCACAGGCTGTGGAGCGGCCTGCGGCCCGGTCACGCTGGGGGTGACGCTCTTCAGAGGGGGGCGGGGAGGGGTGCTCATGCCGTCCGCCCGGTGCGGCGCTGGTTGTGGGTGATGGACCAGTTGAGGGCGCTGCGGATGGTGGAGCGGCACTCGGACACGGCGAGGCCGGCCGCCTCCCCCGCCTCCTGAAGAGCCTGCTCAACCGTGTGGCGAGGGAGGTCGCCCCACGCGACGAAACGCCCCAGGGCGCGCGCCGCGCGGAACAACGTCGCTTCCCGCGCCCCGGGTTGGGCCGATGCGACGTTCCGCGTCTCGGAGGCGAGTGCTACATCAGCATATCGACGTGATTGCCCCGCTACGGCCTCCGAGAGGCCCTGAGGCGGCTTGGGGGCGGGTTGCACGATGCTTTGCAGCCATCGGGGCAGTGGGGCCGCCTCAGGGCCGCACAGCGCCTCGTAGGCTCCGGTGGGGGTGTGGGATCCGGCGGCGACGACGTATCCGCCCCATGCCCGGGTGTCGACCAACTCGCCCACGGTTCGGGCCGTGTTGGTGAGCCGGACACCGTCCGGGGCGGTGAAGTACAGGTGGGTTCCGCCGCTCGCGGTCCGGGTGCGGTAGGTGGTGGGGACAGCGTGGCCGGCGCGCTCGCAGAGCGCTCCGAAGGATGCCGCGCCGTTAGGCGCGTCCGAACTGCCCTTGTCCTTCGGAACGTCCAGGTCGACCACGACCAGTCCGGAGGGGCCGGTGGCGATGCCGACGTTGAACGGGCCGGTAGACCAGGTGGCGCGGATGCGGTCGGGGTCGCATGTGGCGCGCTCCTCCCACTTCCGGTGCCCACGCGAGCATGGGCCGGTACGGGAACAGGTGGCCTCGCCGTGCAAGGCGGGGCGCTTCGTGCCGGGTCGCAGGGGGAAAACGCGCCAGCCGCGTCCGGCCGCGTCCAGGGCGGCCCGCATGAGGTGCTGGTTCATGCCGCGCTCCGGTCGGTCAGGAGCATCTGGCCGTGGGTGGGGATGGCGTTGATGACGCGCCGGCGCCAGCGCAGGGCGTAGTCGATGCAGTTGGCGCAGTTCTTGTGGGTGTGGCCGGGGAGCGGGGGGCGGCGGCGGGCATGGGAGCTCCAGGCGGCGGAGTCGGCGGAGGCGAGCAGGTGGCCGACGCGTTCCAGGCCGAGGGTTTTGAAGCCGAAGCCGTGGAGCTTGAAGCCGTGCGCGGCCATGGCGGTGACGATCGCGGCGCCCTGGCGAGTGGACTGCAACCGGCACACCGAGCCCAGCCCGACGACCGGTTCGGCCCGCAGATCCACGCCGGCCCGCTCGTACAGTTCCACGCACCGCTCGTAGGCCGGCACGTTGTCGCCCTGGATGACGGGGGCGATGCGCAGGTCGGGGGCGAGGGAGCGCAGTTCAAGGAAGTTCTCAACGGTGCGCCGCTGGTGCTCGGCGACGCTCAGGTGGGTGCCGACGAAGTACTGTCCGCCGAACCAGCCGCCGTTGATGATGGCGTCCTCGCACATCCAGTCTTGTGGTGCGGCCCAGTCGTAGGGGCCGACGTGTTCCCAGATGCGGCGCAGGTCATCGACGTACTTACGGGGCGGGCGGGTCCACATGCCCTTGTCCTTCAGCTCCATGAAGCCGCCGGAGTCGATGGCGTAGGGGCCGCGGGCTTGGTCCCACTTGATGGCGCGGTCCCAGTGCTCGGACTTCAGGAACAGCGGCACATCGGTGAGGCGCAGCCAGTGCCGCTTGTGGGTGGTCAGGTAGAACCGCATCCGGGGTGCGGCGGGAGCTCCCGACTCGGAGACAGCAGCGGCCGGCCTTAAGGCTCGCCGTAAGGGGGCGGGTTGCGTCATGCTGGGAGACCTCCAACAGGTCTGTAGTGGGCTGGTTGGCAAGGGCGACCCCGGTTCTTTGGCGAGACGGGGGGGTCGCCCTTGGCGTAGTTACTGGTAGAAGCGGTTGCGTTTGATGACGGCCTTGCGGATGTTGACCGTGGTCCCGCCCTTGTGGCCGTTTGCGCTGAAGATCTGCACGGCGATCCATCCGCCGAAGATGACGGCGGCGAGCGTGATGAGCTGGGTGATGAGCGTGGTGAGCGCGGTGATGAACGTGGTCAGCAGCAGCAGTCCGCCGCTCACGCCGAGGAACCCGACGCCTCCGAGGGCGACGTTCACCGCCGCGCGCGACACGGCCGACTTGGCGGCGAACGGTTCCGGCTGGACGGGGCTCATGGCGTAGCCGGTGACGACGCGGCCGTCCGGGAGGACGACGCTCGCGACCGTAGGCACGCCTTGCTGCTGCACCGGGACCAGGGGCGCCGCGTACGGAGTCACGGCGGGGGCGATCGGGGTGGGGTGGTGGACGTCCGGGGCCCGCACGGCGGGCGCGTTGGGGGCGGTCTCGGGGTACATGTGGAATCCCTTCCGGTGCTCGGTTGGGGAGGCAGGGACATCCCCTGCCGGGGTCGCTGTGGAGGGGGTTTCAGGGGCCTGAGCTGGGGTGCCTCCCCGCCTCCCCGAAGCAGTGTTTTCGCTGATCAACGTGGGGGAGGTAGCCCGGGGAGGGGGTTGGGGAGTTCTCCCCGCCTCCCCGGGCCGGACGGCCGTGCCTCCCCGCTACTCGGTGGCGGAAGCGGAACCATCGGCGTCGCGGTTGGCGAGCGCCCGCAGGACGTGATCGCGGTGGATGACCATGACCCCGTGCGACTTCTTCGGGATCTCGCCGTGCTCCTCCAACAGGCTCTTGAGCCGGTCGTTGGTCCACTGTTCGCCGTAGGTGCCCGGGTCCAGGGCGTGCAGCCGCTTGAGGACCTCGTTGGTCCGCAGCCGGGGCGTGTCGCCGAGGACGGCGGCCACGTCGGCGAGCGCGTCCCGCTCCTCGCCCTGGTCGACCACGCGCAGGGTGGCGACGCCGTCGCGCAGGGCCTTGGCCCGCTCGGCGACCTCGGCGGCCGGCTCGTCGTCGATGAAGTGGGTTCGCACGGTGATGGACGGCTGTCCCGCCGGGATGGTGATGCCGTCGGAGGCGACCACAAGGGTTCCCTTGTCCAGGCCCTGCCGCAGCAGGTGAGGGGCGGCGCCGGCGTTGACGGCCTTGGCTCCGAGCGCCATCTCAGCCTGGGATTCGGTGCCCACCACGAGGGAGGCGCGGGTGTGGGCGCCCTCGCGGACCAGCTTGGGCAGGTTCTGGTCGGTGGGGTCCTGCGTGCCCTGCCACATCAGCACGTCGACCGCACGGCCCTGGTTGTGGATCTCGCGGACGGCCATGAAGTAGCGGGACGTGGCCTTGGACCCGCCGTAGGGGCGGCCGTCCTCGCCCTTGGCCGGGCACATGAACGCCTTCTGCGCTTCGTCCACCAGCACGATCAGCGGCGGGAACACGATGCTCGGGTCCTTGCGACGGGCTTCGATCCGCCGGTTCATCTCCGTGACGGCGTCCTCGACCATCTCGGTCGCCTGGATGCAGTGATTGTCGGAGGGGCCCTCGATCAGCACTTCGGCGATGCCGTCGAACATGGCCCAGTCGCCGATGCCCTTCAGGTCGGCGATCCAGAACTGCACCGTACGGTCCAGCGCCAGCCACAGAGCGAGCGCGCGCACGGCGGCGGTCTTGCCCTGGTTCGACAGACCCGTGACCAGCAGGTGCCGCTGATACAGGCTGATCATGGCGGCGTCGCCGCGCAGGTCCTGCCCCCACGGAGCCTTGCCGGTCTTGTAGTTCGCGGTCATCGTCTCGTCGGTGACCAGCGGGGACGGGCCGATCGGCTCGTCCAGCGCCCCGGAGTCGGCGATCCACAGCCGCACCGTACGGGCCGCCTCCGGGATCGTGATGAACACCTCGTGCTCATGCCGGGTGAGGTTCTCGGCAAGCTTGCGCCGCTTGCCCTGCACCTCGTTCGTGGCCACCCCGGACGGAAGCGTGACGTCGACCTCCACGCCGCATCCGGCGATCCGGATCGGACCGAGCATCGATGCGCCGGCGTCGCCCATCTCCTTGATGGCGTTGCGCAGCGCGGGCACACCGAGGTCGCGCAGGGCCTTGACCACGATGGACGGCGTGATCGGCTCACCCTCGCCGTTGCGGACCCGATCCGGCATGACCCACGCCGGCGCGGCTTGCTGCTTGCTGCCGACCGCCCACAGCGCGAGCAGGGCCAGGAACGGCCCGAGTGTGACCAGCGGGCCCCACACCACCTGCACGATCGTGATCAGCAGGTTGATGAACTCCACGACGGCCATGAGCGGCGTGACGACGTCCTTCACGTCCTTCGTGGCGATCGCCATGACGACCCCGAGGGCGACCAGAGAGCCGATGCCCGTCCCCGTACCGACGGCCAATCCCTTGGCCGCGTCCACGGGCGAGTGCAGGAGGTCCATGCGGCGGCGGTGGCGGGCGTCGCGGTAGCGCTGCGCCCGCTCCTCCCACTCCATCGCGGCGTCCATGTCGCCCGCGGCTTCCGCCGTGCGCATGAACCGCTCGTAGCGGGCGGCGGTCTTGCCGTCCCAGGTGCGACGGCCCACGATCCGCGCCCCGCCCACCACGTACAGGCCGTGGCGGGCGACCGCGCGGGCGGTCGTCTTGGTGTTCTCGTGCGTGATGGCGGTCTTCACCGCGCGGCCGGAGCGGACCCACAGCGGGACGGGCGCCGTCGGCGCCGGGTCGGGTACGACGGTCAGCACGGTCGGTTCGCCGGGGGTGGTGTCTTTGTGCAGGTGAATGACGTTCTCGGACATGCGTGACGTCTCCTCAACGCCCCCATGCGGGGCGGGAAAGGGCGAGCGGGAAGGGTGAGTGGCCGGGA
Source organism: Streptomyces sp. NPDC096132 (assembly GCF_044763345.1). Taxonomy (NCBI): domain Bacteria; kingdom Bacillati; phylum Actinomycetota; class Actinomycetes; order Kitasatosporales; family Streptomycetaceae; genus Streptomyces; species Streptomyces sp. NPDC096132. Next base: position 720,917 of record NZ_JBIWGA010000002.1, read on the forward strand.
CGGGTGGGGGCGGGCCGTCCCGGCGGGGTGGTTCAGGCGGTGCGGGCGGTCACCACCAACTGGACGACTTCTTGGCGGCCTTGGCGGCGGCGTACTCGCGCACGATGCGCTGACGCTCGATGTGCAGCGCGGTGATTTCGGCCGTCAGCCGGGTGACCGCCTGCTCCGAGACGGACTCCAGCCGGTTCTCCTGCCGGGTGGTGCTCTTTCCGCGCAGGACCCGGTACGAGCCGCCGGCGAGCGCACCGAGCACGGCGCGCCGCTCGGAGCTGTTCAGGGGCCACATCTCGCCCCGGCGGACCGCCTCGAGCTTGCGGTTCGTCTTACTGATCTCGCGGTCGATGCTGCGGGTGTCGGGCTTGCCCATAGTCAGGAGCTCCCTCGGGAATGAGCGATCGTTGGATAGGGCGCCCCGGCAATGGCCCGCTACGGTGGGCGTGTGGGCGGGGGACCAGAGCACGAGACGCGGCCGTGCAAGTGGTGCCAGGCACCGGTACGCCAGCCACGGAGCCGTTGGCGCCGGCGCCGGTTTTGCAGCAGGGCGCACCGCCGTCGCTATGGGGTTCTGTCGGCGGTCGTGCGCTTCCTGGACGGCCTCTAGCCGGTCATGGGCGGCGCCCCGTCAGACGACGCGCTTCCATGCCGCCCTCAGGCGGACCTCAGAGGCAGAGTGGCCGGCGGTGCGGAAGCGGGCGGCCATCTCTCGGTACGACAGGGCCGGAACCTCGCTGTGCCGGATCTCATCGACCAGGACGTCAAGCTGAGCATCGGTGAGCGCGGGACCCGCCTCCAGCACGCCAACAGGCTCCACAGGGCCCCAGACGGGCAGCTCCCAGGTGGGTGTGACGTCGGGCGTGACGCGGGCCGTCACGCTGGTCAGCGCCCTACCGGTGCCCTCGCCCTGCTGCGCCGTCTCCAGCGTCGACCACGCCCCGGCGAGGGTTGCGGCGGTCTTGGCCTGGACGCGGGCGACGCGCGCGCCAGCCTGCGTCACGGCCGTCAGCCGCGTCTCCTCGGTGGAGGCCTCCGCGCGCAGCCGGGCACGGGCCACGGCCGCCTCGTCGCGGGCTTCCTGCTGGATCCCCCGGATCGCACCGAGGGCGCCGGGGGTCAGCGCGGTGCGCTCCCACAATCCGTGTACCAGCCACAGGGCCTTGGCCGCGACGGGAAGCCACGCCACGGCGAGCCACGCCCCGGACGACTCCTCGGCGAGCAGGGCGTGGGCGATCAGGACGCCTGTGGCGATCAGGCCGAAGAACCAGCCGACGGCGGTCACGGTGGGGCTGTGGTCGCCCTGCGCAGCCAGGCGGCGCTCATAGGCGAGGGTGGCCAGCCATCCGCCGTCGATCCCGAGACCGACGACCAGGGCGACGGGCCATGGCATCGCGGTGCCCAGCCACATCACCACTACGGCGAGGGTGAGCACCATGGACACCGCCGTCATCGCGACGGCGGGCATTGCGGTCTTGGCCTTCACGCCGCACCCCCCGGCGCGCTCGCGCCGACCGTGCGGTTGGCCAGGTCCCGCCGCGCGGCGAGCACCCGGTTCTGCGCACGGCGGATCCGGCGAGCGTCGACCTCGTTCGCGGGGCGGTCGAGGGTCTTGATCTGCGCGTCGAGCAGGTCGACCTCCGCCAGGATCAGCGGGGACTCCAGCTCGATCGCGTCCAGCTCCGCAAGCGACGGCTCACGGTCGAACCCGTCGGCGGTAACAACCACCTGAGCAGCACCGATGTGCTTCATGGGTCGTGGTTCCTTTCACAGGGTGGAACGGCCCGAACAGCACCCCCGGAGTTGCCTCTCCGGGGGTGCGCGCCGTTGGGGGTGAAACCGCGCACAGGGGCGCGCGGCGGGTTGGACGTCTGTTCCCGCCGCGTGTGGACGCGGGGGACGGTCCGGGGTCTGGAGCAGGCGGATTCCGACTCCCCGCGCTCCCGTCCGTCCGATCCGGCGCATCGTGGGCCGGATCGGACGGGCAGGAGAGGCAGCCGGCCGCAGCATGAGGCGCTGCGAAGCCAGGAAGGGGACCGCAGGGAACGCGATCAGTCCTTCGCCCGGTAGCGGTCGAGGGTGTAAAGGTCGCTGAGGTTGTCGAGGGCGGTGTCCAGCCTGCGGGTGGCGCTGCGCAGAGCCTGCTCGTCGCCTGTGGCACGGGCCACCGCCTGGTACTCGCGGGCGGTGGCTGCGGCCAGCTCCTGCGAACGGATCTTGTTCTCCTGGTAGCGGGACATCTGGGTTCCTCTCGGGGTGGGTGGCGGAACGCTGGGCGGTTCCCCTCACCGCCCGTGCGAGACGGGCGGATCGGGCAGCCGGTCAGCGCTGGACGACGTCCTTGGCCATGTCGCGGTGGCGGACGCTCACGCTGTGGCCGGCGGCGGTCAACCGGTCGGCGAGGGCGCGGGCAAAGGTCGGCGCGCGGTGGCGGCCGCCGGCGCATCCGTCAGCGACCGTGACCGTTCCGGCGCTGGGACCGGCGGCGAACGCGGCCACCGCCGTGGCGGTCGCCTCGACCAGGGCGGCGATGCCCGGGGTGCCCATCACGGCGGCCCGGACGGGCGCGTCGTCGGCGGTCATGTACCGGAGCTCCGGCGACACGTGCGGGTCGCGGAAGTGGTGACGCAGGTCGATCGTGAGATGCGCCGCCGGGGGCGCGTCGTGCAGGTAACCGAACGAAACGATCTCGACAGTCGCGGGCATGCGAACTCCAAGAAACGAAGGGGTTGATCCGGCTCCCCTCAGCGCCGCACGTGCGAGACGTGCAGCGGAGGCAACCGGCCGCAGCGAAGCGCTGCGGAGGCTGGTCGTGCAGTCGCGTACGGGGCGCACCCGCACGCATCCGTCCTCTTGCTGGCAGGGGAGGGACGGCCTCCCAAGCACGCTGTTGAGTTCTCAAGCTGCTATCGCTTCCTTCGAGCCCGTTTCACGGGGCCCTCCGGGCGTTTGACGCAACCTTCGGTTCACGCCCGTTTTGCACACAGAGGTGTGCCGAAGTTCAGCGACCGCCGCTCCCCGAAGCGACCGGCGGGCATCCCTAAGGTTCCCTAGGGTTCCCTGCGGTGTCAAGCGGTAAGCTAGGGAACCTCAGGGAAGTGACGACAAGGAGCCAGCGACATGGCAGGCCAGGCTGACAATCGGGCGCCGTACGCGAAGATCGCCGCCCACTACACGGAGCTGATTACGTCTGGTCAGCTACAGCCGGGATCGCTCTTGCCGAGCATCAAGAACCTCGCGGAAGAGTGGCAGGTGAGCACCGCGACGGCCGAGAAAGCCCTGCGCAAGCTGCGCAACGAGGGTCTTGTCCGAGGGATCCACGGAATCGGAACAGAGGTCCTGGACCAGCCGGCTCCGATGTCTTCTGGGGCCCAGCGCCAAGATCGGGGGCGCCGTACCGGATCTAGTTGGGGGACGGGCGAACGGTCCGACTCGCATCAGGCTGCTGTGGTGCCTGCACCCGCAGACGTGGCGGCCGCACTGGACGTCACAACCGGTTCGGATGTAATCAGGCGACGGCGCGTGTACCGCGACCGGCACGGGATCGTCGCGCACTCCACGTCGTGGATCCCCGTCCGGTACGGGAAGTTGATCCCGGAGCTGATGAACAGCGCCCGCCTGACGGGCGGAACGTCGCTACAACTCATCACCCAGGCCACCGGCCGACCGATCACCCATCGAATCGACACCGCATCAGCGCGCCTACTGACGCCCGAGGACGCGGAACTCTTGGAGCTGAACTCCGCGAACCCGCCGGCCGAGCCGGTAGTCGTGATGACGGCAAAGTTCGTTGACAGTGAGAGCAACGTTGTGGAGTACGGCGTTGACCTAGGCGGTCCCGGCCGTACATGGCGCACCGAATCGGAAGTCGCCCAGTGACAGGCGCCAACAGCGCCTCCCGGCCGTTCTGCGTGCTGATGGCAGGACTCCCCGGCTCAGGCAAGACGACACTTTCCCGCGCGCTCACAGACCGTGGCTTCGTAAGGCTTTGCCCGGACGAAGAGATGTTCCGTCGACACGGCGTATACGGAGTCGACTTCCCGCGAGGCGTCTTTCCGACCCTCGAAAAGCCGGTCCTCGAAGAAATCTCAGAGGAACTGCGCGAGCAACTCCGGGCCGGTCATGACGTGGTGGTCGATCACGGTTTCTGGACGCCGGATGACCGCGCTCATTGGTGTTCGATTGCGACGGACGCCGGTGCGAGCACGGTGCTGGTCTACTTGGAAGCGAGTCACGAAGAACTCTGGTCCCGCGTGAGCAGGCGTAATGCCCAGCATGAAGCCGATCCAAACTCGATCTACTTCGCCGAAAGTGACCTGCTGCGCTACAGGACCCGGTTCATGCCTCCCGGGCCGGACGAACCGCACCTCGTCTACGACGGGGACCCCAAGTCGGTACTGAAGTCCCTGCAAGAGAGATAGGAGGTGCAACCGGCGCCCGCGCGCCCTCCTGGCAACTCCGACACAGCGCTTCCACCGCCGTGGCAGCGGCTCGGCAAGTAGGGACCCAGTCAGGGGATAGACCACTCCTTCAAGGTCGGCAAGCAACGAACGCCACCCTTCATGAAGATTCCGGGCCCAGGGTGCGCCCCTCCGCGCGATGGCTCACGGGCACGATAACCCGCGCTGCTGAGTTCTACTGAACGCCCCACAGGCTGCGGGTGGTGCGGCATGATGTGCCCCAAGTCATGAGATATGCGGGCTCAGACCCGTCCATGCAGGGGGTGCGCCTTGGAAGCTCACGAAATGCACGTTGCCAACTCGGAGGAGTTCGCAGTCAGTTTTACCGATGTCACCATTCCGACGGGACAAACGATCACCCTCCCTTCGCCAGGTGTCACCGTTTTCGTAGGACCAAACAACGTGGGAAAATCAACCGTACTGCGACAAATGATCGCCACGAGCGTCCAAGGGCATGCGGGTGACGCACCTAGACTCGTAGAAGGAATGACCCTCCAGATTTCCGGGGGAATCGACGATGCCCGTTCGTGGCTTCGACAGCACTCCCGGTCGCTGGGAGAAAACGATCTCGAGACTTTCAATAAGCCGAATAGCCCACAGTTGCGCAGTGAACAAGTTCCTTACTTTCTCTCAGGCGCGAAAAACAACCGAGGACTAGGGAGCCTTCAGACTTTCGTCGTTTTCTACGGCGATCCATGGAATAGACTCAGCTCCGTAGGACCCACAGAAATGCGGGACATGATCGAACAGCCCCCCGCACACGCAATCCATGCCCTTCAGGACGACACTGGTCTATTCTCGGAGTTGAGCGAGCTATGTGAACGAGTCTTTCAGCGCCCACTAACACTGGACACGTTGAGCAAAAGCATGAACATTCGAGTAGGCAAGCCTACCGTTGAAGCTCCCCCCGTGGATCAAGTCACACAAGAATACAGGACAGCACTTTCAGATCTGCCGCGCCTCGAAAACCAAGGGGACGGCATGCGCAGTTTCATCGGATTGATGCTACCGCTCATTACGGCAAGTTATCAGATCATCATGATTGATGAGCCAGAGGCATTCCTGCACCCCCCTCAGGCCACGCAACTAGGTAAGATCCTGGGGGATTTGGCACGGCAGAAAAAAGTGCAGGTGATCATGGCGACCCATGACAAGAACGTACTTTCCGGCCTGCTGCAATCTGAAGCCGACATCTCGATTGTTCGACTGGATAGAACCTCTGATAATGCCACAACTGCACACCAGTTGAGCGTTCCAAACCTGAAGCGCATTTGGGCTGATCCCGTATTGCGTCACACGAACGTGCTAGAGGGCCTGTTTCACAAACTGACAGTTTTGGCCGAAGGGGATCGAGACTGCACATTCTTCAACGCCACTCTGGAGCACCTCGACACGCAGCAGAAACTTCCCCTGTCTCCGTCCGACGTTCTCTTTGTGCCATCCGGCGGCAAAGGAGGACTTCCGCTACTGATCGACGTCCTGTCTTCCGCCAGTGTTCCTATTGTCGCTAGTCCAGATCTGGACTTCCTCGACGACAAGGACTTTGTAAAACGTCTTATCTCTTCATTCGGTGGGGACTGGGCAGCGTTCGAAAAACTCTACGATCAAGCCACTCAACCCTTTAGGCAGCCACGAGACAAGTTCCAGGTATCGGTAGTCCTGAAATCCTTGAATGAATTCTTTAGAGATCGCCTCAACGACACCTTCGACGCGGCGGTCGCAGAAGACTTTCGCACTTTGGTGCGCGCAAAGGAAAGTCCGTGGAGAGCTTTGAAGAGGTATGGGGTTGCAGCGTGGAATGAGAATCCAGCTGCAGCCCAAGCAGCTACCACTCTTTTGAATAAACTGGATTCCCTCGGAATCGTGGCAGTGCGTGTTGGTGAGCTTGAGAAATTTGCACCCACACTCAATGTCAGGAAAGGACCCGAGTGGGTTCCTGCGGCCATTAAAGACGGCTACCACCGAAAGGAGGCGGCGCAGGATCACCTGAAGAGGCTGGTACTGCCCCCGCGAAACGGACGCGCGCTGCCATCCAACTGACAGGACATCACTCGAACGTGGAGCCCTCCCCCACCCAAACGGCACCGAAGCGCGCACAGCGCAGTGGGCGCTAGCCGGGCCGCCCCTGGGCCGTCCCAGGGCGGCCGACAACGACCAATAACGACAGACAACGGCCGCTCCACGGCTGGTCACAGCGCCCCGCTCAGGCCTCCCCCCTGGCCAATCTGACACTTCATCAGTTCTAGTTATAGTGGGCAATGGCCGTGGAACGGAGGGCAGATGACGAGGACGTTCGATCATGGCGGGGGTGTGCGGTCCCTGCGGGTCCCCATCCCGGACAACCCGCTCGGGTTCACTCTCGTGTACGTCGTCGACACCGACCGGGGGCCCGTGCTGATCGACACCGGGTGGGACGATCCGACGTCCCTGGACTCCCTCGCCGCGGGTCTCACGGCGTGCGGTACGGCGGTGTCGGAGGTGCACGGGGTGGTCGTCACCCACCACCACCCCGACCACCACGGCCTCTGCGGCAAGGTGCGGGAGGCCTCCGGGGCGTGGATCGCGATGCACGCGGCGGACGCGTCGATCGTGCGGCGGACCCGGGAGACCCGAGCCGAGCGCTGGTACACGTACATGGCGGACAAGCTGGCCGCCGCCGGCGCCCCCGACGAGCACATCGCACCCCTGCGCACGGCCCGGCGCCGCACCTTCCCCGGGCTCTCCCCCGCCCTCCCCGACCGCGAGATCACCCCCGGCGAACTCCTCGACCTGCCCGGCCGCCGGCTGCGCGCGATCTGGACGCCGGGCCACACCCCCGGCCATGTCTGCCTCCACCTGGAGGAGGACCACCCGGCCCGGCTCCCCGGGCACGGACGGCTGTTCTCCGGCGACCACCTCCTGCCCGAGATCACCCCCCACATCGGCCTCTACGAGGACCCCGACGACACCACCGTCACCGACCCCCTCGGCGACTACCTCGACTCCCTCGAACGCGTCGGCCGCCTCGCCCCCGCCGAGATCCTCCCGGCCCACCAGTACGCCTTCACCGACGCCCCGTCCCGCGTACAGGAGCTGCTCACCCACCACGAGACCCGTCTCACCGACCTCCACGCCCTGCTCGCCACCCCGCTCACCGCCTGGCAGCTCGCCGAACGCATGGAGTGGAACCGCCCCTGGGACCAGATCCCCTACGGGTCGCGGAACATCGCCGTCTCGGAGGCGGAGGCCCATCTGCGGCGACTGGTGAAGCTGGGGCGGGCGGAGGCGGTGACGGGAAGCGATCCGGTGAGGTACGTGGCGGTGTGACGGGCGCGAGGCGCGGTGAGGTGGAGGGGGTCTCACGGAGCGTTACGTGAAGGTCCGCTGTGAGCGGTGCCGTTCACGGAAGGGAACCACGCCGTTCACGACCCGGCTCTACGGTGCTCCCCACACCCCTCCCGGATTCCCCCTGGGGGCACCACCCATGGACCCGATCGCGCAGCTCCTCGCCGAACGCGCCTGCCAGCGCCTGCTCCTCGACCTCGTCCGCCGTCTCGACCTCGGCGAACCCGGCTCCGTGGCCGAACTGTTCACCGAGGACGGCACATGGGCCTGGCCCGAGGGCGACCGCCTGGTCAAGGGCCGCGCCGCCCTGCGCGCCCACTTCGGTTCCCACCCCGCCGACCGCCACGCCCGCCGGCTGATGGCCGACGTCCGCGTCGAGGTGACGTCCCCGGACACGGCGAGGGCGACCTCGTACTTCACGACGTACCGGGTGGACCCGGCACCGGTCACGGCCGCCCCGGTCGGGATCGGCCACTACGAGGACACCCTCCGCCGCGGCCCCGACGGCTCCTGGCTGCTCGCGGCCCGCACCCTGCGCCTGCCCTGCGACGGCCCGACGCCCCGGCTCTAGCTCGCGAACGACCGGATCAACTCCCCGGCCGCGCCGAGGAGTCCGACCTCCTCCCGGCTCATCGTCGGGTTGGCCGCGCGCCGCCGCAGCGCCTCCGCGAGGCCCTCCTCGGTGAGCCGGGACGGGTCCGCGAGCAGGGAGGCCAGGATCGCGTGGGCCGGTGCGGCGACCGGGTCGGCGGAGACGGCGACCTGGGCGAGGATCACCGAGGACATGCCCCAGTCCAGGCCCGGCTCGCCGTCCTCAGCGGTGCCCCAGTCGATGACCCGGGGGCCGTCGGCGGTGAGGATGACGTTGTCGGGGTGGAGGTCGAGGTGCAGGACGCGCAGGCCGGGCGCGTCCGGGAGACGCCCGGGGACGGCGTGCAGCTCACGCAGCAGCCGGGCGAGGACGGCGCCTGCCTCCTGCGGGCCGAGCGTGCCGGCCCGAACGCCTGGAGCATGGTCGGCCCGTCCAGACGTTCCATCACCAGGTCGGTGCGCGAGCCGGCGGGACGGACCGCGGGCGCGGGGTAGCCGTGCCGCCGTACGTGCGCGATCACCGCCGCCTCCGCCGCGGCGTCGAACCACCCCTCCCGGTCGCGGCGCAGCACCCACCCCTCGTCGATCTCGTACACGTCGGCCGTACGGCCGGAGCCGAGCAGTCGGCCCGGGCCGGGCACCTTCCCCCTGATGGTCATGGCCAGAACATAGCGGGCCCCGACCGGCCCCGGAGTCACCCTCACAGCCACCCCTCAGGCGCTTGGCTACCTGCGGGTAGAGTGACCGGGTCGTCATCACACCCGTACAGGGGGAAGCCGGTGCAATTCCGGCGCTGACCCCGCAACCGTGAGCCACCACGCCGGTGGCGAGCCGGACTGCCCCGTACGGGACGTTGACCGGCTCACGTGCACGGCAACCCGCCGTCGCACGGCACCGTCGAGGTCTACGGAGCCGAGCCGCCGGGGCGTCCCGTGCTGCCCGGCTCCCCGGATCTCCCGACCGGGAGAGGCACCCGCCGATCATGAAGTTCCGCCGCAGCGCCACGGCCCTGGCCGCCACCACCACCGTCGTGGCCGCCGGCACCGCCGTCGTCCTGGGTGCCGCCGTCCCCTCCGTCGCCGCCACCCCCTCGCCCTCCGCGCCGGTCGCGCTACCCGACGGCCTGTACGGCACCGCCGACCCCACGTACGACGGCGTGTGGCGCCAGTCGCTCGCGCTGCTGGCGCAGGACACGGTGGGCGTGACCCCGGCCGACAAGGCGGTGGAGTGGCTGGCGGGGCAGCAGTGCGCCGACGGCGCGTTCGCACCGTTCCGCGCCGACGCCGCCAAGTCCTGCGACGCCAAGCTCCTGACCGACACCAACAGCACGGCCGCCGCCGTCCAGGCCCTGGCCGCCCTCGGCGGGTACGACGCCGTGACCGACAAGGCCGTCGCCTGGCTGAAGTCCGTGCAGAACGAGGACGGCGGCTGGGGCTACTCCCCCGGCGGGGCCAGCGACACCAACTCGACGTCCGTCGTCGTCGGCGCGCTGACCGCCGTGGGAGAGCAGCCCGGCAAGGTCCGCAAGGACGACCGGTCCCCGTACGACGCCCTGGTGAAGCTCGCCCTGCCGTGCAAGGGCGACGGGGCGGGCGCGTTCGCCTACCAGCCGGACAAGAAGGGCGGGCTCGCCGCCAACGCGGACGCCACGGCGGCGGGCGTGGTGGGCGCGCTCGGCAAGGGGCTGGTGGTGAAGGGCGGCAAGCAGGCCGCCGCGACCTGCGCCGACGCCGGCTACCCGACCCCGCAGCAGGCCGCCGCCAACGGCGCCTCCTACCTCGCGGGGGCCCTCACCGAGGACGGGTATCTGAAGTCCGTCCTGCCTGGAGCCGAGGACCAGCCCGACTACGGCAACACCGCCGACGCGGTGGTCGCGCTCGCCGCGCAGGGCGGGGCCGCGCGGGCGGAGAAGCCGCTGCGGTGGCTGGAGCGGAACTCCGCGTCCTGGGCGAAGCAGAGCGGCCCCGCCGCCTACGCCCAGCTCGTCTTCGCGGCGCACGCCACGGGCACCGACCCCCGTGACTTCGGCGGCACCGACCTGGTCGCACAACTCAACGCGACCGGGCCCGCGCCGCGGACCGAGCAGGTTCTCGAGAACACGGACACGGCGGAGCAGAAGGACACGGCAGAGAAGAAGGACGACGGCGACACGGGCTACGGCACCTGGTGGACCGTCGGTGTCTTCCTCGTCGCCGGCATCGGCATCGGCTTCCTGATCAGCGGCCGCAGGAAGCAGCAGCCGTGATGCGCCCCGCCCGCGCCCTGCTCCTGGCGCTGACGTTCCTTCTCCTGGCCCCTGCCCCGGCCCACGCCACCGGCTACCGCTACTGGTCCTTCTGGGAACGCACCGGCGACCAGTGGACGTACGCCACCGAGGGACCGGGCACGGCCCGCCCCTCCGACGGTGACGTCCAGGGCTTCCGCTTCGCGGTCAGCGAGGACTCGCAGGACGCGTCCCAGCCGCGGGGCGCGGCCTCCTTCGGCGCGATCTGCGCGAGGACGCCCGCGAAGTCAGGTACGAAGCGGGTCGCCCTGGTCATCGACTTCGGCACGCGGAAGGACGCCCCGTCCGGCGAAACCCCGCCGGCCCTCCGCTGGGCCTGCGCCCAGGTCTCCCCCGACGCCACCACGGCCCAGGCCCTCGCCCAGACCGCCAAGCCCCTCCGCTACGACACGAACGCCCTGCTCTGCGCCATCGCCGACTACCCGAGAACGGGCTGCGGCGAGCAGGTCTCCACGGACAACACGAACGAACCGAAGAAGCCGACGGCAACGAAGGAGACAGGCAAGGACACGGGCCCGTCCGTGGGGGTGTACGCGGGCGCGGCCGTCGTGGCCGCCCTGGCAGCAGCAGCGATCTGGCAAGCCCGCCGGCGGAGGAATGACTGACCGCCGCGGCTGCGGGCAGCCATGCCGAAGCCCGCGTAGCTGCGGGCAGTCGTGCCGAAACCCGCGTAGCTGCGGGCAGTCGTGCCGCTGGGGCGGCACGGGTGGGCGCAGCGGCACCCCGCAAGCGCGGGCAAGCGAACCCACCCGCCCACAGCAACCCAGCTCCACGCTGCCGCTACGAGCAGGCACCCCCACCCCCCTCCACCCCGCCGCCTGGTGGCTCTGGTCCCTCTCCCTCGGCACAGCCGCCACCCGCACCACCAACCCCCTCCTCCTCACCCTCCTCCTCACCACCTCCGCCTACGTCGTGGCCACCTGCCGCCCCCGCGCCCAGACCGCCGCCCCCTGGACCCGCTCCTACTCCGCCTTCCTCAAACTCGCCCTCGCCGTCATAGCCATCCGCCTCCTCTTCACCGTCACCCTCGGCTCCCCCATCCCCGGCACCCACACCCTCCTCACCCTCCCCGAGGTCCCCCTCCCCACCTGGGCCCAGGGCATCCGCGTAGGCGGCCCGGTCACCGCCGAGGCCCTCCTCTTCTCCCTCTACGACGCCCTCCGCCTCGCCACCCTCCTCGTCTGTGTCGGCGCGGCGAACGCCCTCGCCAGCCCCTCCCGCCTCCTGAAGTCCCTCCCCGGCGCCCTGTACGAGACCGGCGTGGCCGTCGTGGTCGCCCTCACCTTCGCCCCGAACCTCATCGCCGACGTCCACCGCCTGCGCGCCGCCCGCCGTCTCCGGGGCCGCCCGGACCGAGGCATCCGGGGCCTGCTCCAGGTGGGCCTGCCCGTCCTGGAAGGCGCCCTCGAACGCTCCGTCGCCCTCGCCGCCGCGATGGACACCCGGGGCTACGGCCGTACCGCCGACGTCCCCGCCCCCGTCCGCCGTACGACGACGGCCCTCACCCTCGGCGGCCTGCTCGGCGTCTGCGCGGGAACGTACGGACTACTCACCGCCGCCGGAGCCGACTACGGCCTCCCCCTCCTCCTCGCCGGCCTCACCGCCGCCCTCGCCGGACTGCGCCTGGGCGGCCGCCGTTCCCCGCGCACCCGCTACCGCCCCGACCGCTGGACCCCGCGCGCCTGCCTGACCGCCGCCTCCGGCATCGCGACGGCCACCCTCCTCACCCTCGCCGCCACCACGGACCCGACGGCCCTCCACCCCGGGGTGGTCCCGCTGACCGCGCCCACCCTCCCCCTCTGGCCGGCCGCGGCGGTCCTGCTGGGCCTCCTCCCCGCCTTCCTGCACAAGGAGCAGCCGTCGTGATCCGTTTCGAGAACGTCTCCGTGGCCTACGACGGCTCCCCCCGACCCGCCCTCCACCACGTCGACTTCACGATCCCCGAAGGCGAACTCGTCCTCCTCGCGGGCCCGTCCGGCGTCGGCAAGTCCACGCTCCTCGGCACGGTGTCCGGCCTGGTCCCGCACTTCACCGGGGGCACCCTGCACGGCCGTGTCACGGTCGCGGGCCGCGACACCCGTACCCACAAGCCGCGCGAACTCGCCGACGTGGTGGGCACGGTGGGCCAGGACCCGCTCTCGCACTTCGTGACGGACACGGTCGAGGAGGAGCTGGCCTACGGCATGGAGTCGCTCGGCCTCCCGCCGGACGTCATGCGCCGCCGCGTCGAGGAGACCCTCGACCTCCTCGGCCTCGCCGCCCTGCGCGACCGCCCGCTGGCCTCCCTCTCCGGCGGCCAGCAGCAGCGCGTCGCGATCGGCTCGGTCCTCACCCCGCACCCCCGCGTCCTCGTCCTCGACGAACCGACCTCCGCCCTGGACCCGGCCGCCGCCGAGGAGGTCCTCGCCGTCCTCCTTCGCCTCGTCCACGACCTCGGTACGACGGTGCTGCTCGCGGAACACCGTCTGGAACGCGTCCTCCAGTACGCCGACCGGGTCGCCCTCCTCCCGGCCCCGGGAGCGGCCCCGCGCCTCGGCATCCCGGCCGAGATCATGGCCGTATCGCCGGTGTACCCGCCGGTGGTGGACCTGGGCCGGCTGGCGGGCTGGTCCCCGCTCCCCCTGACGGTCCGCGACGCCCGCCGCAGGGCAGCCGAGCTGCGCACCCGCCTCGACGAGCACGAGCCCCATCCCGTGGCACCTACGGCACCTCACCTCGTCGTACCCGCAGCACCCAACGCCGTAGTACCCGCAGCGCCCCACCCCGTACAGGCACCGCTCCCTTCCCCCGCCCGTCGCCTCTTCCGCCGCACCCGTCGGGCACTCGCACCCGCACCCGCACCCGCACCCCCTGCCGAAGCCCACGCCCTCTCCGTCCGCCGCGACCGCGTCCAGGCCCTGCGCCGCGTCGATCTCAGCGTGTCCCCCGGGGAGACCATCGCCCTCATGGGCCGCAACGGCGCCGGGAAGTCCACGCTCCTCTCCGCCTTCACCGGTCTCGTCGAGCCGTCCGCCGGTGCGGTCCGTGTGGGCGGCGCGACCCCGCACCGCACGCCGCCCCGGGATCTGGTGCGCCGGGTCGGGCTGGTCCCGCAGGAACCCCGTGACCTGCTGTACGCCGACACGGTCGCCGCCGAGTGCGCGGCGGCCGACCGGGACGCCGGCGCCGACCCCGGCACCTGCCGTGACCTGGTCGGCGAGCTTCTCCCGGGGATCACCGACGGCATCCACCCGCGCGACCTCTCCGAGGGCCAGCGCCTCACGCTCGCGCTCGCCGTGGTCCTGACCGCCCGGCCGCCTCTGCTCCTCCTCGACGAACCGACCCGGGGCCTGGACTACGCGGCAAAAGCCCGCCTGGTCGCCGTCCTGCGCGAGCTGGCGACGGCGGGGCACGCGATCGTCCTCGCCACGCACGACGTGGAACTGGCCGCCGAGCTGGCCCACCGGGTCGTCCTGCTCGCCGAGGGCGAGGTGATCGCCGACGGCCCGACGGCGGAGGTGATCGTCTCCTCCCCCTCCTTCGCCCCGCAGGTGACGAAGATCCTGGCCCCGCAGCCGTGGCTCACGGTCACGCAGGTGAGGGAGGCACTCGCATGACCCGGACCGGAGCCGTCCCCCTGGGCCCCCGCTCCCTTCTCTCCCTGGTGCTGGTCAGCACGGTCGGCGTCATCGCCTTCTCCTGGCCCTTCCTCGCCCCGCCCAGCTCCACCCTGAACGCCCACGCCCAGGACGCCCCCTGGCTCTTCGCGGGCCTGCTGGTGCTGCTGGTGGCGGTGGTGGCGGCGACGATCTCGGAGTCAGGGCTCGGCGCGAAGGCGGTCGCCATGCTGGGCGTACTCGCCGCGACGGGTGCCGCCCTGCGCCCGATCGGAGCCGGTACGGCCGGCATCGAGCCCATGTTCTTCCTGATGGTGCTGAGCGGCCGGGTCCTCGGCCCGGGCTTCGGCTTCGTGCTCGGCTCGGTCACGATGTTCGCGTCCGCCCTGCTCACGGGCGGGGTGGGGCCCTGGATGCCCTTCCAGATGCTGGCGATGGGCTGGTTCACGATGGGCGCGGGCCTGCTCCCGGGCCGGGCCGGCCTGCGCGGCCGTACGGAACTCGCGCTGCTCTCCCTCTACGGCTTCCTCGCCGCCTTCGCCTACGGCACGGCGATGAACATGGCCGGCTGGCCGTTCATGGGCACGCTCGCCTCGCGCATCGCGTTCGACCCGGACGCGGCGGTCCCCACGAACCTGGCCCGCTTCGTGGCGTACTGCGTGGCGACCTCGCTGGGCTGGGACCTGGGCCGGGCGGTCGTCACCGTCGTCCTCACGCTGGCCCTCGGCCCGGCCGTGCTCAAGGCGCTACGCAGAGCAACCCGGCGGGCCGCGTTCGAGACCGCGGTCACGTTCGAGGACCGTTGACCGGTGAAGCACCCCACATGACTCACATCACCTACTAGTCACCCTAGTGGTGCATATCGGACGCCATGTCCACGCCATCATACCCTCTGACCTGCGGATTGAGAGCCAGGTCACACAAACGACCTTCACCCCAAGTACGGCCACAACTAGCAAAAGGGGTCTTTGCGGACGCTTCCGGATCCTGCTTCTCTGGATGACGTCGCACGGCGCCGACAAGCCCACGGGCCTCGGCGCCGACGCATGCAGCGGGCAGGCGATCAGCCAGTCACCTCGTAGCGCACCGCGACCGCATCTGTCCCCGAAGAAAAAGGTTCTCCGTGTCCGTCTCCGTCATCCGCCGCATCGCCGCCCCCAAGAAGGCCCTCACCGCCGTCGCCCTGGTCGCCGCCTCCGCCGGCATCGCCATGACCTCGGCTCCGGCCCACGCGGCGACCACGTCCTCGGCCTCCCAGGCCCAGGCGATCGCGCACAAGATGATCCCGGACGCGGCTCAGTACAACGCCTTCGCCAACATCGTGAAGCACGAGTCCAACTGGAACGTCAGCGCCACCAACGCCTCCTCCGGCGCCTACGGCCTCGTCCAGGCCCTGCCCGGCTCCAAGATGGCCTCGGCCGGCTCCGACTGGAAGACCAACGCCGCCACCCAGATCAAGTGGGGTCTGGACTACATGAACTCCCGCTACGGCAGCCCGGCCGCCGCCTGGAACTTCTGGCAGGCCAACAACTGGTACTGAGCCACGCCCACCTCACCGTCGTAGAGACAGACGCAGCGGCGGCGGCCCCCGATCCGGGGGGCCGCCGCCTTCGTCGTTTCCCCACCCGGTTTCCCCACCCGGTTTCCCCACCCGGCTTCTCCGCCCGATTCCCTCACCCGGTTTCCCCACCCGCGCGTGGTCCACTGACCGAATGACGACCCCCGAGCCCGAGCCGGCGCCCGTGGCGCCCGCCCCGGACCGCGAGGCACGCGGCGTACGCCTCAGCCTCGTCCTTCTCGCCCTCACCGTGGTCAGCGGACTGATCGACGCGATCAGCTACCTCGGTCTCGGCCACGTCTTCACCGCGAACATGACGGGCAACGTCGTGATCCTCGGCTTCGCCGCCGCCGGCGCGCCGGGCTTCTCGGTCCGGCACACCGCGACCTCCCTCGCCTTCTTCCTCGCGGGCGCGGCCACGGGCGGCCGGGTCGTCCGGGGCACCGGCCGCGGCTCGCGCCGGACCTGGACCCGGATCACCCTCGCCTGCGAAGCGGTCCTCCTGACCGCCGCCTCCGCCGTCGCCTTCGTCACCTCGGAGGACGGCCGGCTCCGGGTCTACGTGGTCATCGCCCTCACCGCCTTCGCCATGGGTCTGCGCAACGCGACGGTCCAGAAACTGGCCGTGCCCGCCCTCTCCACGACCACCGTCGTGACCATGACCCTGACCGGCCTGGCCTCCGACTCCCATCTCGGCGGCGGCACGGGCCAACGCTCGCGCCGTCGCGCCGCGGCCGTGACGGCGATGTTCGCGGGCGCGGTCCTCGGCGCCGCCCTGGCCCTGCACCACGGAATCGCCGCCCCGCTGCTGCTGGCGGCGGCAGTGTCGGGGGTCCTGGCGCTGCTGGCCTCCGGCAAGGACTGAACTCCTCACCCGCCGGCCTTGCGCCGCTGATAGTGGCGGGCGACCCGCACCCGGTTGCCGCAACGGGCAGCCGAGCACCAGCGGCGACGCGGATGGGCGGCCAGGAAGAGCAGCACACAGTCGTCGGCCTCGCACTCCCGGATCCTGGCGACCGCAGGGTCGGCCAGCAGTCCGGCGGCGGCCTCCGCGAGACACGCGGCCAGCCGCAGCCCCGGCGAGCCCTCGCGCCGGCGCGCGACGGTCACCGCCGCCCCGCCCCACGTCAGCTCCTCGATCGCCGGCGCGGCCCGCTGCGCCTGGTTGAGCGCCTCCAGGTCGGCGGCCGGGGGCCGCTCCCCCCGCCGGACGTGGCCGAGGACCCGGGCGGTGTGCTCCCGTACGGCGCGCACGACGGCCAGGTCCCCGTCGGTCACCTCCTGCGGCACCGCTTCCGGCAGCCGGTCGGCCTGGAGAGCCCACCAGGCCCGCAGGTCACCCGGGGTCGCGAGCAGATCACCGACGGCCGGACGGGTGTTGACCAGGTCCAGCGCCAGCGGCTCTCCGGTCAGCGGCACGAGATCATTCATACGCCTAATGTTACATCTCCGCGTTGACGCGTTAGCCGGATCGAGCTATACCTGATTCCTGTCACACCTAATGCATGGACTGCCGAACAAGGAATTAGAAGGGACTGGAAATGCTCACCTCTCCCGCCCGCACCGCCCACCGCCACATCGACGTCGACGGCGTCCGCGTCTTCTACCGGGAGTCCCTCCCCGAGCGGGCCGACGCCCCCGTCCTCCTGCTCCTGCACGGTTTCCCGTCCGGCTCCCACCAGTTCCGCCGCCTCATCGACGTACTCGGCACGCACTACCGGCTGATCGCCCCGGACCACCCCGGCTTCGGCCACACCGAGGCCCCGGACGGCTTCACCTACTCCTTCGACCGGCTCGCCGACATCACCGAGGGGTTCGTCCGCGGCCTCGGCCTCGACCGGTTCGTGATGTACGTCTTCGACTACGGCGCGCCCATCGGCTTCCGTGTCGCCGAACGCCATCCCGAATGGATCGCGGGGCTGGTCGTGCAGAACGGCAACGCCTACGAGGAAGGCCTCTCGGACACGGCCCGCGGCCTCCTCTCCCTCAGCCCCGACACACCCGGCGCCGAGGACGCCGTACGAGGCCTGCTCACCCTCGACGGCACCCGCGGCCAGTACGAGACCGGCGTGACCGACCCCGAGCTGGTCGCCCCGGACGGCTGGACCCTCGACCAGCACTTCCTGGACCTGCCGGGCCGCAAGGAGGCCCAGCTCGCACTGACCTTCGACTACCACTCCAACATCGAGAGGTACGACAGCTGGCAGGCGTGGCTGCGCGAGCACACCCCGCCCACCCTCATCACCTGGGGAAGCCACGACCCCTTCTTCCCCGAGCCGGGCGCCCGCGCGTATCTGCGCGACCTGCCCGACGCCGAACTCCACCTCTTCGACACCGGGCACTTCGCGCTCGAGACCCACCTGCCGGAGATCGCCCCGCTGATCGCGGACTTCCTGGACCGGGTCGCCAAGGAGCACGGCTGAGAGCCGGGCCCCTCAGGGGGTGGTCACCCGGCGCTGACCCGCAGCTCCTTCACCCCGTTGATCCAGGCCGACCGCAGCCGACGCGGATCCTCGACGAGCCGCAGGTCCGGCAGGGCGTCGGCGACGGCGTTGAAGATGAGGTTGATCTCGAGCACGGCGAGCGACTTGCCGAGACAGAAGTGCGGTCCGCCGCCACCGAACCCGAGATGGGGATTCGGATCCCGGGTCACATCGAACTCATCAGGCCTGTCGAACACCTCCGGATCATGATTCGCGGAGGCGTAGAAGATCCCGACCCGGTCCCCCTTCCTGATCAGCTTGCCGCCGAGTTCGGTGTCCTGGGTGGCGGTCCGCTGGAAGGAGACGACGGGCGTGGCCCACCGCACGATCTCCTCGGCGGCGGTGTCGGGCCTGCGCTCCTTGTACAGCTCCCACTGCTCGGGATGGGTGAGGAAGGCGTGCATCCCGTGGGTGATCGCGTTCCGGGTGGTCTCGTTCCCGGCGACGGCCAGCATGAGCACGAAGAACCCGAACTCGTCGGAGTTCAGATTCCCCTCGTCCTCGGCGGCCACGAGCGTGGAGACGATGTCGTGCGCCGGACACCGCTTCCGCTCCGCGGCCATGTTCATCGCGTACGAGATCAGCTCGGCGGCGGACTGCTGCCCGACCTCCTCGGTGATGGCGTACTCGGGGTCGTCGTAGGCGATCATCTTGTTGGACCACTCGAAGATCTTGGCCCGGTCGTCCTGGGGGATGCCGATCAGCTCGGCGATGGCCTGAAGGGGCAGTTCACAGGCGACGGAGGTGACGAAGTCGAAGGGGCCGTCGTGCGCGCCGGCGCCGACGGCGATGTCCCGCGCCCGCCGCCGCAGCCGCTCCTCGAGCCCCCTGATGGCCCGGGGCGTGAACCCGCGCTGCACGATCTGCCGCACACGCGTGTGCTCGGGCGGGTCCATGTTCAGCATGATGAAGCGCTGGGCGTCGATCGACTCACGCGGTATGTGGTCGTTGAACCGGATGATCGCGGTGTTGAGGTAGGAGGAGAAGATCTCGGGGTGCGTGGAAACGTACTTCACATCCGCGTGCCGGGTGACGGCCCAGTACCCCTCGTCCTGGAAGCCGGCGACGTTGCCCGACTGGGGGATCCAGCGGACCGGCTCGGCGAGCCGCAGCTCGGCGAACTCCGGGAGGGGAACACGGTGATGCAGCAGGTCGGGATCGGTGAAGTCGAACCCGTCGGGAAGCGCTGGACAGGGCATGGGCAGCTCCAGCCAAAATCTGACACGTCATCAGATACAGATTGCGGTGAAGGTAGTTCAGGGTGCTGAAGGCTGCAAGACCCTTGCGGTGACGCACATCACGTCAGCAGACTGCTCTGAAGAACTAGAACACGTACTAGTTCCTCGGAGGAGGATCCGCACCCATGGCCGCCGAACCCGTGATCGTGGAAGCAGTCCGCACCCCTATCGGCAAGCGCGGCGGCGCGCTGGCCAACCTGCACCCCGCCTACCTCCTGGGCGAGACCTACCGCGAGCTCCTCGGCCGCACCGGCATCCCCGCCGACGCGGTCGAACAGATCGTCGGCGGCACGGTGACCCACGCCGGCGAACAGTCCATGAACCCCGCGAGGACCGCATGGCTCACCATGGGCCTCCCCTACGAGACGGCGGCGACGACGGTCGACTGCCAGTGCGGCTCCTCGCAGCAGGCGTCCCACATGACGGCGAACATGATCGCGGCGGGCGTCATCGACGTCGGCATCAGCTGCGGCGTGGAGGCGATGTCCCGCGTCCCCCTGGGCTCTGGCTCGAAGCACGGCCCGGGCAAGCCCTTCCCGGACGAGTGGAACGTAGACCTCCCGAACCAGTTCGAGGCGGCGGAACGCATCGCCCGCAACCGGGGTCTGACAAGGGCGGACGTCGACGAACTGGGCGTGTTGTCGCAATCCCGCGCCGCGGTGGCCTGGTCGGAGGAACGCTTCAAGAAGGAGACCTTCGCCGTCCAGGTCCCGACCACGGAGGACGAACAGGCGGCCGGCCAGGGAATGTGGCGCCTGGTGGACAGGGACGAGGGCCTGCGGGACACCTCACTGGAGGCCCTGTCCGGCCTGAAGCCGGTCATGCCCACGGCGATTCATACGGCAGGCAACTCCTCCCAGATCAGCGACGGCGCGGCGGCGATCATGTGGTCGTCGAAACGCATGGCCCGCGCCCTGAAACTGAAGCCGAGGGCGAGGATCGTGGCCCAGGCCCTGGTCGGCGCGAACCCGCACTTCCACCTCGACGGCCCCATCGACGCGACACGAGCGGTACTCGGCAAGGCCGGCATGTCCCTGAAGGACATCGACCTGATCGAGATCAACGAGGCCTTCGCGTCGGTGGTGTTGAGCTGGGCGAAGGTCTTCGAAACGGACCTGACCAAGGTCAACGTCAACGGCGGCGCGATCGCCCTCGGCCACCCGGTGGGCGCGACGGGCGCCCGCCTGATCACGACGGCCCTTCACGAACTGGAACGCACCGACAAGGAGTTCGCCCTGATCACCATGTGCGCGGGGGGTGCGCTGGCGACGGGGACGATCATTCAGCGGCTGTAGCGGCCGCCCAGGAGAGGAAGTTCGAGAACACGGCGGGCCGGAGCGTGAGGATGGGGCCCGCCGGGTTCTTGGAGTCGCGGACGGCGATGGTGGAGTAGGTCTCGGCGATCTCTACGCACTCGCCGCCCTGGTCGCCGCTGTACGACGACTTACGCCAGATGCTGCTCTCCATAGCGCTCCTCCATCACTCGCCGGATCAGCTCCGCCGAATCCTTGAGGGAGAGAGCGGCGGCCCGGAGATGATCGTAACGGAGTGAACAGTCCTTGACGGTGTCCAAGTTCGCGCTCGGATGGCCACTGCCGTACCCCTCGGTGTAGACGATGGCCGGGTCGCTGGCGAAGCGGAAGAGGGTGAACGAGCCTTGTGTCCCCGGGTGCGCTCCGACCGCGAACGGCAGCACCTGGATGTTGATCCGAGGATTACCCTCGAACGACAACAAGTGGGCGAGTTGTGCCCGCATGACCTGCCGACCGCCGATCTCCTGACACAGCACGCCCTCCGTGAGGACGACCCAAAAGACAGGAGGGTCGCCCTTCTCGAGAATGCGCTGGCGGGCGAGTCGGACGGCGGTGCGGTCGTCGAGGTCGGTCCGGTCAAGCACGCCAAGGACCGCACGCGCGTACGCCGGGGTTTGCAGCAGACCATGAATGAGGTTGGTCTGAAAGGTACAGATCTCGACGGCCCGCGCTTCCAGCTCGGCCGTCTGCCTGAACCAGGCCGGAAGTTGGCTACGGAGCACAAGGTCGACGAGCCGGGTGAAGAACCCACCGGTCACGAGCGCCGCGTCCACCCGCTCACTGAACTCCGGCGTCGGCACCTTCCGGGCGGTCTCGATCTGCCCCACCAACGACCCGGTGTAGTTGAGAACATCGCCCAGTTGACGTTGCGTGAGCCCAGCGGCCTCCCGCAACCGCCGGAGCTCGAAACCGTAGTAGTCGAGCGGCGAGGCACCAGGGTCGAGGACGTTGATGTGGACCACGGGGAGTCCCCTCTCACGACGGCACGCGTTGCATTCGTTCTGTAGCCCAGCGTAGTCACAGCCGGTCACGCTGGTCCCGTGAACGGATACTTCCCCTCCATCTACGCCCCGCCGATCCCCACGCAGTACCGCATGACCCTCACGGTCGGCACCCACTCGGCCGGCCACATCCGCCGCATCATCCGCAGATTCCTGGAGTACTGGGAACTCGAACCCCTCACGGACGCAGTCGAGTTGGCAACGACAGAACTGATCGCCAACGTCTACCGCCATGTCCCGGACCGCCGCTGCAAGTTGCTCCTGCTGAAGCGGCCGGAGGGAGTCCGGGTGGAGGTGACGGACGACCACCCCGAACTCCCCGCCCAGTCCCTCACCTTGGACCCGGAGTCGGAGACGGGCCGCGGCCTCTTCCTCCTGGGCACCGTGGTCGACAAGTGGGGCGTGTCGCCGACACCCGGGGGCGGAAAGACGGTGTGGTTCGAGTGCGACATCGCCAGCTCCCCAAGACCTTGACCAGTACGGTCAGGAACGGCGAGGCCAGGACAGGCGCCCTCAACGGGGGAGGTCCACAGCACCCCCTCGCTCTGGTCACGGCAGCGCCCGACCGGCCATGCCCCCACCCTTTCGGCGCCCGCTCGCCTTACAGCGCCTAACAGAATGGGCCCTGCGGGCTGACCTACAGAGATCCCGGTTTGCCGTCGGCGACGAACCGCATCAGGGATTGCTCCAGCAGTTCC